>CAKKPE010000107.1 GCA_919901565.1 bacterium
TGCGACGGTGTTGACAATGATTGCGACGGCCAGATAGACGAGGGATTGAAGAACGCCTGCGGCGCCTGCGGAGCTCTGCCGGCGGAAGTTTGCGACGGAAAAGACAATGATTGTGACGGCCAGATCGATGAGGGCTGGGCCACGACGATCTTTTACCATGACGAAGATGGTGACGGATATGGTAACCCCTTTAATGATATAGAGGCGTGCAGTCAGGATCAGGCTAACAGCGAAGGAGCTTTTGTTGTTGCCAATACTGATTGCGATGACAACGATGACAGCCGGCATCCTGACGCGGTAGAGGTCTGCGACCTCATTGACAACAACTGCAACGGCCAGGTGGACGAAGGGGTCAAGAATGTTTACTACGCCGACAAGGATGGCGACGGCTATGGAGACCAGAATGACAAGACAGAGACCTGCGCGGGAACCCCTCCTGCCGGTTATGTCACGGACAACACGGATTGCAATGTCTATCAGTCGGAGATCAACCCCGGCGCCGGCGAGATTTCCGGAAACGGGAAAGATGATAATTGCAATGGCGTTGTTGATGAGGTGAATGTGGGGTTGCAACCCAATCATAATTATGAGCTGAGAATACTCCCGGTTCCCACCACCCTGCTGGCAGGGAAGCTCGTGATCGCGGCCGTGGATGAGAATACCGGCCAGTTGAACTCGTCTTTTACCTTCGCTGCCCTTCCCGGAGCGGGATCCAATTTGCTCCTTGACAACGGTATTACTGCTGATCCGACCGGTACCACCTTCATTCATCAAGGTAAATCTTATCCCATCAGTGGTGTGACAGGTTTTGGTTCCGGAATAGCAGGCGATGGGTACGGCGCAATTATCCGGTTCACAACCGGTCCGGATGGAACGACCTTTACAGGAACGACTGGAACATCCGAGGATATGCACTTCGATACTTTTTACGACACAGCCGGCGGCGACTTTGCCACGGAATACGATCCGAATGGATGTGCCTTCAGCGCGGAATTGGACTATCAGGGTAACGGATGCCGCCCCATGGGGTCTTTTTACGGCACAATCGGGTCCATTGGTTCCATGACTTTCGTGCCGGACGGCCGAACAGGTGCAACGGAAAACTTCCCCTGGTTTATCGGCGGCCGCTGGAATGTTGACAAGAGAACCGGTGAATACGGTGTTTTCACCACGGATTTCTCGTCTAACGATAGTGGAACGGTCCACGGAAGCCGGATCACACCGAACGGGGATGGCACTTTCAGTGTGACGCTTGTATACGCTGGTGTTATTGGTAGTGATTGGGCGGGTTTCGCTGGGGTACCCTACATCGAGGTCTGGAAGGGTGTGGTCGTGGATGCAGGGGCATCCAATACCAACCTCGTGGACCACGATGTAGACGGTTTCAGTGTAGCCGTCGGAGACTGCAACGATGTGAATCCTGCAGTCAATCCTGGAGCGCAAGAGAGCATCTACAACGGGACTGATGAGGACTGCAGCGCTCAGATTACCCTGAATGCCAATAAAGCGAATAAAACAAACACCATAGATCCCACTCGGGACGATGATCTGGATGGCGATGGGTACCCTGCAGAGACGGATTGTAATGATAACGATAAAAATGTAAATCCTGCCGCCATGGAAATTAATGACGGGATTGACAACAACTGTAATGGAGTGATAGACGAGGCATGGAAAGACCTTCCTGACGGCAGTTATGTTTTCGTAGTTGATCCGGATGAGGAGCATATTAATTCCGGGGAGGATACAAAGCTCAAGACCTACTTCTGGATGGGAGGCAAATGGAAGGCGATCGCGGGAAGCAATAACCTTCCGAGCATGGTCTATCCTCAAGATGTCGGCTGTGATTCCAATGGGGACAACTGCCTTAAAAAGGCCGGAGATCTTCTCAAACCTGCCGGTCTGATTTATTTTACTAATAGCAGTGGGAGTATCTCGTTGACCGGCCAGACAAAGAAGCCGGATGCATCCGGGCAGATGAGTTACCCTGGGGATTACCGGATTGCGAAATTCACATCACCCGGAGGTGAGTATACCTCATATCTGGAGACTATGGAAAATTCTGGAGAGTACTCCGGACAAAGCAGCAGCACACCGGGGCAACTGGAACTGGATCTGAATACGGCAATGGCGGATACGCAGTATGCAGGAACGAAGATTCCCTTCCCCTATGCTCCTCTTGGGACGGAATCATATGATAATACGAGTGAAACTCATAAGGGGATCCGGGCCCAGTACCTGGGTGTTTCGACGAAGGATCTCAATGGAGACGGAGTTGCTAATGATGATTTCTGGTCTGTGACCCTGGCTGCCGCCGGGAATGTCCCGAATAGTGTTCCTGGTTTTGCAGGCGCGCCATTCGGGCATGTGTTAAATGGCTGGATCATCTATCTCGGATCATCGAAGAACCACGTTCCCACAGCCGATGCCGGCGCGGATATGATTGTCCAGGTTGAGTCCGGAGGGGCAACGGTCCATCTGGACGGCGCCCAGAGCTCTGATCCCGATACCGGAGCCGGAGATGCCGTTGAAGAATACGCATGGCGGCTGATCAAGAAGCCACTGGGAAGCCGCGTCGTGGTGCTGAATCCAACGGCATCGAGTTTGGACATCGCCCTTGACCGGATCGGACTCTACACATTCGGGCTGGCCGTCAAGGACAGCAAGGGTGCGGCCAGTTCCGAGGCTATCGTGTCGGTTATCGCCCTGGCAGGCGGTTCATACTGCATAGGTGAAACCTGTACCGAGTGCATGGATTCTGACCAGGATGGGATGTGTGATAGTGATGAGTCTATAGGGACCGAATTTTTCCCGGATGCGGACCTTGACGGGACTCTGGACGGGGAAGACCTGAGGAACGCCGATAACAACGTCGACGCTATGACTCTTGTGGACACGGATGGAGACGGGATCACGGACGGGCTTGATCCCTTCCCGAATGATGCGGCGTCTTATTTCTCAGAGGACAATACCCAGGCCTATGTTCAAGGCGCTGACGGGGTACAGACCATGATCCAGGTTGGGAACACCAACGGGATGAACAAGAATGGCGTGGTAACAGAGCTGACCAAGCAGGCCCAATTGACTTATGCCAAGGTTCTGGATCCTTCAGATCCCAAGCTGACAGGGGTTGATCTGCCGGACGGCGCCATGGTCCTGGAGTACAACATCGAGTATAATCTGACCACCTTTGAACCCGGAGCAACCGTGACCGTAACGATTCAAATTCCCAACGGGATCACGAATCCTTCTGTTTACAAGATTGTAGACGGCAAGCTCCAGCAAATGGATGCTGATGTGGATGTTTCCGGCAGTGGAACGGTGGTGTTTACGGTGACCGACGGCCACACTGGCGATGAAGACGGATTGGAGAATGGGATCATTGTGGATCCGGTGGTGATCGGACAGTCCGGCACCGGAGGCGACACGTCTGTTAGCGGCGGTGGTGGCGGAGGCGGCGGCGGCGGAGGATGCGCCATCTCCGGTTACTCGAACACCATGGATGCGGCGGTTTTCCTGCTGCCCCTGTTTGTCCTTTACAGCCTCCGTTTGGCCAGGAAAAGGGTAAAATAAGAACGGTTATGCGGGCGGGAACGTTGTTCCCGCCCGCTGTTTTCAAGTCGATTTCTCTCAGTTTTTTTTGCTTGCTTCAAAATATTTATTCTACTATAATTTTTCATCTGAGAAGGGATGAGCGGATAACTGCTTTTATTCTCTTTGATCTTATGAAGGCATCAAGTCGCCCTCCTTTGTAAGGAGGTTGAAAATATGAGATACAAAATAGTGCTTAAAAAGACCGCTGAAGGCTACAGCGTTTCATGTCCTGGGCTTCCTGGATGTTGGTCCCAAGGTGGAACTGAAGAGGAAGCATTGGAAAATATTTGTGATGCGATTAAAGAATATTTGACTGCCGTATCGGATTCCATTAAAGGAAATGTCAAAAGTTTAATGAGAAAAGGATGAGAGATGAAACCACAGAGTGCACAGAGAAATACTCTGTGTTCTCCAAATGAATTTCCTTTAAAAGAAAAAACTGAAAGGATCATATCTTGCGCTATAGAGGTTCATTCGGCTTTAGGACCAGGTTTATTGGAGAGTATTTACGAAGAGGCATTAGCTCAAGAGTTCAGGCTGAGAGGGGTTGCATACGAAAAGCAAAAAGCGATAAGCCTCAAATATAAAGGCGCTGATATAGGCAAACACAGAATAGACTATTTGGTTGAAAATGAGATAATTTTAGAATTGAAAGCCGTAGAGGCTATGAACAAAATATATGAAGCACAGTTACTGACTTACTTAAGGGCAATGAATAAGAGAGTTGGCTTGCTGATAAATTTTAATGTAGAAAGATTAAAAAACGGAATCAAAAGACTAATAGTTTGAGAGGACACAGAGGGGGAGGAAATCTAAATCTTGCCTGCTTCGTTGGTATCGAAGGATTTCTCTGTGTTCTCTGTGGTTAGTTTTTGACGATACTAATTTCTAACCAGGGAGGGCAGAAATGAAAAGAATCGTATTGATGCTGGTATTGGGGCTCGTGGGTATCTTTATCGCCACCGAAGCCATGGCCACCCGTGGGGCCATGCCCCATGCGTACGGGACAAGGGCAACAGGTCTGGGAAGCGCCTTTGATGCCATCTCCGATGACGCAATTTCTCCTGCGGTCTATAACCCCGCAGGCCTGACCCAGATCAGGGACATGCGCTTTGACATGGACATGATCTTTCTGAGACCCTATCTGAGTTTCAACAACAAAGATGTGAATCCGCAGAACGGGCAGAACGGCCGGGCCACCTCGGCAGGCTTTATTCCTGAGGACTATCTTCTGCTGAACAACAATTCCGGCGGCAGGACTGCCAAGAACAACTACTTCATCATGGGCGGTATGGGGCTTGCCATGCGGATCGGAGAGAAGACCGTATTCGGGGCGGGTTTCGTGGGCCGGGCCGGAGGGGGTTCTAACTACCGCATGAAGCAGTCTCCCTTCTCATTTGTCCTTCCCTATGATGCAAACGACACCCCCTCTAACAGGGCTGATGATTTCCTGGTCCCTCTGGCCCAGACACGACGGGGGACCATTACGGGGCAGCCAACAGCGAATCTCCCCATGACCGACAGCCAGCAGTTGACCACGCCATCGGATCAGGCCTATTTCGTGACCACCGAGTATACCACGGACCTCAAAATCCCGGAATTCGGGCCGGCCATAGGATACGAGGTGAATGATTACTTGTCCGTTGGGGTGAGCGCCCGCGTGGTAGGCGGTGCGTTCAGGTTCCGCCAAGGTGTGGGGACCGGATCCGAAATCATGAAAGGGACGGGAACCTTTAATAATGGTCAGAAATTGGGAGCATCTGCCCCCGCAGAGGTGATAGCTCTGGGACTCAACAACTATGGCGGGGTCCTTTCCGGCAAATTCAAGGATCCCAATCTCGGTGGCGTTCAGTTTGGCTACCAGGAAGTTCAGGGATACGGGCAGTTGGAAAATGCCTATGCCGGAGGGTTCGGCTGGGGAACCGGTATTCACTACAGACCCTTCGGTTCCAACAAACTGGTCCTGAGCGCAAGCTACAAGTCCCGCGCGGTCATGGATTTCAAGGGCGGAGAGCTGATGTTTGATTTTTCGGACCAGTTCAGGAAATTCTATTATGATACGGCCCAGTTCGGGGAGTTCGTTTCCTCCACATTCGGTACGTCCTATCTCACAAATGGGACACAAACGCTACGGGGGCCGAAGTTCTTCAATGCCCTTCTCGGCACCATTGATTACCCGGCTTCTCAGGGGGACGTCCTGGCGCAGAAGGCCATGGAATGGTTCTTCAACGGCACCAACAAGGACGGAACACCGACCCTGGTCCGGGACGCCAACAATTACGTCCGCTACATCAATCTGACAGCCTTTTACGACCCCTATATGCAGTTTGCCATGCCCAGAGAGCTGGCTTTCGGCGCGGCCTGGCGGCCTACGGAGCGGCTGCTGCTCTCCCTGGAATACCGGCAGATCTACATGAACGACATGGTCGGGGATAATTTTACCTTGAATCTCAGAAGCGGAAGCAGCCCGTTTTTTGACTGGCTCCTCGGCGTGGAGGAGGGGGGGCAATTTGATTTTTCCATGTACACGGATTTCAACACCATCCGGAGTATCTCCCTTGGGGCGGAATATGACCTTGGGGACAAGTGGACCATCCGGGCCGGTGTCCAGCATTCCAACAACACCTTCACCGCTAATCATATCCCCTTTACCTTCAATATGCAGCCCGAGGACGAGTTCTCAGCCGGATTCGGCTATAAACTGAGCGATCACTGGCTCCTCGATTTTGCCGCAAGTACGGCCTTTACCTTGGATACGACTGAATCCAAGGGTACGGAAAAAAGCGACCCGGCCACATATGTGGACGGTAACGGAGACGGATACATCGATCTTTCTCCTGGCAGCACGAGCGGAGATAGTTATAGCAAGGGCTCCGAGATCGACCAGTTCCACTCCAATGCCGAGTTCGACCACAAACAGTGGCAGGTCAACTTCGGTATCGCCTATGTATGGTAGAAGGCTTTATCTAATAGGGGTATCTACTTGACTCCACCGACCCCAATATCTTGAAACCATATCCCCGATAGAAACACTCGGGGATGACAAATAACTGCTTGATAAAATGTCATTCCCGAAGGTTTAATCGGGAATCTGGTGCTGCAGAGAGACACCACATATTGTGCCTGGTGGAGTCAAGTAGATACCCCTATTTCCCGATGAGGATCGGCTCAAGGACCTTGTTAAGACGGCATTTCGTGAAGTCCTCGATGAGCGGCGGGATTTGCTATGCGAGGTATTGGAAGAGGCCCTCGAAGATGTGGGGCTCATCCGAGCCATAGAAGAAGGTCAACGCAGCAATCTGGTGCACCGCGACAAGGTCTTCGATCTTCTTAAGAGCGAGATGTGAAAACCCGATTCAGAGAGAGTTTTGCCAAGGATTTACGAAATTAGATAAATAGCCGCCTTGACGGTACGGCCCATATCCCGGGTTCTGACAGCTTCCTTATTTCATTGCCTTGATAAACAACAAGACCTCCATGCCATTTCTTTTTAAGGACTGATGCGATCTCTCTCATGGGTCTGATGTCGGAAGAGACAATCATCTCACGGCCTTTAATTTCGATCCCTATGAAACCGTTTTCGGTACTTAGAAGCAGATCCAGTTCAAGACCTGAGCGGGTTCTATAGAAAAATATCTCTACGTTCTTTTGCGCAGTCTTTATCCACTTGAAGATCTCATTGACAACCATTGTTTCATAAATTTCTCCTGAAAATTCTTCCCTCTGGCCGCTCAGCCGTCTTAAAAGTCCGACATCAAGCCAGTAGAGCTTCGGTGTCTTGATTACTGAACTGGTAATATTCTGATAATAAGGCTGAAGGAGCATGACCTGATATGAAAGACGGAGATATTCCAGATATCTGCGGGCAGTATCGACACTCACCGATGCATCCCGGGCAAGCTCTGAATAATTTAAAAGCTTGCCGGAGCGCAATGCAGAGAGCCTCTGGAATTTCGTAAAAGGTTCAAGATCTTCCAGCCTTGCCAGATCGGACAGATCTCTTTCAAGATAGGTATATTCATAATCCTTCAACCACTTCCATTTCTCGTCATCAGATAAAGGAAGCAGCGCCGGCATACCACCCCATTTAAACATATAGTTTTCTGCAGTACGGGCCTTGCTGTCTTCCATGTCAAGGAGTACCGGCGGAACGTTTTCAAAGACCTCATCAAATGTTTTTTTGGAAAATAAGCTGTCAAGAAGTGGGGGCTTTACCTCTGTCGCATTATCCTCTCCGTGAATCTCGCTCATAAGCAAAGGCCACAATTCAAATATGGCCACGCGTCCGGCCAGCGATTCCCGTATCTTTTTTAAAAGCAATATCTGGCTGGAACCCAGTATGAGACAGAAGGATATCCCCTTCTCATCGTAGGCATATTTTATTTTCTCGAAGATGACAGGCTCTTTCTGTGCCTCGTCAAGAACAGCATTGCCTACGGTTTTTGCCCAGACCGGCGTTGTTATTTTTCTGAGCATCTCTCGGTTTTCGGGCGCATCCAGGTTGATATAACGCAACTCAGGATATTTTGCCCGTGCAAGGGTTGTCTTTCCTGTCTGCCTTGCTCCTGTCAGCAAAACCAGACTTCTCCTGTTTGAGGAGGGGATGTAAGCTGACAGGAATCTATATTTCTGCATATTTAAGCTCCATGTCGTATAATATACAGTTAAATTTACGACCAAGCAAGTAATTTTATATTTTAGGGTTTTTGAGAAAGAGAACGCTTCTTGGGACGTTGTTTCTAACAATGCTTTTTCTTGACAGGCCCTTGGAGCGGACACCGAGCCATTATCGGGAATATCGGGAAGGCATCGTACTCTTGGATGGACACCGAGCACCTCCTCAGTGAGTTCGGTAGTACCAGGCACCAGGCCATAGCGGAATACCGGAAGTTCATCCAGGAAGGGATAGGGATAGGTCAAGGTGCAGAATTCACCGGCGGAGGCCTCCTGCGGAGCCAAGGCTGGTCTCAGGTTCTTGCGATGCGCCGGAGAGGACAGAAAGAACAATACGACGAGCGCATATTGGGAGGCGCCGACTTTGTCAACAAGATACTCAAGGACGCCGAAGAGCGGCAGCTCCGGCAGACCAAGCTCAGGCGAAGCGGCAGAACTATAGAGAAAATTATTGATGAAGAATGCAATGGCCGTCAGATCAGCGTTAAGGAACTCAAGGCCGGCTGCAAGCGATGAGGTGTAAGCGATATGCGGGCCACGATAGCCTATCGATGTCGAGAGGAATGGGGCTATGTGCAGCGGAGATCGCAAGGCACTTGGGTGTTAACACATCCTGCATTGTCCGGGCGATAGAACGGGCAATGCAGGGGAGATAGTAAAAGCATGATTAGAAACAACGTCCCATGGGAAGGTGTCCCATGGGAAAGTGCGTCCCTCCTATAGTCCCGATCCTCTCTGTATCTTGTCGAATACCCAGTCCCAGAACTCGATGCGTCCTATTCCTATGGGATCCAGTCTGAGTTGGTCCTTGATGCGTGGCCAGGCTTCAAGGAAAGCCTTAGGGCTGATGAACCGCGTGAATACGTCCCAGAAAGAAGCCCGCGACAAAAGCCTGGCAACAGACCAGGCAAACCTCTCATCCGATGGATCTCTCAGGATTTCTCTGAACTCGTCGTCCGAAATTGTTACATCCCAGGTCAGGTATCCCACGATTTCAGCCCTTCTTCAAATATCTCCGATGCTATTTCCTTGAGCCTGCCGTAAATGACATCCTCAGAATCGCTTACTTTTAGAATGGTCCCGCCTTCCGCGATCTGTTTCCTGGCAGAATCCCACATGCCGGAGAAAGGATCCTCGAGAAAATCGAGCTTAATCTCCTGGTCCATAACGCATACGTAAGACACCGCTCTCAGCAACCCCGGCTTGTCCGTTGTTCCGATCTGACGGCATTTCAGGTTCTTGCTCCTCAGCGCGTTGATGACTTTCTCGACAGCCGGAAAATCAAATTCAAAGCCGGTAAAATAGAAGTCCAGGTCTTCCGAGACTCGGTGGTACAGATAGAACCTGGACAAACCCGTCCCTCCGGAAAGCACAAACGGGAAGAATGCCATAGTTGAAACTTCTTTGAGTATCTTGTCCTGGTCCTGGTAAACTGGGATCATTATTGTTAATAACCTATGTGGAGTCGTGGTATTACCGAAAATGTTTCATGACCTCCTTGTATGCCTTTTCATCCAGTTGGAAGCCTGGCTTGACGACATGGACCGGAATTTCCCGTTTCTTTGAATAGTATGGTTGATTCTATATTCTAACTGTCATATTGTCAACACGAACTGCAGCGAGGTTTTTCTTCAGGCAAAAAAATAACTGCAGGAGATGATGTGGGTGAGCCAGGCCCGCACGCTCTCCTGCAGTCAAGTGGTAAAACCACTCACTTGTGGGGTACCCTTGCGATACCCCTGGGGGAATGGGGGTTATGCAACGTTTATGTTTTCGCGCTCTACCAGTTCATCCAGTCCGAGGAAGACCACCTTGGAGCAGATGGGGCATTTATAGTAGACATCAAAAAAGATGGCCCCGCCTTCATCACGATTTAAAGGAAGAAACCGGGTATCATCTCTGAACATCCTGGAACCGCATTTGCCGCAGTGCATGAGGTAACCTCCCTTTCTCTGAACCAGATCCATGGTTTTTGTCAAGACCCAAATACAATCTACAGGGTGTTATAGCAAATCGTATGCCAGTTTTTGTCTCTGGCCTGTTCCGCTCGAGTCATAAGGAGAGGCAGCTTCCTTCAAGTTACAATATATTGAGTAATTGAAATCGGTTAGTACAACCTGTACAGATTTGTCCGGTGCAAATAATTTTATTTTTTTCACCGGTATGCATAAAAAGTCAGGCGGGTTACCTAAAAAAGACCCCAAAACGCGGTCTATATGGATCGATTCGGTCAATAAAGACCGTTACTTTTTTGTCAATGACAAAATTTTGAGCCCGGTCTTCTGACAGAGCCCCGGCCCCGGTTCCCATTCCGGGGTGTAACGGGGCGCACAGGATGCGGCATAAGAAAATTGTGAAGAACGGTAAGATTCATGTATAATTAAAATGTCTGCTTAACATTCTTAATCAGTTGATATGTAAAACTGTATTCTGAAGCGGGTCATATGCCTGACGTAATCATCATAGGAGCCGGACCTGCAGGGATTTTCGCTGCAATGACCCTGCTTGACCGGGGCATCAGCGACATCCTCCTGCTCGAACGGGGAAGTGATATTGAAAAAAGGCGTTGCCCTGCCCGGGAAAACAATGGACATTGCCTCCATTGTACGCCCTGTTCCATCCTCACGGGGTGGGGCGGTGCCGGAGCGTTCAGCGACGGGAAGCTGACCCTGACGACCGAGGTAGGCGGGTTCCTTGGCGAACTGGTCCCAAAGTCTGAACTTGAAAAGCTGATCCGGATGGCCGATCAGCGGTTCATGGACTATGGGGCTCCTGCGGAAATCTACGGCGGGTCAACCCGGGAGACCCGAAGGATCAAGGCCCTGGCCAAAAGGGCGGAGATGGCGCTGGTCGAGATGGAGGTCCGGCACCTGGGGACTGAGAATTGCTACCAGGTTTTAAAGCGGATCCGCAAGGATCTGGAGGGTCGTCTTGAGATCAGGACTGAAACCCAGGTCAAAAGCATCCGGGTGAAAGATGGCACGGTGAAAGGTGTGGAGACCGAGGACGGGGAATTCATTTCCGCTAAATTTGTGGTTTCCGCTCCGGGCCGGGTCGGGGCAGACTGGATGAGAGGGGAGTCCAGGCGCCTGGGCCTTGCGGCCATTCCGAGTCCTGTGGACATCGGCCTCCGGGTGGAACTCCCGGCCGCGGTTCTGGAGGAACTCACGTCCGCAACCTATGAATCCAAGCTGATTTACTATTCAAAGACCTTTGATGACAAGGTCCGGACCTTCTGCATGAACCCTTATGGAGAGGTGGTCACCGAATATACTGGTGACATCATGACCGTGAACGGTCACTCCTATGCTGAAAAGAAGACCGATAATACCAACTTCGCCCTGCTGGTCTCCACCATATTCACCGAGCCTTTTGATGATCCCATTGCCTATGGAAGGTATATCAGCCGTCTTGCAAACCTTCTGGGGAAAGGGGTGATCGTCCAGAGGCTGGGGGACCTGCTCAACGGCCGCCGGTCCACACCTGATCGTATTGCCCACTCATCGGTCCGCCCCACGCTGGAAAGCGCCACGCCGGGCGACCTCAGTTTTGTCCTGCCTTACCGGTACCTCAAGGATATCACGGAGATGCTTGAGGCCATGAACCAGATCGCTCCTGGGGTGAACTCTCGGCACACGCTCCTCTACGGTGTGGAGGTCAAGTTCTACTCCCACCGGATCGAGGTGGATCGGAACATGGAGACGAGGATCAAAAATCTCTTTGTGGTGGGGGACGGCGCCGGCATTACCCGAGGGCTGATCCAGGCCTCGGCCAGCGGCATCCTCGCCGGAGAGGCCATCTCAGAGGGGCTCTCTGGAAAAACCAAAGGTAAAAAGTCCGGCAGCGGACGGCTGGTCAGGGAATATCGTTGTCCATTACCGACGGATTAGAGTATTATGAATGAAAATGTGAAGGGAGGGGAATGCCGCCATGCTGGGCAGAGAGATCAGGGGCAGGGTATCCGGGTTGCTGCTGTTTGCTTTTTTTCTTTTGTTCCACCTTCGGTATCTCGTCCAGAGATGGCATCTATTCGATCGGGTGGCCAGGCTGAACAGCCTGCTGATCACATTGACCATTATATTATTCCTGTCCGCGTATCTGATCCGGAAAAGGGCGGTTGAGTTTCCCCATGGATTTATGGAAACGGGATATCCCCTTGTGTGCGCGGCCCTTCCGCTCATCATTTATCACAATGTGGAGATATTGCATTACATCTCCACGGACAGCCGGATTTACAGTCCTCTGAGCAGGTTTCTGGGTTTATACAGGCACCACCTGCTGGGATGGAATCTCTGCTCGATGACGCTGATCATCGCCGGCAATCTGATCACGCTATCGGGCATGGTCTTTCTGAAGCGGTCTTTCAGTATCATGGTCGAGGCCAGGGCGCCTGTGTATCGCGGGATATACGCCTATATACGGCATCCCCTCTACCTCGGCGAAATTGTTGCGACGGTGGGGGTCCTCATATTCAGGTTCTCAATCATCAATATCATTCTGACCCTGCTTTTTGTTTTAGGCCAGAGAATCAGGGCAGGCATTGAAGAGAAAAAGCTTATTCATGCTTTTCCTGAGTATCTTGAATACAGAAGAAAGACAGGCGGGTTTTCCCCTAAGTGGCCCTATTACGATAATAGGGCCACTTAGTTTGGTTAATTGTCTGTAATGCTTACCTTGTTCATGATCACATCAGACAAAGGTTTATCGTTGGTGTCGGTATCCACGAGGCCGATGGCCTGTACCACGTCCATGCCTTCCACTTCCACCACACGTCCGAAGACCGTATGGACGCCGTCCAGCCAGGGTGTTGCAGCCAGTGTGATAAAGAACTGGCTGCCGCCCGTATTGGGCCCGGAGTTGGCCATGGAGAGAATGCCGGGCCCATCGTGTTTCAAAAGAAGATTGCCTGAATCGTCTTTTGGGAACTCGTCAATGATCTTGTATCCGGGGCCTCCGGTCCCGTTCCCATTGGGGTCGCCTCCCTGAATCATGAAATTTTCGATCACACGATGGAAAATCAACTCATCGTAGTACCCGGTTTGCGCCAAATGGATGAAGTTCCTTGTGGTCAGAGGGACGAGGTCTTCAAAGAGCTCAAGCTTGACCGTGCCGTAGTTTGTTTCGATAACGGCAAACCGGTTGGGCGGAAGGCTGTCCGGCACGAAGTCGCCATCTGTATCTATGGCCGTACGTTCATCCAGCGGGAAAGGATCATCCGCATCCATGACCCCATCACCATCATCGTCAGGATCAACGTCGTTATTCTTCCCGTCGTTATCGGTATCCAGAGAGCGAGAAACACCATCATCCGTCTTGTCCGTGTCATCCGTGATCCCATCATAGTCGTCGTCGAGATCGGCATTGTTCCCGATCCCGTCCCCGTCGGTATCAAGACTTTCAGCCGGGTCGAGCGGGAAGGCATCGTCCGCATCCAATACGCCGTCATTGTCGTCATCCGTATCGGCGTTGTTTCCGATGCCGTCCCCGTCGGTATCCAGACTTTCAGTCGGGTCCAGGGGGAAGGCATCGTCCGCATCCAATACGCCGTCATTGTCGTCATCAGGGTCCAAGATATTATCTATACCGTCATTGTCCGTATCGAGCGGGTAAATGTCAGTTATGTCCGGTATTCCATCTCCGTCGTCATCGAGGTCGGCGTTGTTCCCGATGCCGTCGCTGTCGGTATCCAGACTTTCAGCCGGGTCCAGCGGGAAGGCATCGGCTGCATCCAATACGCCGTCATTGTCGTCATCCGTATCGGCGTTGTTTCCGATGCCGTCTTTATCCGTATCCAAGCTCTCAGACGGATCCTGGGGGAAGGCATCTTTGCTGTCCATAATTCCGTCTCCGTCGCTGTCAGGCCCTGTCTCAATCTTTACAAGATGAACGCCCTTGTCAGAGTCTGCCGTAACCAATCTGTCTCCGTCAACCAGCAGATCTATACAAGACCCTGGCGTATCCAGGCGGGCAGCAAAGGATGGCGCTGTGATATCTTTTATGTTTACGGCCTGAATGCCATTGCTGCCGTTGGCAATATACGCGTAATCGCCCTGAATTTTTATCTTGTAGGAATACTGGCTATTGGGATTAGAAGCATTATCCGTAAACGCGAGTGAAGATACAAACGATGGATAAGTGCTTTTGATATTGTATATGGAAAGCCCGCTCCCTTGCCCTGCCATAAGGAGGTAGTCTCCATATTTTTCCAAAGTTGATATATTGTACCCGATATCGATTTGCTGAATGATTTGCGTGTAGGCCGGTTCGGAGATCGATATCATATCCAGGCCATTATCATTGGCTGCGACATAAGCCCCGTTGTTTGATAGAGCCGACTGCAAGAAAGCACTGTTTCCCTGAATCTGTCCCAGAAGGACCGGCGCCGTTGGAGCACTGATGTCGAGTATACTGAAAGAGTTCATTCCGCTTATATATAGAGTATTCCCCTCGATGGAGAGATAATTTATGCTATCCGTGTTGAAAGAGGATACCATGATAGGGGAGCTTGGATTGGATATATCAATGACCAGCAATCCATCAGAAGCTGTACCCAAATACAGATAGTTCCCTGATTTGGCTAAAGCAACGGCTTCACCGGTATTGATTTTAAGGGATCCGATCTCTTCTAATTTTGAGTTATTTGAAATTTTCAGGACAAGCAGTCCGGCGGAACCATCAGCCACGTAGATGTAGTTCCCGTCCTTCAGCAGGGAATAACTTGCACCGGATGTATCGTAGGTGTCCAGAATTGAAAGGGCCATGACTTGGTTCGGCTCCGATGCTTCGGCAACGGTTGTAGGGGCATTGGATGAGCCTCCACCGCCACCGGAACAGCCGAGCATGAAAAGGGCGATAGATGTTAAAAGCCATGCGCTGAGGCTGAGTTTCGTTAAATAATTGCGCATGAGAGATCTCCTTATTTTTTGTTTATTTCCTGTTTATAAAAATCACTTGGATTTTATGCAAGAACTATACCATCACGCCCGCATTGCCCAATCCGGCTGAAATAATTTTAATTAGGATGTATCTATCTGTTTTTATTCGGGTATCATATTTTGCCAGTCGTTTGATCATATAGGGTATGAATAGCCTTGTGTGAAAAAGTTTTCCATTAATCGGAAAAAAAATTCCATTTATAGGAAAACTTTTTCCTATTCTTGTCTTTTCTTTAAATAGTCAAAATACAGATTGGGCAGTAGGAGGCAGCCAACATCATGGGGTCTCTGGGTCTGGTTTCATTTCCAAGCTGGTTTATATATAAGGTTATATCTCCCCGAACCTCTTCTTGAACGCATCGGGACTCATCTTTGCGGTTTGGGCGAGACGCGATAAGCGGTCTCCCCGGAAGTCCTCGGGATCCAGCCGGATCATGTAGCGCCGGGCCGTCTGGTAGATTTCGGAGTGCACGTCCACGGTCCGGATCCGGGTCTTCCCGGTCTTGGGGTCCATGAGTTCAGTAAAGGGGATGGGGGTGGTCTTGCCGTCCTTGAACAGGACCATGGCGCCGGAGCCTCCCTCCAGGAGAAAACGCACCGCGCTGTATCCAAGGTTCCTCGTGTATTGCCGGTCAAATGCGGTCGGCGGGCTGCAGCGGAGCTCATAGCCGATGTCCTTGGCCACGATGGTGGTTTTGATCCCCATCTCCTTGAGCTCCTTGGCAACTTCATTCTTGAGGATGGTCCCGAAGGGGATCTCGGCCAGGCGAATGTTGCCGTGTTCATCCCTGGGGGCATCCTTTACCAAGGAGAACGATTTAGGGTCAAGACGCGCAGCAACCCCTTCCGCAATCACGGCCACGCCATGGTCCTTGCCCATGGAGAGCCGCTTGATGATCGCGCCTTCCAGAATGTTCAAGACCTTGCGCAGGGAATAGGTCTTGCCCAGTTCCTCGGGGATCAGGGTCATGGTCGCTCCGGCGCCGGTCCCCATGCCCAGGGCCAGGAATCCTGCGGACCTTCCCATGGCGATCACAAAGTACCATCGTGCGGCGGTCCTGGCATCCTCCATGAGGTTTTCGACCAGTTTTGTCCCCAGTTCCCGGGCCGTTTCATATCCGAAGGTCGGTACGCCAGGCGGGAGGGGGAGGTCGTTGTCAATAGTCTTGGGCACATGGCAGACCGAGATCCTTCCTTTGGCTTCCTTTTCCACCTGACTCGAGGTATAGGCCGTATCATCCCCGCCGATGGTCACCAGGTATCGGACCTTGAGGTCACTGAGCGCCCGGATCACGTTGGCCATTTTTTCAGGGCTCTTGGTCGGGTTTTCCCTGGATGTCCGGATGATGGATCCGCCTTTGAGATGGATCCTCGAGATATGGCCCAGATTCAGGGGAAGGACGTGGGAGGTATCGCCTTGGGAGAGCCACTTGAAACCGTCCAGGATACCGAGCACGGTTTTGCCCTGGTTGATCGCCTCGATGCCGGCCGCGCTGATGACGCCGTTGATCCCGGGCGCCGGGCCGCCGCCTACGACAATGGCTAATGTCTCACTCATGTTTTTCTCCCATTGTCTAAAAGGGGATGTCATCTTCAATTGTGGAGGCTCCGTCGGGCGCCTCATGTTCCGCTGCTGTATGATCAGAACCAGGACCTGAACCTGCACCTGCACCTGCACCTGCACCTGAACCGGGACCTCCCAGCATGATCATGTTCTCTGCCCGGATCTCGGTGGTATACCGCTTGTTCCCGTCCTTGTCTTCCCAGGACCGGGTGTTCAGCCTCCCTTCGATGTAGATCTGTTTCCCTTTGGTCAGATATTCTCCACAGATTTCACCGAGTTTGCCCCAAGCCACGAGATTGTGCCATTCTGTCCGTTCGTTTTTTTGTCCGTCCTTCCCGGTCCAGGTCTCATTGGTGGCCAGCGAAAAATTGGCCACGGCCGACCCATTCGCCGTATATCTGACCTCGGGGTTTTTCCCCAGTCTCCCTATCAGCTGCACCCTGTTTAAACTTTTCATGAACAACCCCTTTTTATTTTAAACCATAAAAGCAGGACAGAACATATGACTGTGAAGGACCATGTCGGGAATCAGGTTATCTTATAGCAGAAATTCTGAAAGGAAATCAAGGGGATTTTTTACTTAGTGTCTTCAGCTAAGACTGCTTTGAAGGACGACGAGCGCCTTGTCGTCCATTTTATTCTTTTCATAGTATTCCCGTTCCAGTTCCTCAAGGGTAAACCGGTCCAGGCCGCTATTTTCGAAGAAATCCTGCCTGAGCCGGGTATTCTGCTCGGCGATGATCTGCGGCAGGAGCTTTTCTGTATAATAGATCTCCTTGTTGAGGTTCAGTATGGCCTGGTTGAGGAGATAATCCAGAAGATTCTTGTTTACTTCCAGATAGACCGATAGTTCGGTGAAGAGTTGTCTTCGGATCGCTTCACGCTGTTGTTTAGAGTGGATCTTCGTGTAGACGTCCCGGATTCTTTCTTTTATGCTCTCATAGACCTTGAAATAAAGTTTCTGCTGCTCCTGGATCCCGGAAATGGCCTCAACCACATCTGCAAGGGTTTTGTCCCCGTTCTCGATGCACTGAACCCCTTCAGAGACGGCAAGGATCTTCTTCCTGCCGAAATGGGAGAGGTATTTGTTCTGTAACACGGAGAGGATAAAAAGTTCATGAAAGAGACTCGGATGGGTTTCATCAAATACCTTTTTATGCCCCAGGAGGCTTCTGAGCTTGTCCGTGGTCAGTTCGATCTCTTCGTTGAAGGCGAGCTGGTTGATGATCATGTAGGTGGCGTCGTACCGGTCGAAATGTGTCACGATATATCCGAAGTTTTCCAAAGACCAGTCGTTCCCCTGTTTTTCTGAAAGTTCATCGCAGAGCCGGACGGTATCCATGAGGATGCCGTCGAATGTCGGATCCTGGAATTCCGTGGCTTTCTTTTTGGCCCAGAGAAGCTTTACAAGATCGTCTTTTGTAATCAGGCTCTCAATGCTCCCTTCCTTGATGAAAAGTCCCTCGAAGATCTCCCTGGTTTCCTGGATGTACTCGGGTTCGTCCACCTTCATCAGCTTTTTGTTTTTCAAGAGCAGGTCGTCCAGGATATTGGGAAGGACGATAGGGATATTTTTACGCACACAGAGGGTTCTCAGCCGGATTAGCCGGGCCTGCTGGGAATGGCTGATTTCCTGTCTGCTCTCTCCTTCGATCAGTACATCCTTGTATTCATCGATCACCCGTTTGTTCTCAGGGTGTTTATAGATTACGTCGATCTTCATCCGCTCCTGATCGTACTGATTGATCCGGTAATGAGATGCCAGGGCCTGGATTCTCTCCGCGTCCTTCGCGGAGAAGGACTTGTCCTTGTAGTAGATCTCTTTATACAGATTGTAGAAAGCCTCGTGGTGTTTGTTGACGATCCGGACCAGGAAGAAGAGATAACGGGAACGGTTCATCTCGGTAAGGATTTCCTGAATGAGACCCAGGTCGTCGCTCCGGCTCACAAAAGCAGAGCGTTTAAGGCGTTTTCCCATGCTTCGCAGGATATATTCCTGCTGCCGGCGGAACTCTTTGATCTCTTCGAAATAGACAAAGAAAAAATAATTGGTTATGGTGTTCCCTTCAAAGAAGATCTTTGCATAGTCTTCAAACCCGTTGCTTCGAGAAATAAAGTCAATACCTTTATCCTCATCCGAGGCTACGGCGCCATACATGATCAGGCGGTTCAGGACCTCTTTTCGCATCAGATCTTCAATGGGCAGCTCCCCTCCGAACATGTACTCACAAAAGCTCCCGCCGTTCCCTTTGTGTTGAAATCCATCGCGCGTAAGAATCAGTTCGTTGCCGAGAGAGAAGAACCGGGTATACGGTCCCCGCTGCGGATCCTTTCCCTCCTCGAAGAAATAGCGATGGCTGATATCATGACCGGCAATGGTCGTGAAGAACTCAATCTTATCAGATAGGGTGCCGTGTAGACGGATGTCCTGGATCATGTGATTGAAGAAATTTCCCCGAATTTACAATAAGTTCCGTATGGTTTTATTTTATACAATCCGGCGCTTTCTGTAAAGAGGGAAATTGAAAATGCAAAATATGTGCATTCCTCGTGGTTTGCAGCAAGCGGAGCGGGCTCAACGGGCATTCGTTGCACGTTCATGTCTCCCGAACTCCGCTGAATGACTATCAAGGCTTGGGTTGTGCAATCCTTATTCTTTAAAAGCTCCAGGGTAGATGGCTTTCAGGTAGTTCAGGAGATATAAAGCCAGGGGTTGGGACCGGATCAGGACCGAGGCCTCATTGTTGTACCGAAGAGCACTTTCCGTGAGATTGTGGCTCCCCATGATGACAACGGATCGGTCAATAATTACCAGTTTGATATGCGTGGTTTTGTTCGGGTCATCATAAAAGACCTCAATGCCCGCATCTTTCAGGAGCAGGGCGGTTTTTTCATTGCTGCGATTAATCTCGTCTCTGTCCGACCTTTCCAGAAGGACCCTGATTCGGACTCCGCGGTGTGCTGCGTTCCGGAGGGATGCGTGGATACGATGGGTATAACTTGTGGGGGACGATGATGTTTTAAACAAAAAACTTGAAATGATGATTTCCTGCCGGGCCTTGTCGATCTGTTCCTGGAGGACCCGGATGTATTCCTGGTTTACAAGAGGCTGAATCTCATCCCCTTTTGAAGACGCGGCCTCACTGCATCCCAGGCAAAACAGGATCATCAGGCAGATGGAAAAGGCTCTTCTCATGGATTGACCTCGTAGTTGACCCCGTTACAACCCGGCCTCGCGTAGTTCCGTGATACCGGCGGGACAGGGAGCAACGGGATTTATTGAACGGTCTCGCTCTGTATGGGTTTTATCTTCACCTTGAGAATGCGGTGCCTCTCCAGTTTATGCGCTGAAATCAGGTATTGTCCGAAGGAGATAGCTTCGGCCTCCTTGGGAATCTTTCCAAAGATGTCCAGGAGAAATCCTGCAATGGTCTCATATTCTCCTTCCGGGAGCTTGATCCCCGTCTCTTCAACGACTTCGTCGAGGGTCAGACTTCCGTCCAGGATCATGGCCCCGCCTGGGAAACGTTCTATCTTTTTGGTTTCCTCGTCGTATTCGTCATGGATCTCTCCGGTGATCTCTTCGAGAAGGTCTTCCATGGTGACCAGTCCGGCTACCCCCCCGTATTCATCGGCAACGATGCTGATCTGTCGTTTTTCCTTTCGAAACTCATCGAGCAGATAGTCCACCCGCTTGGTCTCCGGTACATACGCTGGTTTTCGAAGGACTTTCTGAAGTTCAAATCCCCCGGGGGCAGACCAGTAAGGGATCAGATCTCTGACAAAAAGAAATCCGAGGATATTATCAATATGCCCCTGATAGACGGGATAACGGGAATGGCCGGACTCTATAATGGTTTCCAGGATGGTTTCGTTTGAGTCATGGATATCGATAGCAACAATATCAGTTCTGGGAACCATGACCTCCTTGACAATGGTCTTGCCGATTTCAAAGATTCCGTGGAGCATCTCCCCTTTTTCTTTTTGCAAAATTCCTTCTTCCTCCCCATAGGTGATGATAGACCGGATTTCCTCCATGGAGATCCGGAAACCCATGGGTTTCCCCCGGAAGACCCCCTTCAGCAGGAAGTTGGAGATGAGGGTAGTCACGCTCACCAGGGGGGAGAGGATCACGGTCAGCCATTGGATAGGACGGGCGACCAGAAAAGAAACTTCCTCGGCATGGTGAGCGGACAGAATCTTGGGGGTGATCTCGGAAAAGATCAGGAGGAGGAAGGTAATGATCAGTGTGGCGGACAGCATGGCGGCTTCTTTCCCGAAAGCTGGTTCGAGGAGATGGGAGGCTAGTGCACCGGCCAAAACCGAGGCGGCAGAGTTTGCCAGGTTGTTCCCTACAAGGAGGGTCCCCAGAAGCCGGTCGGTCTTCTTCAAAAGATGCTCGACCAGAATGGCCTTCTTGTCTCCCCCCTGCACAAGGTGCCTCAGCCGGGTTTTTCGGAAGGAAGTCAGGGCCGTTTCAGAACCCGAGAAAAAGGCGGAAACGACGAGCAAAATCAGGATGAGGACTATAGAAAGTTGTGTTTCATTCACGCCGTGGAGTCTCCTGTTCCCGCTTTATCTTTCGAGGGGCCATTTATATGTGAAGAGCAAGGCGACCACGTCCCGTTCGGTCCGGGGGGGCGTCACAGCACCCTGCAGATCTCTCTTCTGTACGGTATGATTCCATGAAAGGGAACTTGAGAGGTTGCGGGTCATGGAGTAGCTGAAGCCGGTGCCGATTCGAAGGGTATGATAATTATCTTGTAAAGAGTCCGATTCATTTTTATTCTGGCTATAACGGCCGTTCAAAAAGGCGCTTAACCGGGCTGAGAGGCGGTGGTTATATTTGGCGCCGTAAGACCGGATGACCGATGTCCCCCCATAGGCGGCTCGTTGATTGGTACTCTGGTCGAATGACAGGGAGAGATCTGAACCCTGAAATGTCTTATCAACGGTGAGATTGTAAATCAATCCGGAACTTTTCTGCGAATCCTCGCTGACGGGTTTTATTGCTGCGCCGGGGATGTTAATCAGTTTGCCGGTCAAGGCCACTGCAGGGAAGGGTTGAGGAATTGAATCTATGGTATAGTAGACAAGACTTCCGTCCGGAAGATCATGAGGGACCTCCACTCCTCCTCCGGCTACAAGGGAGAGATTTTTTGTGATATCTTCTGTCTTTCTTGTGCCGATGTATAGGGAGGCATTCAGGGTGGATGAGAAGTGGTGCGTCCATCCGATATAGGCGGACTTGTTTTCAGACCGGTCAAACTCGGAGTTGAAAAAGAGTCCAAAAGATAAACTCCCGCTAAATGGATTATATCCTAAAGGGCTGTACAGTGCGTTTTGTTTTAACTCCAGATCGCTTCTTTCATAGTTAGAGGTGTTTGCGGAAATCGAGGTGAAGATGGTATTCAGGGGATCTAAAATATAGTTGAACGTGAAAGCCCCTTGTTTGCCGGAGGAGTCATATAGAGTAGGAATGGAATAACGGGACAAGGAGTCGGTAGCGCTCAGGCTGATGGAGGCCTTGGGTGAAAGGGAGTATTCCATGGATCCGGTCAGCGAATTGGAATCATTTCTGACTTTTTCCACGATGATGTCCGACGCTATATTGCTGTCCTCGCTTCTCAGGAGTCTATCCGAATCCTTCATACTGGCGAAACTGTCTGACAGAGATAAACGAAGGCGTTGTGTCAGGTTGTGCGAGGCATTCAGGGTGATGTAATGGTTGCCATAGTTATTCTCCGGGAGCGAAAAATATTCAAATCGGGTGGTCCGGTAGCTGAGATTCAGATCCGTGGCCGGTGATGTAGCATGAACGGGGAGTGTAATCGTGCCCTGATAGTTGAAGTCGCTTTGTTCATTGGATTGACTCCAATAGACATTATTATCGTATTCCAGGCCGAGCGAGGCAGTGGGGATGAAGGTGTAATTCCATTCAGCATGGGACTGAAAGGCCGTGGCCGTCTGGATCATGCAAAACAGGAATGACCAGAGAATTGTTTTTTTCATCGTTACCCCTTTTTGAGAATTTGGTTCATTCGTGTTTAAATTGAACCAGTCAGAAATCAGAATCAAAGATCAAAAACGGGCAAGACATAGTAGCACCCGATTACGAATGACTCGGTAGATCTTCCCGTTCAATCGAAAGTCAATAAACTTGAGCCATAAAAAAGCCCGTCTCAGAACCCGTATTGGTATTCATTTTTAATTTTTACTTTGCCATTTTGATTTTTGATTCTTTATTTAATCTCTATCGCTGTTCAACTTTCTTGCGAAAGAACCCAAAATTTATCAGCAAAGCAGCTCTCTTATTACTTTTGACATGGGTCTTTCGCCGAGGCTTTCAGCCACCGTTCTGCCGGGAGATAAACCGCCCGCCTGGACATCGAGGACTGGTAGAGCCGGTTCATGAACCGCCAGGGGTCTCCTCTTGTGGTCCCCCGGATCACAAACCGGTGGGCCAGTGTGCCGAGCCACTGGAACAGGTATCGGTTCGAGAGCGATGTATAGAGTTGCTTTGCAAAGGCCTCTTTCCAGAGGGAATTATAGTCCGCTCCATATATGATGCTTCGGGCGGCCAGATATCCGGAGGTCAGTGCATACCGGATCCCGAAACCAAAGAGAAAATCCTGGAATCCTGCAGCCTCTCCCACGTAGAGCCGATGATGACGGGCAGCGTTACGGGCCGGAAAGTAGCTGCCGTAACCGGTAAACCGCCGCCCCCCCTCCATGGAAAATGGGCGGATCTTCTGGAAAACCTCGATGCTCCGGTCAAGGTAGTCAGGCCCGTTTTTAAAGTCTTTGAAATAAACGCTCGCCAGCGTCGCCTGCCCCTGCCGGACAAGAAGGTAGGCATATCCCCAGGGCGCTATCCGGTTGTCCAGGTAAGCCATGATGGTATCATCAAGATCGGTCTGGAACAACACGCCGCTGGCCATGGTATTGGGCTTTCCGGGGCCGGTCGCGATGATGTCCCCCTGGTCCGGGTTCATCCGCTGGTTGAATAGAAGAGAGACCCCTGCCTCCCGGGCCTGTTTTTCCAATGAACGGTCCAGGCTCCCTTCCATGGGGCCCCGAAGGGTAAGGTAGAAGAGAGGCCTTTGTGAATTCACGGTCCCTCCGATACCTCCCCGCATAAAGAACTCTCCCCGCGTATAGGGCTGACAGAGGAAGTCGGTACGGATCGACATCCCCTGAAGCGCAGAAAGGAAGTCCTCGCCGGTGCTCCAGTTTTCAATTCCCTGGAAATCCCCGCGGAAACGCATTCCCACGTCCGGGTTCCTCTCGAATACCGTAACGCCATACCCCGCATGGGCCAGATGCACGGCCGCGCACAGCCCTGCCGGGCCGGCCCCGATGATCCGGATCATTTTATTCGTTTTTTTCATGTCCAATTTGAACCACGCAGAGATTGGGAATCAAAGTATTTCCTGCACGCATTAAGAATCAAAGATCAAAAATAAAAAATCAAAATGACAAATCAAAATATAAAAATTGTGCATCCCCTCTTGGAAAGCCTGCCCTGGATTCAAGACACAGGATCCCAAACAGGCAAGATGCCGAAACACCCCCTTGTATCGCACGGCATTAAACTCGAGTCATAAAAGTGTCCATCTCAGAACCCGTCTTGATATTTTTTTTATTTTTACTCCGTTATTTTGATTTTTGATTCTTTATATTTAATTTTTTATAGCCGTCGCTGTATTTGTTCGTAATCGGCAGCCTGCGTCCTGAGCCGAAGGCCCTGGGTGTAATACGGATGCCCGGGGCCGCCTGTTGGCGTTTGTACTCGTTTTTATCGATCATCCGTATGATCTTATGAACGGTTTTCCTGTCATAACCGAGATCCACGATCTCTGAGGCGGATTCATCCAGTTCCACATAGGCGTGCAGGATTCCGTCCAGGATCTCATAGTCCGGAAGGGTATCCGAGTCCTTCTGTCCGGGAGAAAGCTCCGCCGAAGGAGGTTTGGTCAGGATTCGTTCCGGGATCACCGGTTTTTTGGCAAGGCTGTTTCTGTAGCGGGCGAGTTGATAGACCATGGTTTTGGGCACATCGGAAATCAGGGCCAGACCCCCGGCCATGTCTCCGTAGAGGGTGGCATAGCCCACTCCCACTTCGGATTTGTTCCCCGTGCTGATGACCAGGTAGCCGAACTTGTTGGACAGGGCCATGAGGATCATCCCTCGGATCCGTGCCTGGATGTTTTCTTCGGTGACGTCTTTTTTCCTGCCCTTGAAGACACTGGAAAGTGTCGCCATAAAGGCGTCATGGATATCGTGGATCGGGATGAGCTTCAACGGGATGCCCAGGTTCCCGGCCAGAATTTTTGCATCCTCCACGCTTTCCATGGAGGAGATCCTGCTCGGCATGGAGACCCCGACCACATGATCGGCTCCAATGGCGTCCACGGCCAGGGTTGCCGTCAGGGCTGAGTCGATCCCACCGGAGATCCCGATGACGACTTTCTTGAAGTCGTTTTTCCGCGCATAATCCGATAGACCGAGCTTGAGCGCCGCATAGACCTCTTCGTAGGGATGATAGTCTTCATGGGCCTCATGCAGCTGGAAGGGGTTCTCTCTGGTGCCGAGTTTCTTTTTGCATGCGCCTTTATCGGCGCAGCGGGTGATCCCCTTGGAAGATATGACCGTCAAAACCTTGCCGCTCATTTTGGCTTCTAACGCCCTCCGGCGGTTCCGGGGGTTTTTCAGCCGGTCGTGGCGGACATCCTCCAGGGCCAGGCCGGATACAATCAGGTCTTCCTCAAAGGCCTTGCCGAGGGATATCAGGTGTCCCTGCTGGTCGGCAACCATGCTCCTGCCGTCAAAGACCAGGTCGTCCTGGCCGCCGACCATGTTGTTGAACATCAGGATGACGAGGCTATCCTTGGCCCTCGCGGCGATCATCTCGCGTCTTATGCCCGCCTTGCCGGCATGAAAGGGCGATGCCGAGATGTTGACCACGAGTTCGGCTCCGTTCCGGGCCAGTTCCACGGCCGGTCCGTCCGGGAACCAGATGTCCTCACAGATTGTGACCCCGAAAAGGGCGCAGTCCAGATCAAACAGAAAACTTTGGGTCCCTTGCTGAAAATAGCGGTGCTCATCGAATACATCATAGTTCGGAAGAAAGATCTTGTGCTGGGTGCCGATCCATTTCCCGTCATGCAGGACAGCGGCGGCGTTGTAGAGATCATCCGTGTAGTCCACAAATCCCACAATCACACAGATCCCTTTTGTCTCCGGAAGGAGCTTCAGCAGGCATTCCCGGTTCTGCCGGATAAAGCTCGGTTTCAACAAAAGATCCTTGGGCGGGTACCCGGTTACGGCCAGTTCCGGGAACGAGAGGATCTGAACTCCCTTTTTACGGGCAGCCCGAATCCACTGGATAATTTTTTTACAGTTTCCCTCCAGGTCCCCAACCACCGGGTTGATCTGCGCCATTCCCACGCGGAGGCATCTCATGGACCCGCTCCTTCCCTGAAAAAGATTATTTTGTTATATGGAGTCAGGCGTATCATAAAAAATAGAGTGAGAAAATTCAAGCGAATTCATACATCTCTGTCAAAACTCCTGCTGCGCAGCGTTTACTCACAAAAAACCTGATTGTTTTCCGCCCAGGGTTATACTATTATATCTGAAATTTGCCAAATATTATGCAACGGTCATCGAGGAGAAAGCTTGACTTCCGGTCAGAGTAAAGAACCCAAAAAGGTGATCCTTGTAGGAAGCCCGAATGTGGGGAAAAGTGTGATCTTCGGTCTCCTCACCGGCAGGTATGTCACGGTTTCCAATTATCCCGGGACCACGGTTGAGGTCTCGGAAGGGATTATCCAATCCTCGTCCGGGGGGAGGGGAAACATCAGAGTCATTGACAGCCCGGGCGTAAACAGCCTGATCCCCAAGTCCGAGGATGAACAGGTAACCCGGAATATCCTGCTGCGTTCCGAGGATGCCGGTGTGCTGCAGGTGGCCGATGCCAAGAACCTGAAGCGGGCCCTCCTGATCAACTCCCAGCTTTCGGATATGGGCCTTCCCATGGCCCTTGTATTGAATATGTACGATGAGGCCGAGGAACGGGGGATCCGTATCGACAAGGACCGGCTCTCAAAGCTTCTGGGGATCTGTGTGATCCCCACGGTCGCCACCGAGCGGAGAGGTCTGAAAGAGATCCGTAAATCCCTTGCCGATTTTCGGAAGGCCGAGCGCCATTTCAATTTTGCGCCATCCATAGAAAAGGCCGTCGAGGAGCTTTCATCGCTTCTTCCGGAAATCCATCTGTCCAAGCGGTTTCTCTCCCTGACCCTTCTTGCCGGGGACAAACATCTTCTGAAGTTCCTGGAAGAGATCAAGCCGGACCTCGCAATCCAGAGAGTCCATCAGATTCTTGAGGAGACGCAGAAGGTATTCAAAGATCCCCTGGGGTATGTGATCCAGAGACAGCGGCAGGCATTCGTTGACGGGATCTTCAGCCAGTGTGTCAGCATCAAAGAGAGGCGGGCATCCGGCTGGAGGGAAAAAGCCGGGAATTTGTCCATGCACCCGGTTTACGGCGTCCCGATCCTTCTGGTCCTGCTCTATATTATGTACATCTTTGTGGGGAAACTGGGCGCAGGCTACGGGGTTAACTTTCTGGAATCCGTGGTGTTCGGCAAATATGCCACGCCTTTTATGACCCGGGTCATTGACCTTGTGATCCCCATCCCGCTTGTGCATGATCTTCTGGTCGGGGAATACGGCGTTCTCTCTGTGGGCTTGACCTATTCTGTGGCCATTGTCATGCCGGTGGTGAGCTTCTTTTTCATCTTTTTCGGGGTCCTCGAGGATTCCGGTTATCTCCCCAGGCTCACGGTCATGTCCAACAAGATCTTTAAAAAGATCGGGCTGAACGGCAGGGCGGTCCTTCCCATGGTCCTCGGCCTGGGCTGCGCCACCATGGCCACCCTGACCACGCGTATCCTGGAGACAAAAAAGGAAAGGATCATCGCCACCCTTCTGCTTGCCCTGGGGGTCCCCTGTTCCGCACAACTGGGTGTGATCATGGGCCTTCTGGGAGGACTCTCCTTGAAGGCTCTGATGGTGGTCGCCGTCACGGTCCTGATGCAGCTCATGATCGTAGGGTATCTCGCGGCAAAGGTCCTTCCGGGGAACACCTCGGATTTTCTGATCGAGATCCCGCCCCTCAGGGTCCCGCAGATTTCCAATCTGGTGATAAAGACCTATCACCGGGTCAAATGGTTCCTCAAGGAGGCGGTCCCTCTCTTCATGATAGGGACCTTCATTCTCTTCCTGCTCCACCGGATGGGCCTGATCCGTGGTATTGAGCGGGTGATTGAGCCGATTGTGGTGGGGCTTCTCAACCTGCCGGCCAAGAGCGCCGAGGCCTTCATCCTCGGTTTCCTCCGACGGGATTACGGCGCGGCCGGGCTGTTCCGGATGGCCCAGGGCGGGGAGATGGACCTCATACAGCTCACCGTCGGTGTCACGGTTATGGTCCTCTTTGTCCCGTGTCTCGCCAACTACCTGGTCATGATCAAAGAGCACGGCAAGACAAAGGCGTTCTACATGGTGACGTTCATTTTCGTCTATGCGGTGCTGGTGGGGTTTGTTTTGAATCTGCTATTGCGGCATTTCCCTGTTTTATCATAGGAGGGGAAGACATGAACAAGGAGGAACGGGAAGAGGCCCTGGAACTGGTCGGCACCCTGGCGGAGAAGGGTGAGGTTCTTCTGAACGACCTGCAGGAGAAGCATCTGCATCATCCCCTGACCCTGGAACAGATCGACCTGCTCCAGAAGGAGCAGATGATCATTCTGGATAAAGACGGCCGGGTCCGGACCACGCCCCAAGGAGATAGATTGGCCCGGGAGATTATCCGGCGGCACCGTCTGGCTGAACGGCTGATTGTGGATGTGCTGGTCCTCAAGGACCCGGATAGATTTGAAGCATCGGCCTGCGACCTTGAGCATGTGCTCTCCCAGGAGCTCACGGACAGCATCTGTACCCTGCTGGGGCACCCGACGGTTTGCCCGCATGGAAAACCGATCCCGCCGGGCCTGTGTTGTTCAGAAAGGAGGACCCGGGTCAAAAGCCTGATCGGCTCTCTGGAAGAACTCGATGCCGGAGAGGAAGGGATCATCGCCTATATCTCAACAAGAGACCATGCCCGGCTGGACCGGCTGACCGCCATGGGCCTGTTCCCCGGGACCCTGATCAAGGTGCATCAGAAACAGCCCGCCCTGGTCATCCTCTATGAGGAGACCACCCTGGCCATTGATCTGGAGATCGGCCAGGAGATCCATGTCTGGAGAAAGAAATAACAGGGGCCAAGCCGAGCCGTTTTATTTCTGTAGGAATCGGATAACCCGGTCCGCCACTTTTTCCGAACTCTGCACGCAGTCATTGATTCCAACACCGTAGAAAGCATTGCCTGTCAGGAAGATCCCGGGATGGTTTTTGGCGAAGATCTGCTCCAGTTCTGAAATCCGTTTGCTGTGTCCGACCGTATACTGGGGGATGGCCTTTTCATGCCGGAAGAGTTTGATGAATTCCGGGGGAGTTTGGATCCCCATGATTTCTTTCAGGGTCTCACGGGTATTGGCGACCACGGTATCCGCATTCAGAAGTCCATATGCAGGGCGGCGCGCTCCTCCGGCCATGCTCCGAAGAGAGACATACCCATCTGGCGCCCTGCCGGGGAAGATGCTGGAATCCCAGAGCGTGCCCAGGATCTTTTTCTCTTCCTTGCCCGGGATCAGGAATCCGAACCCGTCCACAGACATGGGGATGGCCTCTTTTCTGTAACCCAGGCAGATCACGGAGAGCGGCGCATAAGGGATCTGTTCCAGAAGTTCCGAGGATCGGGGCTCCATGCCTGCAAACAGACTGGATGCCACATAGGCGGGAACTGCGGAGACCACGATCTCAGCCGGGACAGGGTTCACATCTTTCTCGAGGTGGACCAGAAAAGGGGCCTCTCCATGCAGCCCTCTGTCGACTCGGGAGACCCTGCGGGATACACGGACTGCATGGGAAAGGGCGTGGTGCAGGGAATTGATCAGGTCCTCCAGACCTCCCTGAAAGGAGGTGAGGATGCCTCCCGGTCCAGCGGGGCCGGCCTGAGGTGTTTTTGCTTCCCCTGCCGCCTTCTTTTTCTTTTGGAGCTTGATCATGGCCCGGACCAGGCTTCCATACTCGGATTCCAACTCTGCAATCCTCGGGAAACAGCTTTTCAGGCTCATCTGTTCCGGGTCCCCGGCAAAGATCCCCGAGACCATGGGTCCGATCAGTTTGTCCAGGGCCTCCTGACCCAGTCGCCGCCGCGCGAAATCCGCGAGGGTTTCGTCCCGGTCCTTTGGCCCTCTTCGGGCCCAGAGCTCACCGATGATTCTCAGACGTCCCCGTATAGACAGGAGGTTGGATCTGAAAAATGCAGGAGGACTTTCCGGAAGGGCATGGAGTTTGCCTTCGGAGTATATAAAACGTTTTCGTGCCTCATCCCTGCTTCTGAGCAGGCGGCCGGAAACGTTCAGGCGGTCACACAGGTCCAGGGTAATGGGTTTGTTGTCGAGGAAACCGTTGGGGCCGTACTCGCAAAGAAAGCCCTGGTCCCGGACACTCCAGATCTTCCCTCCGAGCCGGTCCTCGCCTTCCAGGACTGTGAGTTCTATCTCCTGTCCGGCCCTTGCAGCTGCTTCCCGGATGCAAAAGGCGGCGGAGAGTCCGGAGATGCCGCCGCCCATGACCACAATGCGTGTCCCCATAGCGAATCCTGTATGCGGGTATTAAAAAGCGGACAATATTTTTTGCATACTTATATAGGAGAGCGGTGAAATGTCAATGTTTTTATGAAATAAATCTATACCCAGGCTCCTTTTTGTTGTATAAGAAGAAGGCAATCCTCTCCCCAAGGGGAGAGGAAGTTCAAACATCCCTTCTCCCCATAGGGGAGAAGGTTAGGATGAGGGGGGACACCAAAAGACACGACAAGGTTGACACGACACTAGAAAAAATTAAGGAATCTGGCAAACATGCGTTAACTTTTTTTGTGAGGGGGTTATTTCATATGACCATTCAGCTCTCTTTTCATGGGGCGGCCGACACCGTGACCGGCTCCTGTCACCTCCTTCAGGCTGAAGGGCTGAAAATTCTTGTGGACTGCGGCCTGTTCCAGGGGGACCGGCAGTGGGAGGAGAGGAATGATCAGGACTTTGGCTTTGATCCTTCCTCGATTGATTATCTTCTTCTGACCCACGGGCACCTCGACCACTGCGGCAGGATTCCCGTGCTGGTCAGGAAAGGGTTCAAAGGAAAGATCATCTGTACTCCAGCTACCTATGATATTGCAAAGATTGTCTTTATGGATTCCGCCCATATTCAGGAGGAAGATGCCGGGCAGTGGAAGAAAATCCACGCCCGTAGAGGTCTCCCGCACAAAGAGCCTCTTTATACTACCCTGGACGCCCTCGACGCCTTGCAGCACTTCGGCACCTTTGCCCAATATGGGCAGTCCATCCCATTAAACGGCAAGGTTCAGGTCACCTTCAAGGATTCCGGACATATACTTGGCGCAGCGTTCCTGGAAATCGTGATCAAAGGCTTTGGCAAGGTCATCTTTTCCGGTGATTTGGGCAACAGGGGAAAGCCCATCATCAAGGATCCATCATTTCCTGACGGGGGGGATGTGGTGGTTGTTGAGGGGACCTACGCGGACCGGAATCACAAAAATATAGAAGCGTCGGTCGAGGAGTTCCGAAAGGCCGTCCTGGAGAGCTGCCGGCTGGGAGGCAATGTGCTCATTCCTTCCTTTGCCATAGAGAGGGCACAGGACCTGCTGTTTTTTATCAGGGAATTTTATGATCAGGGACGGCTCCCTTCCTGTAGGGTTTTTCTGGACTCCCCTATGGCCATCAAGATCACGGATGTTATGCGCAAGCACCCGGAATGTTTTGATCCAGAAACCCAGGGGTTCTTCCAGAGTCATGAAGATCCCTTTGACTTCCCAGGGCTTCAGCTCACGAGGACCGCTGAGGCATCCAGGCAGATCAATTCCATGAAAAGCCATGCGATTATAATCGCCGGGTCCGGCATGTGTACCGGAGGAAGAATCAAGCATCATCTCAAGCATAATATCTGGCGCGAGGAGTCTTCAATTATTTTCGTCGGGTACCAGGCCGAGGGAACGCTCGGGAGAAAGATCGTGGACAGAGAAAAGGAGGTAACGATCTTCGGTGAAACCTATCGCGTAAACGCCAGGGTCCATACGATCGGGGGGTTTTCATCCCATGCGGACAAAGAGATCCTTATGGATTGGCTCCAGCACAACAAGGAAATCCGTCATCTCTTTCTGGTCCACGGCGAAAGAAACACCCTGGCTTCTTTCCAGGAAGAAGTCGGGAATAAGGGTATGGCAAAAGAGATCCATATCCCGCATCTGAACGAAAAGTTTTTACTTTAAGCCACGCTCTCCCCTTGTCGGATATGCAACAAACCTTGCCATCGCAGCCATATCCAGGCCCGCGGCCAATGGCCGCTTGATTTCATAACCGCATGTTTCTAAAAGGCTTTTAGCGCAGTACCTTGAAGATGGGAAGTCCAGCTTGACATAATGAGTAACAGGTGTTACATTACAATCAACTGTTACATTGGCGCTCAGCATGGAGTCCAATCAGGCGGACGGGATGAGCATGATCAAAGAGTTAAATGAGGCAAACAGGAAGACATGATGAAGAGCCTCAGCCATAAGACAGAAAAAGGAAAAGGATGGCTTCTCTTTTTTTACAGTGTTCCTTCGAAGCCCGTCAGCAGCCGGATGAAGATCTGGAGAAAGCTGGCCAAGGCCGGAGCCGTGCAGCTCAAAGGCGCTGTTTACATTCTGCCTCACAGCGAGGAACATTACGAGTTTTTCGGATGGCTGGTCTCTGAGGTGACTTTGATGCGTGGTGATGCGGTTTTTGTGAAAGTGGATTCTGTGGAGACTATGAAGACAAGCGAAATCATCGACATTTTTAATCAACAGCGGGAAAAGGATTACCACAGGGTTACAGAAGTGGTGGAGGATCTGGAGAGGAAGGTCAGCAGTATCCGTAAAGGAAACGGCATCCAGAGCACCAAAAGATTGAGCGAGGCGGTTGAGAGATATCTGAAGGAATATGAAGAGATCAGAAAAACGGATTTCTTCTCCTCGAAAGAGGGGAATGAATTGAAAAAGAGGATTAAAGTTCTTGAGGCCGGGATCCGCGGGATCTCCGGCACTGCCGGCAAGGAGAAAGAGGTCGTATCTGTTGTTACAAGAAACATTCAAGACTATCAGGGGAAGAGATGGGTCACCCGGGAAAAACCGTTTGTGGATCGAATCGCCTCGGCATGGCTGATTAAACGTTTTATTGACAGGGATGCGGTATTTCAGTTCATGGAAGAAAAGGAGATAGAAAACCTGGACAAGTCAGTGGTGACGTTTGATGTGAGAGGCGGGGAATTCACGCATGTCGGGGATCTGTGCACCTTTGAGGTTCTGCTGCGGACGTTTCGTCTTCAGGACAAGGCCTTGAAAAAGATGGCCGAGATTGTGCATGATCTGGATATTAAGGATGGGAAATATCAGAGTGAGGAATCAAAAGGGATAGAAGGTATTCTGAGAGGGTTAAGAAAAACCGAGAAGGATGATCGTGAAGCCCTCGAAAAAGGGATGGCTGTCATTGAGCTTTTTTATGTGTCCAGGATTTAAATTTAATTTTATGGAGGAAATCATTATGCCGCCCGTTGAAAAACATTTTAAAACCAGTTTGGAAAAGACCGGAAAGGAGTACAAGGAGGTCCATGAGTGGATGGACGGGGACCCGGAAAAAAAGGCCGAACGACATAACCTCACCCGGATGTACGAGTACGGAAGGATGATCGAAGACCAGTATGGCAAGGAGGCCCTTCAGGAATACATCCAGCACTTGCACGATGATGTCAAGGCCAAGTTTACACACATTCAGCACGACCTGGAAAAGGCCATCGCCGATACCCTGGCCTATTTCGGTGTCAAGTAGTATGGATTATGCACTTTATGAACTACCAGATCCAAGAATCAGACATTGCATTGTTCCGGAACACAGGGGTTCCGGAAGAAGATATCAGGCACTGTAGCTCATCCATAAACAAGAGACATAGGAGGTTATCATGAATGCGACACCATCCTGCCCGGTATCCGGACTTGACAAGATATTGCTGGTCACAGACGGTTTTGAATTTAGCGAGGGGGCCATCCGGGAGGCCATTAACTTCGCCGGAAAATGCGGGAGCAGGCTTTATGCCGTGATGGTGGTGGAGACCAATCCGGAGTATGAGAGCATGGCTCCGCAGCTTGTGGAACGGGCTATTGAAGAAGGGGCAAGACGGCATCTGGACTCGGTCAAGGCGCGCTCCAGGGAACAAGGTTTGGCCTGTGAAACCATTATTGTCCAGGGAGATGAGCCCTATCAACTGATTGTGGATGAGGCCGCCAGAAGGGGAGTGGATATGATCATCATCGGCCGCCGCGGCCGCAAAGGGCTTACAAAACTCCTGGTGGGTGAAGTGGCTGAAAAGGTTATTGGGCATGCCCCCTGCAAGGTTCTTGTGGTCCCGAGAGCCGCCAGGATCGAATATAAAAACCTATTGGTCGCCACTGACGGTTCGATTCACAGCAACGCTGCGCTCACAGAAGCCATTGCTATTGCTAAACGCTGCGGAAGCCATCTCATTGCACTTTCGGCAATGCGTGATGAAAGCGAGCGGGAAGAGGCAGAAAACTTTGCCAACAAAGCCGTTGAACTGGCACAGAAGGAAGGTGTGTCGGCAGAAGCGGTAACCCCAATAGGAAGATCATTCAATGCGATAGTTGAAACGGCAGGCGGCAGGGGGGTCGATCTGATCGTTATGGGGACCTACGGCAAGACGGGGGTTAAGAAACTTTTAATGGGAAGCTCGACAGAGAAGGTCATCGGAAATGCAGGCTGCGCGGTCCTGGTCGTCAAGGCTTAGTGCGTTGAATTGAGGCGTCGCATCGGATTTTCACGAACAAGCAATGAAATATGGGTGGCATGCAAGACGGTCATATCCAATAAAGGAATACTTGTTCTCCTTGATTTTAATCCGGATTTGTAATACGATTAACAGATATGTGACGGCCAAAAGAGCATTGCTCTTCTCGTGCTGTTGCTAAGTGGCCCTATTCGTAAATACGGTGGCATTCGAATGCCGTAGGGCGTTCTCCTCGGCGTTGCGCTCCTTGCGGTGAGGGGTACGCCTCAGTCACGCTCCTTGATGAGGCCGCCCTACGACCCTCTCGGTACGTCACCATATTTACGAACAGGACCACTAAGATATAGATATCATGTTGTTTTAGAAAGGGGTTTCCCGAATTATCCGACAAGGAGAGGAAAAATGTTCAGACCAGAAATCAAGGTGATTGACTGCACGGTCCGTGACGGCGGTTTGATGAACAAATGGCAGTTTGACGATGCCTTTGTCTGCAAGGTTTATCACGCGCTCAGCGAGGCGGGCATTGATTATATGGAGATCGGATATCTCAGCTCCGAGAGTTCTTTTTCCAGGGACGAATTCGGGCCATGGAAGTTTTGCGCCGAGGATGATCTCTGCCGGGTGACCGGCGGTAAAGAAAAAAAGGTCAAACTGTCCGCTATGGCGGATATAGGCCGGATCGAGTATGACGATATCCCGCCGCAGGCCCAGAGTTCCCTGGATATGGTGCGGGTCGCCTGTTATGTTCATCAGATCGATGCGGCGATCGGCCTGGCACACCATTGCATGGACAAAGGATACGAGGTCACCATCAACCTGATGGCTGTCTCCACCGTGGGGCCGCGGGATCTGGAAGAAGGCCTTGAAGATCTTTCCCGGAGCAGGGTCCCGGTCATCTATCTGGTGGACAGCTTCGGGGCCTTTTATTCAGAGGATATAGATATGCTCGCGAAAAAATATCTGGAGAGGCTGCCGGGCAAAACCATCGGCTTTCACGGCCACAATAACCAGCAATTGGCCTTTGCCAACACGATTTCAGCAATCATCTCCGGCGTCAATTACCTCGATGGCACGCTGTATGGCATCGGCCGCGGGGCCGGCAACTGCCCTCTTGAACTTCTTATTTCGTTCCTGAAGAACCCAAAGTTCAAGGTGCGCCCGCTGATCGAGGCCATAGAAACCCAGATTTTCCCCTGGCAGAAAAAGATCGATTGGGGTTACTTTATCCCTTACATGATCACAGGTGTCCTGAATCAGCACCCTCGAACCGCCATGGCACATATGGAGTCGGACAGAAAGGAGAAGGTAACGGATTTCTACGATCAGGTGAGCAGCGCCATCGAGTAGAAAAGAGTGAAGCGTAAAAAAGGAAGATGATCCATGCCCTCTTTCGATATTGTCAACAGGATTGATATGCAGGAGGTTGATAACGCCGTCAATCTTACAAAGAAAGTCATCGCCACGCGATACGACTTCCGGAAGTCGCAGACAGAGATCAACCTGAACCGGAAGGAACAGGGCATCCACCTGATTACGGAGGATACCATGAAGATGAAAGCCGTACAGGATGAATTGATCGGCAACATGGTCAAACGCAAGGTCGATCCAAAGGTCCTGGATCTCAAGGAGGTTGAACCGGCCTCCAAAGGAATGCTCAAATGTGAAGTCCGGCTGGTGGATGGTATTGATATGGATACGGCCAGGCTTATCGTAAAAATGATCAAAGACCTCAAACTCAAGGTCCAGGCCCAGATTCAGGATAACCAGGTGCGTGTGAGCGGCAAGAAGATCGATGACCTTCAGACGGTTATAGCGATGCTCAAGAAAAGCAAGCTGAAAGTGCCGCTTCAGTTTATGAATATGAAGGAGTGATACAAAACTTTTTCTCCTGAACGAGAATGAACCTTGGCAATGCCTTTAATGAGAGATAGGATGGAAGCCCGATGAAGGAGAGGGCCGGTTTTGACCGGAAAATGAGTCGGGAAGAGATCAATATGCTTCCGATTAGGAAGTGTGAATTCCCTGTCCATCTTGTCCGGACCCGTGAAGAACTGATCGCTGCCATTGAAGTGCTGAGCAATGACACGGTTTTTGGGTTTGATACGGAAACCAAACCCGCATTCAAAAAGGGGCAGATGCACCCGACGGCGCTTATACAGCTTGCAGGGAGTAAGGCCGTCTATCTTTTTCAGCTCAGGGAGTTGAACCTGCCGAAAATGCTTCGGGATATTTTTTCGAACCCCCATGTGGTTAAAGCAGGGGTTGCGCTGGACGATGATATCAAGAAACTCCAGCAGCTGGCTTTTTTCAGGAAGTCAGGCTTTGTCGAACTGGGAGATGTTGCCAGGGAAGCCGGGATCAAGAATTACGGTCTGCGCGGTCTGGCTGCTGTGCTGCTGGGGTTCCGCATAACCAAGAATGCGCAGCTTTCAAACTGGTCAAGAGAGACACTCTCAAAAGCCCAGGTCAAATATGCGGCTACGGACGCATGGGTTAGCCGGGAACTATACTTGCAATTAAAAAAACATACCAAGGCAATCTAAAAGAAAGCACCGTGATTTTTTAAGAATAGATCAGTTCATCAACCTTTAGAAGGAGAGACTTATGAACATGGTTAATTTCAAGTGCGGTGAGAGAGAGAAAAGCGGTTCCTGCATGTTCAAAAGCCTGGTGTTTGCATTTTTATTCATGGGGATATTTTTCTTATTTAACTTATCGATGCCAGCTCTTGTCTGTGCGGAAGATGACGGCATTCTTCAGGACGATGTCGTCGTCCAGGATCCGGGGGCGATGCAGGACCAAGGTGTAATCCAGGATGAGGTTCCCTCAGAAGACCAGGAAGGTGTGGAGAATGAAACACCCCCGGCAGGCGATGGCGACGTTCAGGACGGGGACAACATGCAGAATCAGGAGAATGTGCAAACCGATGAAGAAGCGCCTCCTGAGCTTCCTTAGAGCGTGTAACTGCCACCATCTGGAAGGATCATTATGAACGATCAAAGCCTGAGAGTCGTCAAGATCCGAGTGCGCATGAACGTTTCCGGCAAACGCGTCATCGGTTATGTGGATCTTCCACAGAGCTATGACCGGACCTCGGATCTGTTGAATGGCCCGGATATGTTTATTCTCGTCCGGCCGGAAAAGCAGTCGTCAGAGAATAAGGGAGAAAGTTCACAGATTATCCAGAAGGGGGCCATCAGTTATCTTGAGGCCCTGGAAGAGCCGAAACATGCTGAGACAGCCCTCCAGCAGGGCCGTTTTCAGCCCGTTGCAGCCGAGTTCAAAGAACCGACTGTCCTTATCAAGGCGGAAATCTTCGTTCCCCAGGGATCCAGTGTCCTGAGCGTGCTGAACGATGAGCGGGGTTTTATCAACCTGTGCAAGGTCCGTTTTGAAAGCTCAGTCGAGCAATATAGCTATATTGCCGTCGGGAAAAAGCAGATTATTCTGATGAAGACGCAGTAGGGAGGGCGGTTCAGGGCAAAGCCTCGCCATATCCGGGTTCTTATACTCTGCCCGATTGGATCGGGTCGCTTAACCGTTCTTCAAATGATCGGGCTTTGTTTTCGTACTCCACGGTCAGCTCTTCAAGTTCGCCGAAAAGAAGATCCATCTTTTTCCTGGATTCAGAGATGGACTTGGAGCTTTTTTTTATGGACTCACCATTCTGATTCTGTGAGGCCTCAAGAAGAAGCTGGGTCTCATGGTCAATGCGCTCTTCCAGTTCCTCGATGGTGTTTTCAACTTCGCGGATTCTTTTTTCAAGCGCAGCCAAAGTCTTTGACCTTTCTGCAAGAATTTCGGCGCGGATGCGCCTCATATCTTTTTTGTTCACGGGTTTATTTTTCTGTGCCTTGCTCCCGGTGCAAGGGGCAGGGGCGATCTCATCCTTCCATCCGACCCTGTCCAGAAAGTCCTGATAGGTGCCTTCGAACATTTTTACCTGATTGTCGTCGAAAACGATCAACCTTGTCGCCACGGAGCGGAGGATCATTTCACTGTGTGTGACGATCATGACGGCGCCATTGAATGCGTCGATGGCCTCGAGCAGGGAATCAACGGATTCCATGTCAAGATGATTGGTCGGCTCGTCGAGCAGCAGGAGGTTGGCCGGGCAGGCGAGCAGCTTCCCGAGAAGAACCCTGCTCCTTTCGCCGCCCGAGAGTACCGCTATTCTTTTTAACGCCTTGTCCCCGTCAAACATCATCGCTCCGCAGATGCTGCGGGCCGCTTTTCTGTTTTGATCAGGATGGGCACCAAGGATTTCCTGTTCAACGGTATTATCCAGATTCAGACGGTTGATATTGGTCTGACCGAAATAGGCAATCTTCAAGTCCTGATGCAGTCCTATAATTCCGGCTGTGGGTGAAAGTTCGCCTGCAAGAAGGTTCAATAAGGTGGTTTTGCCCTGCCCGTTCTTCCCGATAATGCCGATCCTGTCGTTTTTGCTCACAGAAAAACTCAAGCGGTCAATCAGAAGAGGATCTTCGGGATTAAACGAGAAGGAGAGGTCCTCGGCCCTTAAGAGCCATTTGCCCGAAAGGGGGGAGGCATTGAATTCGAAGTCCAGGGTCTTGATCTCCGAGAGTTTCTCAAGCTTTTCCTTCTTGAGAAGAGCCTTGACCCTGGATTGGACTGCACTGGCCTTGGTTGCCTGGGCCCTGAATCGGTTTATGAACTGCTCGGTTTCCTTGCGCTTTTTATCATCGTTCACACGGGTCTTCTCAAAGATCTCTTCTTCCTGGAGGACCTGCTGGGAGAATTTGAGGGTTGAACCGGATATTTTCCTGATCCTGCAGCGGTGAATCCCCATGGTGTGCGTGGTCACGCTGTCCATGAAGGCCCGGTCATGCGTGATCAGCATCAGCTCGTTCTTCCATGAAAGCAAAAAACGGTTCAGCCATCGGGCTGAGACGATATCCAGGTAGTTTGTGGGTTCGTCGAGAAGGAGAAGGTTGGGTTCAGAGATCAGCACCTTGGCAAGATTCAATCGGACCTGGAAGCCGCCGGAGAGTTCATCCGGATGACGGTCAAAGTCCTTGCTGGAGAAACCAAGTCCCTGGAGGACATTCTTCACCCTGTACGTCTCATCTCTGCCGTCCTCGGTTGTCTTGAGGCTCGAGCACCCCTCTTTTAGGATGGTCTCCTCTGTAAAATGGATGTGCTGGGAAAGATGGGCGATGGAATAATGATTCGGGATACGGATTGCCCCTGCATCCGGGTGTTCTTCCCCGAGGATCATTCTGAACAGCGTGGTTTTCCCATGACCGTTCCTGCCGATCAGTCCGATGCGCTCGCCTGCATTGATCGAGAAACTGATCTTGTTGAAAATAATCTGTTGTCCATACGATTTGTCTATCTCGCTGACTTGAATCATCTCTTCCCTAATGACGGGCCATGCTGTCTTGAGGCCTGATTTAATGTCTTTTTCATGTTTAAGTTGAACCACGCAAAAATTGGAAATTAAAATTTTTTTTGCAAGCTTAAGAATCAAAGATCAAAAATCAAAATTACAAATCAAAATATAAAAATGGCTCAGCCTCTTTTGGAAAGCCTGGCTTGGATTCAAGACATGAACTCCCAAACGGGCATAACGCCCAAGCACCCGATTACAAATGACTCTATCTCCCCCTTCTATCGCACTTCAATAAACTCGCGTTACAAAAAAGTTAATCTCAGAACCATCCTTTAATATTCATTTCTGATTTTTACTTTGTCATTTTGATTGTTGATTCTTTATCTTTAATTTCTATAACCGTTAAACTTTCTTATGAAAGAACCGTTTAAATTTCAAATGGGCTATGGGCAAAAACCCGGCAGTTTGCTCTATGAGGTTTCTTGGCATAAAAAAGCTCCATGGTTGACCATGGAGCTTTTTTATGACCGTACAGGCATGTTTTTTATTACACTTTTACAACATTGGCGGCCTGGGGACCCTTGGGTCCTTCAACCACATCAAAGCTGACTCTGTCCCCTTCGTTCAGGGTTTTAAAGCCATCTCCCTGTATTGCCGAAAAATGAACAAACACATCCGGACCGCTGTCCTGCTCGATAAAGCCAAAACCCTTCCCTCCATTGAACCACTTAACCGTCCCTTCTGCCATTTTTATTCTCCTTTTCTCCTCGGTAAAACCGATATTTTTTAAATGCGCATTGTCTAACCATCGCCGGAAGACAACTGCACAGGCATAGCTTACAACATAATTATACTCAAAAACAAGAAATAATTTAGGAATTCAATAATAATGTGTTATGATACTCGAAATTGTAAGTTGAGGTTCAAAGATGGTTTTTTGACCCCGTTGCCGTGACTTCACTGCTGAGGTATAACCCCTCTACACATCCCCTATGGCCGGTTTGTGATAAAAAAGGGAAAGAGGATAGAATGACAAAACGTAAGGATTTGAGAAACATTGCGATTATTGCCCATGTGGACCACGGCAAGACAACACTGGTGGACTGGATGTTAAGGCAGGCCGGGACCTTCCGGGCCAATGAAAAAGTCCAGGAACGCGTGATGGACAATATCGACCTGGAGCGGGAACGCGGGATTACGATCATGGCAAAAAATGCGGCGGTTGAATACAAAGGGGTAAAGGTCAATATCGTCGATACGCCTGGCCATGCGGATTTTGGAGGAGAGGTGGAAAGGACCCTGAAGATGGTGGACGGGGTGCTCCTTCTGGTGGACGCCTCGGAAGGCCCCCTCCCCCAGACAAGGTTTGTGCTCAAGAAAGCCCTGGAGCTCAAATTGCCGCCCATTCTGGTCATCAACAAGATTGACCGGCCTGATGCGAGGATTAAAGAAGTATTGAATGAGGTCTATGACCTGTTTATCGACCTGGACGCTACAGAAGAACAGCTTGAGTTTCCCGTGATTTACACAAATGCCAAAAAAGGGATTGCAAAATACCACATGGAAGACGAATCCGAAGACTTAAGGCCTCTTCTTGATCTGATACTCAAGACTATCCCGGAGCCTGAAGGCGACCTTGACGGGATCTTGCAGCTCCTTGTCACCAATATCGGCTACAACGACTACGTGGGACGACTGGCCATCGGAAGGATCTTTTCAGGGACCTTGAAGGTCGGGGACCCGGCCACCGTGGTGAATCATGATGGCGATGAAATCAAAACAAAGATCACATCGATTCATACATTCCAGGGACTCGAACGCCAGGAGGTGCAAGAGGCCTCGGTTGGCGACATTGTCGCCCTTTCAGGGATAGAAGGAATCAACATCGGCGATACCATTACAGACGCTGAAAGGCCGAAGCCTCTTCCAAGGATTATTGTGGACGAGCCGACCATATCCATGGTCTTTTCTGTGAACACATCCCCTCTTGCCGGCAAGGAGGGGAAATATGTCACGTCAAGGCACATCAGGGAGAGGCTCGAGAAGGAACTGCTCTACAATGTTTCCATAAGGGTGGACTTCGAAAATACAGACGCGTTCAAGGTCATGGGGCGCGGCGAATTACAGCTCGCCATTCTGATCGAGATGATGAGGCGGGAGGGGTATGAGCTTTCCGTATCCATGCCCGAAACCATCACCAGGGAGATCAACGGCGTCCTGCAGGAGCCCATGGAACTCCTGGTCGTGGATGTGCCTGAAGAATACGTCGGGGTCATCACCCAGCAGGTCGGGATGAGAAAAGGCAGGATGTTGAAGATGCAGAATAACGGGCACGGCAGGGTCAGGGTCGAATTCAGGATCCCGTCACGGGGACTGATCGGTTTCCGCTCCCAGTTCCTGACAGACACGAGGGGGACCGGCCTTTTAAATCACCTTTTTGACGGATATGAACCGTGGCACGGGCCCATCACCAAAAGAAAGACCGGCGCCCTCGTTGCAGACAGGGCCGGACGGACGACCACCTATGCCCTCTTTCACCTGCAGCCGAGGGGGACGCTTTTCATAAAGGAGAACACGCAGGTTTATGAAGGGATGATCATTGGTGAAAATTCCAGGGAAAAAGATATTGATGTCAATGCCACGAAAGAAAAGAAGCTGACCAACATGCGTGCATCGGGTGCGGATGATGCGCTTCAGCTGATCCCTCCGAGGATTTTAAGCCTTGAGCAAGCCATCGAATTTATCAAGGAAGATGAGCTTGTGGATATCACGCCACTATCCTTGAGGCTGAGGAAGAAGATCCTGGATGTCCATAAGCGGCCGAAAGCCAGGGAATGAGACGGATTTTGCTTTATAGAAATGAAAGATAAAGAATCAAAATTTTATTTTTTGATTTGTCATTTTGATTTTTAATCTTTGATTCTTGATTCTCAATGTGTGCAAGAACTGCTCTGTTTTCCAAAACATCGCTAAGCAAAATCAGATAAATGCCGGATCGACCCCTGGAAAGACGTCTATGAAGAGGTCCTTTGGTGCCGGAACCGGCGTTTATGGCAGCCTGTGGTTAATCGGGAGCCCTTATTTCAACAAGACCTCGATCTTGGCCGACTTCTTCAAAGAATCGACATACTCTAAAAGTTTTGATTGAATGACCGAGTTTTCCAGAAATTTAGAGATCTTGTCCTTGACCTCGTCATAGGGGGCCATTTGAGCAGGCTTTTTATCTTCACTTTTAATGATATGGTACCCAAAGGATGTTTTTACCACATCGCTGATTTCACCGGGCTTCATGGCAAACGCGGCCTTGGCAAATTCCGGGACCATATCTTCTGTGCTGAAGTATCCCAGTTCTCCGCTGTTCTGTGCGGCCGATGGGTCTTCGGAATTCTCCTTGGCCAGCTTTGCAAAATCCTCGCCTTTTTTCGCACGCTTTAACAGGTCTTTGATTTTTTTCTGGGCTTTTGCATCATCCTCTTTTGTGGCATCCTTGCCGACCTTGATCAGGATATGGCTGGCTTTGACCGACTCCTTCTGCATGAACTTGTCCTTGTTGGCCGGATCATTATAAAAGGATTGGATCTCCTGTTCGGAGGTCGAAACATTCTTCTTTATCTCCCCGATCTGGTCATTAACCACTTTCTGGATGCGGACCTCCTTTTCGATGTCTTTGCGAAGGTCTTTTTCGGTTATGTTGTGTTCTTTGAGAGCGGCCTGAAAGTCTTCTTCCTTGGGTAGGCTGGCCCTGAGTTTTTTGTATGTCTCATCCACCTGCTGGTCCAAGTCCTTGATCTTCTGCTTCTTTCCTTCCTGAAAAAGAACTTCTGTGGTGATCAGGTCCTGCAACACCTTGATCCGGAGATCCTTCATTTGGTCTTCTGATGAAACCGTGGCGGCCATCTGAGGGTTTTGTGTGAAAATCTGTTTGATGTTTTTCGTCAGTTCAGATTCCTTGATGGGGGTGCCATTGATTTTGGCGACAACGGCGTCCTCGGTTTTTGCTTTTTCCTGCTGTTGAGCGCTATCGGCTTTTTTAACCGGGTCATCAGCCCACAGAGATTGTGGGGCAAGGTAGATGCCGATCACAAGGAACAAATAAACGACGATTCTCATTGGATGCTGGGTTTTCAAGGGGGTTCTCCTTATGGAAAAATGTGTATAAAAAAAACAGAATAATAGCCAATGATAGATTCATAAAACCTGATCATAACAGGGGGAATGAGAGACGTCAATAAAATTTACATAAAATTTATTTCATAAAAAACTATACACTCCATAAAAAAAAGGAGATAACCAGTGTTGGCTAACTCCTTGATAGTTCTGGTGGAGCTGATCGGGATCGAACCGACGACCTCTTGAATGCCATTCAAGCGCTCTCCCAACTGAGCTACAGCCCCATTATTTTATATTCTTCAAACTTGAATACTAACTAACTCCTCACAATGATCAGCCCTGAAGGCCGACCTTCCCGATGCAATCGGGACGCGCTCCTCCCGACCCTTGTCGGGAAGCTACAGCCCCGAATTAAATGTAAAATCAATATAGCATTGAGAAAATTCCATTGTCAAGGCTAAATCCTATTGACTTTTATGAAGATTATTGTAAACTGAAAAAAAATTTTCAGCGTTATCATTTCTTAAGCAAGATATCCTAAGAATTAAGAATAGGAGGTTTCGTTATGGCAATCCGGGTGGCAATTAACGGGTTCGGGAGGATCGGCAGGAATATTCTCAGGGCGTCTCTCGACAACAAGAAGCTTGATTTCGTGGCGGTCAATGACCTGACCACGCCAGAGACTCTGGCCCATCTGCTGAAATATGATTCGATCCTCGGCACGTTGGAGACAAAGGTCAAGGCCAAAAAGAATGCCATTGTGGTCGGAGACCGGGAGATCCGGATCCTTTCGGTAAGGGATCCGGCAGCCCTTCCCTGGAAGGAATTGAAAATCGATGTGGTCGTGGAGTCCACGGGGCTCTTTCTGGACCGCGCCGGTGCATCCAAGCATCTTGCAGCCGGAGCCAGGAAGGTGATTATCACGGCCCCGGCCAAAGAGCCAGATGTCACCATGGTCCTGGGGGTGAACGACGGGATGTACAATCCCAAGGAACACCATATCATCTCCAATGCCTCCTGTACCACCAACTGCCTGGCCCCTGTGGCCAAGGTCCTTCTGGATAACTTCGGCATTGTCAAGGGGCTCATGACCACGGTCCATGCCTATACCAACGATCAGAGGATTCTCGATTTCCCGCACAAGGACCTGCGCCGCGCGCGGGCTGCCGCGGTATCCATTATCCCGACGACAACGGGAGCTGCCCGGGCCGTCTCCCTGGTCCTTCCCCAATTGAAGGGGAAACTGGACGGGATGGCCATGCGTGTTCCCACGCCCAATGTCTCGGTCGTGGATCTGGTGGCCCTGACCGAAAAAGAAACGACCAAAGAGCAGGTCAATGAAGCCATGAAGGCCGCGTCCAGAGGGGCACTCAAAGGGATTCTGCAATACGTGGATGAGCCGCTGGTGTCCAAGGATTTCAATGGGAGCCCCTTTTCTTCCTCTTTTGATTCAGCCCTGACCTCGGTGATCGGCGGGAATCTGGTCAAGGTCATTTCATGGTACGACAATGAGTGGGGATACTCCTGCAGGGTCCGGGATCTGATCCTTTTTATTTCCAAGAAGAGATGACCGCAGGGAAAGGATCTCTTGAAAGAGAAAGGGCTGGATCGCTATCTGTGAGTCAGATCATCGGCATCGGAATCGATATCATAGAAATTAAACGGATCGAGAAGGCCATGCAAAAGGGTTCTGACCGTTTCCGTATCCGGATCTTTACGGACCGTGAGGTGGAGTACTGCGAGAAAAAGAGGAAAAAGTATCAGCATTATGCTGCACGTTTTGCCGCCAAGGAGGCGGCCATGAAGGCACTGGGCACCGGGTTGCGCAAAGGGATCGGTTTCCCTGAGATTGAACTGATCAACAAGGTGTCCGGGAAACCGGAATTGTTCTTTTATGGCAAGGCCCGGGAGATTTTAGACGCCTCTGGAGGGAGGGAGGTGTCTGTTTCGGTTTCTCATTCCAACGATTACGCCGTAGCCACGGTGGTACTCAGTGGGTAATCTTGTTCCTGATTGCTTTTCCCAGGTCTGATGATCTGCGCCGAGATGGCTGATCCACAAAGACGACGCTCTTTTCTTCCGACATAACCGCCAGCATTCTTTTATGTAACGAAGCCTGCTCCCTGAGGATTCTTTCAGTCAGCGGTATTTCGATGAACTTTTTTATGTTACGCTTCAGAGGTCTTGCTCCATAACGCGGATCGGCCCCTTCGCTGATCACAAAATTGATGACAGCTTTGCTGAACCGGAGATGTATTTTCATTTCGTTGAGTTTCAACTGCAGCTTTGCAAGCTGTAGTTGAACAATCCTTCGGGTTTCTTTGGGTCCGAGCGGATTGAAACAGATGATCTCGTCGATGCGGTTCAGAAATTCAGGGCGGAAGATCTTCTCAAGGGATTTCAGGGTCTCACGTCTTACCATTTCATGGTTCATGACGTCCTGTCTCGTGAATCCTACGGCGCTTTTCATCTTCTCGATTCCTTTAACACCTGCGTTGCTCGTGAGAATGATCACGGCATCATGGAAGGGAATTCTTCTCCCTTTATTGTCGGTCAGGGTTCCCTCGTCCATGACTTGAAGAAGCAGGTTGTGGACCATGGGGTTTGCCTTTTCAATCTCATCGAAGAGCACCACATTTCCCGGCCGCTTCAGCATCTGTTCGGTAAAACTCCCTCCATCATCGTATCCCACATACCCTGGCGGAGCGCCGATCAGTTTGGCATATTCATGGGGCTGTGAGAATTCCGAGCAGTCCACCCGGACCATATTTTTCTCATCACCGGTCAAGAACTCGGCCAGGGCCTTGGCCAGTTCGGTCTTGCCTACGCCGGTCTGCCCGATGAAAAGGAAACATCCCACAGGTCTGTTCGAATCCCTGATTCCGACTTTTGCGCTTTTTATGCACTGGGCAATCTGGTCGATGGCCTCATCCTGTCCTACGACCCTCTTTTTTAATGCGGCATCGATCCCATCTATTTCCCGGATGCGAGTCCAAAGGTCTTTCTTTTCTGTGGAGAGCAGCAAAGATGGCCGCTCTTTTTCCTGTACCGGGATATTGACATTGTATATATTCAAAGACGGGTTGACCTTTATGCACATCCGATAGAGTTCTTCGATGGCGCTTTCCACGTCGACTTCTCGATCATATTCACTATGGATCAGGGATCGGACCTTTTCATCGTACTCAGGGATAGACGCCTTTACAACAAGCTCCTGGTATGATCGCTTATCCCTCATGTCAGCGTCCTGAAAAAACACGTCCATTTCTTCCTGAGCGAGTTCCCTGACATTGATGAAGCAGTCGATCATCGGGCAGTATCTCATTTTGAGACTTGATTTGGACTGCATGGATGGATTCTCCCTAAGTAATAACCTCAAACAGGCACTATCCTGTTCCAACTATATTATCGGGTATTCTTGCCTGAAACTTGAGAGGATAAACGGCAGAGGCCGAAAAGCAAAGATATGGCCTAAACTTAATTGGTCAGAAGGGCGGATAACCGGAAGGAATAATGATAAAGAGATGAACTGTCCATAACATGGCTATGAAACCTCAAAAATTCACACAGGCCGTTGCTTTCCATGAAAAATAATCCCAAAGGGGGGTTGCTATTTTAATTAACCGTGACTATATTTGCAAGTTCATTAGCACTCATCCTTGTAGAGTGCTAACAATCCCGTAAATCTGACAGGTTATAAAAAAGGGGAAAGTTCATCATTTTTAGTAACTCATTGAAAGGAAAGGAGAATCAGAATGCTAAAACCATTGAAGGATCGACTTTTGGTCAGCTACCTGGAAAAGGAAGAGAAGACGGCCGGAGGGATCATCATTCCGGACACCGCCAAGGAACGCCCTCAGAAAGGGAAGGTGGAGGCCATCGGTAAAGAAGTGGAGGATATCAAGGTTGGAAATGTGATTATGTTCAAGACCTATTCTCCGGACAACATCAAGATGGATGGCAAGGAGTATGGTATTTTAAAAATGGAAGACGTCATGGGAATTATTGAATAACATCTTGAATACCAAGGAGGAATATTATTATGGCTAAGCTCATCAAGTATAGTGAAGAAGCAAGAAGTGCGATCCTGTCCGGAGTCAATAAACTGGCCGATGTGGTCAAGGTTACCCTGGGGCCGAGGGGAAGGAATGTCGTCATCGATAAAGGGTTTGGCGCTCCGATTTCGACCAAAGACGGTGTGACCGTGGCCAAGGAAGTGGAATTGGAAGATAAGTTCGAGAACATGGGGGCTCAGATCGTCAAGGAAGTCGCCAGCAAGACATCGGATGTGGCCGGCGACGGGACCACGACAGCGACGGTCTTCGCCCAGGCCATCTTCCGGGAAGGGATCCGAAATGTTACGGCCGGCGCTAACCCCATGGAACTGAAACGCGGGATTGAAAAGGCTGTGGCCGTGGTGGTTGAGGAACTCAAAAAGCTCAGCAAACCCACGCGTGACAAGAAAGAGATCGCCCAGGTAGGGACCATCTCCGCAAACAACGACACAACCATCGGAGAGATCATCGCCGAGGCCATGGAAAAGGTCGGCAAGGAAGGGGTGATTACGGTTGAAGAGGCCAAGGGTATGGAGACCACCCTGGAGGCCGTTGAAGGGATGCAGTTTGACCGCGGGTACCTCTCCCCCTATTTTGTGACCGACGCGGAGAGGATGGAGTGCGTTCTCCATGATCCTGTCATCCTGATCCATGACAAGAAGATCAGCAACATGAAGGATATCCTCCCGCTTCTGGAGAAGATTGCCAAGATGGGCAAGCCGCTTCTGATCATCTCGGAAGATGTGGAGGGAGAGGCCCTGGCTACCCTGGTAGTCAACAAGCTGCGTGGAACGCTGAACGTGGCCGCTGTTAAGGCCCCCGGATTTGGTGACAGAAGAAAGGCCATGCTCGAGGATATCTCTGTACTGACGGGCGGTAAGGTGCTTTCAGAAGAAGTGGGCATCAGTCTCGATTCGGCTAAGGTCGAAGATCTGGGCAGTGCCAAGACCATCAAGATCGACAAGGACAATACTACCATCATCGATGGCGCAGGGAATCCCACGGCCATCAAGGACCGGGTAAAACAAATCCGTGCCCAGATTGAGCAGTCCACTTCGGATTACGACAAGGAAAAACTCCAGGAGCGCCTGGCCAAGCTGGTCGGAGGGGTTGCTGTCATTAATGTGGGTGCTGCTACGGAGACTGAAATGAAGGAGAAGAAGGCCCGCGTCGAGGATGCCCTTCACGCGACCCGTGCGGCAGTAGAGGAGGGGATCGTCCCAGGGGGCGGCGTAGCATTCCTCCGTACCATTCCCGTTCTGGAAAAACTGAAACTGGAAGGGGATATGCAGGTCGGGGTCAGGATCGTGATGCGTGCACTGGAAGAGCCGATCCGCCAGATCGCCACGAACGCAGGAAAGGAAGGCTCTGTTGTGGTGGAGCATGTGAAGAAAGAAAAAGGGAACATCGGGTATGATGCCAATACAGACCAGTATGTGGATATGATTGCGGCAGGGATCATCGATCCGACCAAGGTCTCACGTACGGCGCTGCAGAATGCATCGAGTATTTCTTCCCTTCTGATCACCACGGAGGCCATGATCACCGACAAGCCGGAAGAAAAAGGAAGCCCGGCCGGTATGGGCGGCGGTATGGGCGGAATGGGTGGTATGGGCGGAATGGGCGGAATGATGTAATTTAAATCTTTTTTTCAAAAGCACTGATATGATCCCTCTGTGATTCTCACAGAGGGATTTTTTTTAAGAAGGTTTATGTGAGAGTTCTCAAAAATCTATTTAGGAGAGAAAGGCCTCACGCTCATCCGGGGTGATCTCCACCTCTTCAGAGGCCTTGCCTTTTCGGAAAGGGTGCAGGCCCGCCATCTCATTCACATTCGAGTCCTGTTTTTTCAGTTCCGTGTGGAACCTTTCCATATAGAGAAATTTCTGGCCAAGAACTTCAAAACAGCGATATTGATAGAGAAGATGGATGTGGAGAGGGGCTGCCCTGAGAAATCTTTTCATAAGCAAAGGGAATTCCGGGTAGATCAGGGCAGCCCCGGGGGGGACGGTTTTTCTTAAATCAAGGCTCGGAAACAACTGCCGAAGTACGGAGAGGTTTTTTGTAAACCAGTCCAACTGGGCATCGGCATTCAACAGGGCGTTTTCATCGGGCTTGATGTCTGCAAAGATGAGCAGGGGCCTCTCCTCGTTATCCTTCGCCACCAGATCGATCAAGGGGAACTCTTCATCCCCGATTGGACCGCCAAGGATTTCAACCCCCTCTTCAATCATGGATGCAGTGTTTTTGATGAGTTCTATCAGGTCCTTTTTTTTATTCAGTTGGATGTGTTTAAAGGACATGAGCCTTCTCTATGGAACGTAGTCTCTGGTCATGATCATCTATGATCAATCTGCTGATATTATAAATATGCCTTCGCATTTCAGAGGTGGACCATTTCAAGACCAATGGAACCCCTTCAGCCATGGACTTTCCTATTTCTTCACATTTCTGAATGAAGGCGTAGCTGAGCAGATCCTTTTGAAGGAACCGTTTTGTATTTCCGGCCATTCGGGAAAATGCATCGGATGCATCCTGCTCGCCTTTTTCTGATAAAACAATCAGGCCGATCTGAATCTGCCGGGCTTTTTGATGGAGAGCCTTGATCACAGAGTAGGATTCAAGCATGCCTGTCCGGTCTGTCGGGGCAATGACCATGAAGAGGGATATCTGGCGGAGCATGGCCCCCAGTTCTTCCAAGCGATTGTATGGGATGTGAAAAATAATAAAATCAAATTTCTGGTACTCTTCAGGCCAGGGATAACGATTGCCATTCTGATGGATATCCCTGTAAGACAGGAGATGACTGAGAAAGGGGGTGCGGTAGGTCGTCCTGACGCCCATGGGGGCATGGATCAGGATGGGTTCGGCAGCGTTTTCAATGTCCATCAGCCCCATCAGCCGGGTTACATTCAAATTTCCCGGATCATCGTCCACCACCAGTACCCGATACCCTTGCCTGGCCAACTCGATGGAAATGTTGCAGATGGCGAATATCCCCATGGTGTCCATAGGCCCGCCCGTGATGCCGATGGTTTGGATCTCAGGCATGGCCTGACGCTTTGCATCAAACTCAGGCACGCTGCGATCAAGAGGAATGTCGGTCACAGTTTTTGAGGATTCAGCAGAGAAGAATACATCGGATATTTCCTCGAGCCCTCTTCCCAACCTCCTCCCTTTCATGGGATCTCCTTATCATGCTCAGATGGACATGAATGTGTGTCCTGAAAAATATTGTGTATCTAACGGCCTTTATGGTTATTGGGACGGGCGCTCTGTCTTTATATCCAATGCGGGACCACTTTCTTCTTGATGAGATCGTTCCCAGTAAGGTACTTCCACAACGGAGTCCACTCCGCCGAACTCGTTGACGATGTAGTTAGGGTTGTGCTGATCCTCCTTCCACTCGCCATCCGCGATGAATTTATAATGGTATTTTCCAGGCGGCAGGTGGATCACTTTTTTCCAGGTCCCATCCGGTTGTTTATGGAGTTCATAAGACGGATCCGGCGTCCAGTTATTAAAGTCTCCGACCAGTTTCAGGGATTGCACATTGGAGGCCTTGTAGGAGAAGAGAATACCGTTTGTCACCGGGCAAGGGCCCAGTATTTGGGCTGTCTGCTTCTGCACCTCTTTTTCTGGAATTTGAATCACCTCTTGCGTAAGGGCAAGAAAGTCTTTATATCCGACACAATTTTTATCAAACTCGGTAATGGGAGAGCCGAAACTGGCCGCTTCTTTGAGGCGGATATTGAAATGGATAACCGTCTGAAAAGTATTTTCCTTGAAGTGTTTCTTGACCTCCTCAAAGATCTCGCTGGAAAGTCTTGTCCTTTTATCGAACATGGTGAGCAGGATATGGATCTGGATGTCGTGACCCAGCTTTTCTGAAAACATCTGAATGGTTTCAGTCAGCTTTCCAAGACCGTGTAGTGAAAAAAAGCTCGGTTCAACGGGGATGATGACGTCCTGGGATGCCGTCAATGCATTGAAAGACAATAGTCCCACAGAAGGAGGACAGTCGATCAGGATATAGTCATATTCCCTCTTCAGGCCCTGGATGGCCTGCAGAAGCCTGGTTTCTCTCCCGGGGGTATTGGCCAGTTTTTGTTCAAAGGCGGACAGAACAATATTGGAAGGAATCAGGTCAAAATTTTCCCCGGCTGGGATGATAATATCTTCCAGTATGGGTCTATCCACCTCATCAATTGAGAGGAGGACATCATAAAGACAGATTTCAAGCTCTTTTGGCTTGATATTGAGACCTAAAGAAGCGTGTGACTGGGGGTCCATATCAATCAGTAAGACCCTTTTTCCCAGGGAAGCAAGAGATGCTGAAAGATTGATGGCCGTTGTTGTCTTGCCGCAGCCCCCTTTTTGATTTACAATCGATATTGTTTTCATAGTGCGCTCCTTTCAGGATGGCCTTCGCTCTGATATGGGAATACGATCTTCTTATTGAAGCTCGTTAGCAGTTCAGAACCTGTCATGGCCTTTTTCCGCGTCACCTCCTCATTAATCAATCTTATGCAGGAAAAGTTTCACACGGTGTCCTATTTTGTATTCATAGAGAGCATGTACACTATATATAGTATAGAAAGATAGACAAGATTATAAAGAATGTCAAGAAAAATTATCAATTTTTTGACAAAAAAAGATTAGCCCTTCTTGGATTCTCAGAAAGGCGGCGTATGGCCGGAAGGGGATGATGCTTAAATCCCGTACTTTTCCATCTTGTACCTGAGGATCTTCCTGGTAATATGGAGGAGTTCTGCAGTATGGATCTGGACACCTTCCGCCTGGATCAGTGCCTTTTTGATGTAAGATTTCTCCATCTCTTCCACCAAATCGGATAGAGAGACCCCTTGTTCCGGAATGGTGATATCATTTAGGGATGTGGCGGGTTTTTGGGGACTGTTGGGGAATGTAAACGATCTTGGGGTTAATATATCAGCACGGGTCAACACAACGGAGCGCTCGATCATATTCTGAAGTTCCCGTACGTTTCCAGGCCAATCATAATGGATCAACATCTCCATGGCCTCAGGCAGGATGGTTTTTTTAGCCTGATGGGTTTCCGCCGAGTATTTATCTATGCAATGATGTACCAGAAGGGGGATATCCTCCCGGCGTTCCCGAAGAGGGGGAATGTCGATAGGAACCACATTAATCCGGTAATAGAGGTCCTCACGGAATCGGCCCTCCCGGACCCTCTGTTCCAGGTTGGTGTTTGTTGCAGCGATCATTCTCACATCCACCCGAAGCGTTTGTGTGCCGCCAAGACGTTCGAATTCCCCGTTCTGAAGGACCCTTAAGATTTTCACCTGGAGAAGCATGTCCATATCCCCGATTTCATCCAGAAAAAGGGTTCCGCCGTCCGCCAGCTCGAAACGCCCCGGTTTCTGACGTTCCGCCCCGGTGAAGGCCCCTCTTTCATATCCAAACAGCTCGGATTCCAGGAGGGTGCCGGGAATGGCCCCGCAGTTGAGCTTGATGAAAGGCATGGACGATCGGTTGCTATGGTAATGAACGGCCCCGGCAACCAACTCCTTGCCGGTCCCGCTCTCCCCCCGGATCAGAACTGTGCTCTTGGTAGGGGCGATCTGTGTAATCATCTGGAAAATCCGCTGCATGGAATTGCTTCTGCCGATGATGTTGTCGAAGCGGTATTTTGACTGGAGTTCGGTTCGTAGCTGTTCGTTCTCTCTTGAAAGCCTTCGATAGCGGATGGCCTTTTCTACAACGACTTCCATTTCTGAAATGTCAAAGGGTTTTAAGATGTAATCAAAGGCCCCGGCCTTCATGGCTTCCACGGCGGTCTCCACCGTGCCATAGGCGGTCATGATGATGACAGGAATCTCTTCGCCTATGTTTTTGATTTCGTGGAGGACTTCCATTCCGGACATCCCCGGCATCTTCATGTCCGTGATTACCAGCGAAGGGGGCCTGGTTTTGGCCAGTTCTATCCCTTCAAGGCCTGTGCTGGCTGAGCTGACATGAAATCCGAGCCCTTCCAGGGAGATCTGAAGGATCCGATGCATCTTTTTCTCATCATCAATTACCAGGATCTCTTCCATGTGTGCACCTTTAAAAAATTACTCTCTTTCGTGTTTAAGTTGAAACGCTCAGAAATTGGAAGTTAAAGTATTTTTTGCACGCCTTAAGAATCAAAGATCAAAGATAAAAAATCAAAATGGCAAATCAAAATATAAAAATGGCGCGGCCTCTTTTGAAAAGCCTGCCCTGGATTCAAGACATGAGTTCCCAATCGGGCAAGAAGCCGAAGCACCCGAACCCGTCTTGATATTCATTTTTTATTTTTACTCTGTCATTTTGATTTTTGATTATTAATTTTTTATCTTTAACTTCTATACCCGTTCAACTTTCTTACGAAAGAACCAAAAATTATATAGCGGATCTTGTCCTGTGAATATCTTCCTGATAATCGCTATCAAACTTATCTGCCACGGGCAAATGAATGGTAAACCGTGTCCCCTTCCCGGCTTCACTGGACAGGAATATTTTTCCCTGATGGTTTTCGATGATTTTGCTGACTACGGAAAGCCCAAGTCCGGTTCCCTGTTCCTTTGTGGTAAAGAAGGGGTTGAACACCTTATTCAGGTCTCCCTCTGGAATTCCGATTCCAGTATCTTCGAAGATGATTTCGATCTGATTCACTTCCGGCAGATAACGCGTGGCGATCTCCAGGGAATCCCCCTGGTCCATGGCCTGGATGGCGTTCAGGATCAGGTTCAGAAACATCTGGTGCATCTGGTGCTCGTCCGCCATGACCAGAGGGAGGTCCGGTGCAAGGTTTTCATGGATGCAGATTCTATTCTTTTCTATCTGCAAGGCGGCCATCTGGATGGTTCCGCTAATCAGTTTGTTGATCGTCTGCGGTTTGAACTGCGGAGGTCTCGGCCGGGCGAATTCCAGAAAATCACTGATCACATCGTTCAAACGGTCGACCTCTTCCAGAATGACCGAACAAAGTTCGTCAAATCTCGGGGCCTGGGAGAGCGAATCCCTCTTGAGGATACCGGCCGCTCCCTTGATGATTCCCAGCGGGTTGCGGATCTCGTGGGCAATTCCTGCAGAAAGCTCCCCCATGGCTGCAAGGCGGTCCTGCCTCCGGATATGTTCCTTGAGCGCCTGGATTTCGGTGAGGTCCCGGATCAGGACAACCAGTCCGGTTTTAGAACCTGCGGATTTGCCGGGGTCATCCAGCGGGGAGAGGCTCAGTTCGATCGGGATGATAGCCCCGTCTTTTCTATGAAGCACGGTTTCCAGCCCCTCCTTGATCCGGCGGTTCTCGAGGCCATTCTGTATCAATTCGAGGATCAACGGGTCCTGATCAAAAACCACGGATATCTTTTCGCCTACAATTTTGTCCCCAGGCAAGTGCAGAATATTTTCGGTCGAGTGGTTTATTCTAATAATGCGCGCATCCGGATCAATGGTCATCACACCATTTAGGAGACTGCGAAGAATGTTCTCGGTATAGCTCTGGTTCTCCACAAGCTTGGCGATGGTCTCCTTGAGACGGTCAGTCATGAGGTTGAAGGATTCGGCAAGCTCTCCGATCTCGTCCCGGCTGTGGACCTGTATCTTCTGGTTGTAATCGCCGGCGCTGATGGCCCTGACCCCGTTTGATAACCGAACGATGGGCCAGGAGATCCCCGTGCCCAAAGCGGATCCGGCAATGACGGAGAGGAGAACGCCGATAAGGATCAGGATATAGTAGAAGCGGGTTGAGGCGAGTTTCCGGCTCAGGGTTTCAGAAGCGGATATCCCGTTGAATAAAATATATGATACGCGGCCATCCGCATCGGGCAGGGGTGTTAAAAGCGCATGATACTCTTCTTCCTTACCCTCAAGTCTGATTCTGGAATACTTGGTGAATGCCTGGTGGCCGTTGATCGCCACCTTTTCCAGGATGTCCTCGGGAATATCCAGCTTTGCTTTTGTCTCTATGGAGAAGTAACCTCCGGAAGGGTCCTGTTTGAAAAACATGGACTCCACGCCGGTCACGCTCTTTAGGTCATTAAGAAACTCATTGTCCAGGGGGTAGCCGGTCATGATGGTTCCGATGGAACGCCCCTGGTCAGATACAGGAAGCAGAAAGACCAGGAGGGGCCATTTTTCATTGCCCGATTGTGTACGCAGAAGGGTCATCCCTTCCGCCGGATTTTTAGGGCGTGCGAACTTCTCCCCCGTGCTGGCGAAGATCATGGTGTTTTCATGGTTAAAAAGGTAAACCTGCAGAGGCGTATCAAACCAGAGGAATTTTATGTTCACTCCGCCCTGGATGACTTTTCTGAGCCTCGGGTCCCCGGAAAGGGAACGGGCCACTCCCTCGAGCTCGGTCTTCTTTCGGGCAATCAGATAAACGGCTGATTTCCCCGCATAGTTGATACGTTCCTCAATCCCTTTCTCAAGCCTGCCTGAAGCGATCTTGACCCCGATATATGTGGCGACAAGCATGGGGAAGACGCCGATGATAATGAAGGCTGCGATCAATTTAATTCGTATGGAGAAACGCGTCATCATACGATCTATCCATCTGCATGCCGGGTTACGAGATCAGCTGGTCAACATGACTTCAAACTGCTCTTGATGAAACTCAGGTTCTCCCTTAATGACGATTCTTTTTTTGAATTTGTTCTCCAATTCTTCGACCTCTCTTCGTTGCTCATCATAGAGCATATCAGCCACATCGTTCTGGGCAACGACCAGGATCTTCTTTTCCTTGGTCAGCGTGGCCATCCTGCTGATCTCCCTGAAGATATCATAGCAGACCGTGATCTTGGATTTAATGTATCCCTCCCCTTCGCAGTAACTGCATGGCTCCATGATAATCCTTCCGAGGTTCTCCCGTACCCTTTTACGGGTCATCTGGATGATGCCGAGTTCAGAAATCTCGTAGATCGTTGTCCTGGCCTTGTCGTTCATGAGGGCCTTTTGAAGGGCATTGAAGACCGTCATCCGGTTTTTCCTGTCCTCCATGTCGATAAAATCAAGGATGATGATCCCTCCGATATTCCGGAGCCTGAGCTGATAGGCGATTTCCCGGGCGGCCTCCATATTGGTTTTAAAGATGGTCTCCTCCAGGTTTCTCTTGCCCACATAACGCCCGGTATTTACATCAATGGCTACGAGGGCCTCGGTTTGATCAATGACGATATACCCTCCGGATTTCAGCCAGACCCTCCTTTTCAGGGCGCGTGAAATCTCCACTTCCACACCCTGTGTATCGAAGATCGGCTCGGTCCCGTCATACAGTTCGATCTTGCTCAACAGGTTAGGGAGAAACGTACCCACGAACTCCTTGACCCGGTAGTACTCGGAAGGCGAATCAATGACCATCCGATCCACTTCAGAGGTAAAGAGGTCTCGAATCACCCGGAATACCAGGTCCAGGTCGCTGTGGAGAAGGCAGGGGGCCGAGGCTTTCTCCGATTTTTTTTGTATATCGACCCATAGACGTTTTAAAAACTGCTTGTCCGCCATGAACTCCTCGTCGTTTTTCCCTTCACTGACCGTCCGTACGATGTACCCTTCTTCAGGGCCTTTGAGGCCTTTGATGATCCCCCTGAGCCTCTCCCGCTCTTTCTCATCGCTGATCTTTCTTGAGATCCCCACGTGATCCACGGAGGGCATATAGACCAGATTCCGACCGGGCAGGGATATGTAGGATGTGACGCGGGCCCCTTTGGTGCCGATCGGTTCCTTGGCGACCTGTACGACGATCTCCTGGCCTTCCTTGAGCAGATCCTCTATGGGCGTGGTGTAGGAAATCTGTGTATATTCCTCTTTGATCTCTTCATCGTTCTCCTCGTCGATCTCTTCGTCCTCGAATTCATTCTCAGGGATCATCTGGGGATAATGTTCCACTTTGCTGTAGATGTCAGAGACATAGAGAAAAGCGGATTTTTCCAGGCCGATGTCGACAAACGCGGCCTGCATGCCGGGAAGGACCTTGATGACGCGTCCCCTGTAGATATTTCCCACCACGCCGCGGCCCTTTTTGCGGTCGATGTAAATCTCGACCACATTGTTGTTCTCCAACAAGGCAACCCGGGTCTCATAGGAGGTGGCGTTCACAATCAGTTCCGTGGTCATGGTATTATCCTATGGCTGTTCACGGTCATGGCCCATCGGGATTATCTTTCATGGGCCATCTCAAGCGTTCTTTCCTGGAAGGGGACGGCGCGATATCTGTTTGTATAGAGCCCTATTCGAGTGATCCGGGCATCCTGATCGTTTGAGTCCGGGCGATTTAACAGCTTCTGCAGAACCTCATCGACACGGGCGCCCCCCTGGTCTCCTGTCTGAACCATGAGTCTCACCATCACATGTTCCTGGTCCACGGAATGGATCTCCATCTCCTCGATCATGGGCCGGATGTCCAGGGTTTTGATCCGGTCCTTCTGGTTCCTGGTGATGAGGATCTCATCCTGGCCCATAAGCTCCTGCACCGCATGATAAGGATCTTTCTGGAAGGCGGAACGGGGAAGATCAAGGAGATATTCCCCGAAACGGATCACCGAAGAGATCGCCGGGGCCTGTGCGGGGATCCAGTTGACGCCCGTGACCCGGATTCCCTCCGGGAGGACCTGATTCAATCTTACCGCGACGGCCTCCTCAAATACGGATCCTATCACGTTGACGTCCAGGTATTCAGCCGCTGCAGAAATCCCTACGGGCAGAGCCGGCCCCATGGCCATCTTCGGATGCGGGTGGAATCCATGGGAGTACTCCAGGTGGATCCCGGCGCGGGCAAATGACCGTACCATCATGCTGATCATCTCAAGGTGAGATAGGAATTTAAGGCGGCCCTCTTTGGTGTATCGGATACGGAACCGTTTCACGATCGGAGAACCCAATCGAACAGAAGGGGGCTTCGCGTCGGTACCCCCGTCGGACCGGGCAAGGACCAGTTCGGGTCCCTGCTCGCAGGCGCCGCAGAGTGTGCAGGCATCATGGCGGCAGTCGGGGGTGATCTCCCCTTTAAGGGATTGCATATATTCTTCGGTCAGGAACGTTTTGGAAATACCGCTGTCGATATGGTCCCATGGTAGGATCTCGGTCAGGTCCCTCTGCCGATAGAGATAGAAATCAGGTTCGATCCCTGTATTCTGAAAAGCCAGGTTCCATTTAGAACGGTCACATTCGTCGGTCCAGCCGTCGAAACGGCAGCCCAGCTTCCAGGCCTCATGGAGAAGCAGGCCGAGCCGGCGGTCTCCGCGGGATAAAACCCCTTCGAGCATGCTGATCCCGGGTTCATGCCATTTAAAAGAGAGCTTCTTGTGCCTCAAGCCGCTCTTCAGGAATCGGTATTTGTCTGCAATCTCTTCGGGACGGTTTTGCAGGGACCATTGGAACGGGGTATGGGCCTTGGGGACGAAGGGCGACACGCTGACATTGATCTGCTTGAATCTCGGGTTGGATTGTTTAGCGACCTTCAATGCCTTGAATGTGAGATCAATGATCCCCTGGAGGTCTTCCTCGGTTTCAGTGGGAAGCCCGATCATGAAGTAAAGCTTGAGGACCTCCCAGCCGGCGGAAAAAACCTTCTGCACCGTGGCAAGAAGATCCTCTTCGGTTACCCCCTTGTTAATGACATCCCTGAGCCGCTGCGTCCCTGCTTCCGGTGCAATGGTGAATCCGGTCTTGCGGATCTTCTGTATTTCGGCGATGATTTCTGAAGAGAGGGTCCCGGGCCTGAGGGACGGAAGGGATACGCTGATATGTCTCTTCTCTGCAAACCCGACCACTTCCTTGACGAGCCTGGACAACGCAGTATAGTCGCCGCTGGAGAGCGAGGTCAGAGAGATTTCCTCATATCCCGAGTTCAGGACGGAATTCTTGAGATGACCGAGGATGGTATCCACCTCTCTTTCCCTGACGGGCCTGTAAATCATGCCCGCCTGACAAAAACGGCACCCTCGTGTACAGCCCCGGGAGATCTCCAGTGCCACACGGTCATGAACGATCTTCATGTAGGGAAGCACGGGAGAGACCGGATAAGGGGCTTTGTTCAGGTCCTTGACAATGCGTTTGCGGATACGGTCCGGTCCCGGCATGGTCCTTCGGATTTCCCGGATTTGCCCGTCCGGGGCATACAGTACCTCGAAGTCGGAAGGGACGTAGACCCCGTCCAGTTCCGCTAAATGGCCCAGAAGGATCTTGCGACTGGAGGACCGGTATTTTTTGAAAAGGTCCAGCATTTCTGTAATAACCTCTTCTCCGTCCCCGATCACGAAGAGATCGAAAAAGCCGGCAAGGGGTTCAGGGTTGAAGGCGCAGGGTCCCCCGCCGATGATCAGAGGAAAAGAGTCGTCCCGTTCAGCGGAGAGCAGAGGGATACCGGCAAGGTCGAGCATATTCAGGATGTTGGTGTAGCTCATTTCGTACTGGAGCGTGAACCCGAGGATATCAAAATCCCGGAGGGGGAGGCCGGACTCCAGAGAGCAGAGCGGCATCCCTTGGGAACGGAGGATCTCCTCCATATCCTTCCATGGGGCAAAGACGCGTTCAGCCGCTGTATCCTCCCGGTTATTAAGGATTTCGTAGAGGATCTTAAGGCCGGTATGGGACATCCCGATCTCATAGGTGTCAGGGAAGGCCAGGGCCACCCTGACATCCACCAGGCCGTGGTCTTTTTTGATTGCATTGATCTCCGACCCGATATAACGGGACGGTTTTGACACACGTCCGAGGTTTTTTTCTGTCATATGGAATACCGCCTTATTTCTTAAAAAGGTGAATGATAAAAATAACATTTTAATGAAAATTGTTCAATAATTTTTTTGCAGATTGAACTTATTTCGGATGAGATTCCTTATTGGGTCCCATGATGGCGTTGGAGGGGCCGTCCAGGGCGAACAAGAGGAGCCCGGTGAGAAGGTAAGCGGCAAAGAATTTATAAGGGGTTGTGGTTTGGATCTGCCAGGGAAGGAAGATCTCGCCGCTCGCAAAGGGGGAGTGGATAATGCCGAAAAGCGAGAAAACCCCAGCCGTCAAGAGAAAGGCCGCGGCGATCTTGAGCCGTCTATCAATAATAAAAGCGGTGATGGAGCCCCAGAGGAGCGATGAGAGGATAAAACCATTTCCCAGCATCATGATGGTCTGAAAGGTGACGGCCACCTCGCCGGTCAGATCCGAGGCTTCTTTCCCGAGATTGGCGATATGGCTTCCGATCTCGATGAACAGAAGATTGGCGATCACCGGAATGAAGGCCATGGCCACGGCCTTGGCATGGCGGGCCGGGCTGGCCTCAAAGGCCTGGGCCGTAATCTCGAGTCCGATGAAGACCAGGATCGGGGCCACGGCCGCTTCCGGGAGGAGATTGACGAAAAAGGATAGGTAGCCGAGGATACCGCCCAGGCCGATAAAGACAGCGGTCGCCAGGGTGTACGCGGACCTCCCTCCCATATCCTTGTAGGCCGGATGGCCGATGTAAGGGGTGCTCTGAAGGATTCCGCCGCAGAGGCCCGCAAGGATGGTCCCGATCCCGTCGGCCAGGATGATGGTCCTGCTGTTGTATTCATCCCCGGCCGCGGCCGCGGACTCCGTCACGTCAATCCCTCCCACCACAATGGCCAGCGCAAAGGGCACGGCAATGGGGAGATATTTCAGGGCCTCAGTCATTCCTTCCCAGAAGCCGAGAGTGGGCAGAGGAAGGCCCACGCTCAGTTGGAGTCTCGGCAGATGCTCTTCCGGGATCACCGAAATACCGGTCAGGTGAAGAAGATAATAGATGACCGTTCCGATCAGGACGGCAGCCAGGGCCCCGGGCATCCTGAATGGGAACTTGATCTTGGCAATCAGGGTCATCAGGATGATCCCCAGAGAGACAAAACCGACTATGGGATTGGAAAAAATCTTGAGTGAAGGGAAGAAGGCGATCAGCATCATGGCCACGGCGGCAATGGAACCGAGGAGCCCTGCCCGCGGCACGAACCTTCGTATCGCAGGGCCGGCCCAGGCCCCGATGATCTTAATGATCCCCATCAGGATGATAACCGCCGTGGTGATGTGCCAGACCAGGATCGGGTCCTTGAACTTCAGATAGGCCGGGCCGATGATGCCGAAGGCCAGCCCGAACGTGGACGGCGTGTCCAGCCCCAGGGGCATGGCCGTGACATCGTCGCGGCCCGTTTTTTTGGCCAGGCGAAAGGCGAGAAAGGTATAGACCAGGTCCCCGAACAGCACGCCGACCGCCGTGCCAGGAAGCATCCGGTAGAGCACGATTTCTTTGGGGAAGCCGAAGACGCCGATCAATATTCCGGCCATGATCACCAGGTCGGACATGTTGTCCAGCATCAGCCCGAAAAAGGCGTTGATATCCCCTATCCGGGCCCAGCGGTATCTGAACTCTGCCATGAGGTCCCCTTTTCCCCTGACCAGGAATCATGCCGAAAAGACTGCCGGGATCACCGAAGGCGGTGAGGCCAAAGTTTTTGGTTCTTCTCCTATTTAGTGGGTAAAAAGGGTTCGAGGATTCCAGGGTTCAAGGGGTCAAGTGAAATACTGAAACGCAAGCAAAATCTCCAAAGAAAAACACTGGAACCCTTGACCCCTTGAACCCTGATGTTTTCACCCACTCTTTTGGATATGATCCAAACTTTTATATCAAGGTTTTAGAAAAACTTCAAGGAAAAACAGGCAGAGGGCATTTGGGGTACTGTGGGCCAATTCACATTGATGCTCAGCATTTGGGGTTCACCGAGGATGGTTCTGATAGCCCCCATCTCCCAGCTTCAGAAAAATATTGTAACTCTGGGATTCTAACAGCAATACCGTTCAGTTAAGATGGAGTTATCCCCGAATGCCTCTATCGGGGATATGGTTTTTCAGGCAGTTTAAACCAGATTCCCGCTCAGAATCGTTGCGGGAATGACAAAATTCGTGACCGATTATCCTTAAATGAACAGTCAGCACTTCTCAGAACCGTCCCGCTGCTCTCGTATTCACTCCACTTGTCGGCCGGCTATTGCCCCAGCTTCCTCTTCTCCTCCAGGGTGCGGCGGAGAATAGGCAGGGCCGCCTTGTCCTTGTCACGTCCAAGAAGTCCCTTCATCTCAATCAGTGTCTCAAGATTCAGGATCTTCACACTGAACCCTTCACCTATCTGAAGTTCGGATGTATATTTTAGGAGATCGTCGAAACCCTGGCCTTGTCCTATCTCACCAAGGAGATCCAAAGGCCCTGCTCGGGTCATAAGAAGGTGGTGCCCGGGTGATGCCAATGGGTCCCGTTGAGGTTTGAGCCTTCGTTCGGGCTTTTCCCGATAATAAGTTTCCAGTGAATCGAGAGCAGTAATAAGCCGGGAAAAATTATCGGCATGGCGGGAATGCACGATGTCAAGGTCAAACGTGGTTACGGGGGCTCCATGCAGAACGGCGCACACCCCGCCCACCACGATGAACTCCACCTCGTGCCTGAGAAGAACCTCAAGGATGATCCGGAAATCAGGCGCTTGTTTCTTCACCACGAATTCTCATGACAGATCTGATGTGATTCTGAAGAGTTTCCAGCCGTTCCTCAGGCGTCATGGAGAGCATCCAACGGATAACCGTAAGATCAACGCCATCCTCGCTGTAGGCCGTCTCGCTCCCGGGATATGAATGTCCCTCCTCATCCACGCCGTGATCGGCCCGCTTGTTAGGATTCATACTTCCTCAAGATAGACGGCTTCGTAAGAAGTCCGTGCCGTTTGTTTTTCGACTCCTTGAGAGACCATCAAAATTGTGATTTTCTCCCATATAACGACCCTTCACAGACTACCAGTCGGCCTAATGCTCCGCAAGTCCTTTTTGTATGCCCCATAAGAAACCGGGGGGCTATCCCCTGTCAGCGCAGGAAGGTTACGAGATAAGGGTTCTGATAGCCACGGCCTTCCTTCTTCAGAAAAATATTCTGCAACTTCGGGATTTTACAATCGTTTCTCAGAACCGTCCCGCGGACTCGCGGACTCCCACGAACTCGACAGGGAAGGAAGAAGCTTTTTCAATTGTGGGGACAGCGTCCCCGATATTCGGGGGTAAAACCGGTAAAAACGGAGATATCTGTATAATTGTCGCTGGTTGCAGTTGCTGATCTTCAGGCGGGTCAGAGTATCGGCCAGTTCTGAAAGCAGCTTGTCCCCATAGGTTGCCCTATCGGTGCCTTGCAACTCAAATTCCGCAATATAAAGACCGATCATCCAGTTTTTCAGAGAGAGGCTAATGTTGACGGCCTTGCCGGCCTGAGCAGCCAGATGATTATGAACCTGCCGGATGGATTCGACAAGACGATTGAAGGTCATGGTGGTATTTTTCATTTCAGCAGCGCCTCCTTCAGAATGGCCTTCAGTTTGTCGCGGAGCTTGGCGGTCTCGGCCTCGCTCTGCTCAAGTTTGGCAAGCAGCTCAGCCGGGTCGCCGCGGTCTTCATCGACAACGTGCGGATTCTTGAAATCGAGATTGTAGTTTAGCGCCTTGATCTCGTCTATCGTAACCTTCCAGGCAACTTCATTCTCCCGCTTGATATTTCGCTCTAAAAATCCTTTGACTTCCGGCAGGTCATTTCAAATGTCTTTCGATAGACGGGGAATAACACCTGCGGCCCCTGCGTTCATGCTGCGGCCCACTCCTGCGAAAGCACCTCAGCCTGTTCCAGCACCGTCTGCGTCGCCTTCTCCTGCTTGTCAGGCGGATAGCCGTGCTTGCGCAGGATGCGTTTTACCAACACACGTAGCTGCGCCCGGACGTTTTCGCGCACCGTCCAGTCGATGGTCACATTGTCTCGGACGGTCGCCACAAGCTCCCGCGCGATGGCCCGAAGGGTCTCATCACCAAGAACCTTGACCGCGCTGTCGTTTGTTTCCAGGGCGTCGTAGAACGCAACCTCGTCCTCGGTGAGGTCAAGCGCCTCGCCGCGGGCGTTCGCCTCACGCATCTGCTTCGCGAGCCCGATCAGCTCCTCGATCACCTGCGCGGCTTCGATAGCTCGGTTCTGGTAGCGGCGGATCGTCTGTTCGAGCAGCTCGGCAAATGAGCGGGCCTGCACCACGTTCTTGCGCCGCCGGATCCGGATCTCGCCTGACAGAAGCTTTCTGAGCAGCTCCACCGCGAGGTTGCGCTGCGGCATGCCACGAACCTCGGCCAGGAACTCATCGGATAGGATCGAGATGTCCGGCTTCTTAAGCCCAGCGGCAGCAAATATGTCCACTACTCCCTCTGACGCGACCGCGCGTGAGACGATCTGGCGAACGGCAAGATCAAGCTCTTCTTCTGTCTTAGCCTCGCCCGGAGCTCGCTTTGCCAGGCTCGCCCGCACGGCCTGGAAGAAGCCGACATCGTCCCGGATGCGCAGCGCCTCTTTATGCGGCACGGAGAGGGCGAACGCCTGGGAGAGATCCTGCACGGCGCGCAACAGGCGGTCCTTGCCGTCCTCTTGCGCAAGGATGTGCTCCTGAGCCGGAGGCAGCAGCCCCAGGCGCTCCCCCGGAGTCCCTGTCATCCACCTCGACCAGTCGAAGCCCCCCACCACGCCATCCGGCGTGGTGAACGAACCGAAGAGACCACAGCAAACCTCGTACTTCTCCAGCATGACCGCGACGGCCTCCTGCTGATCAATTGCCGTCTTTCCCGTGCCGCCGCTCTCGGTGTAAGTGGCGAGCGCCTGTTTGAGCTCGTGCGCAAGCCCCAAATAGTCCACGACCAGCCCGCCAGGTTTGTTCCCGAACACGCGATTTACCCGGGCGATCGCCTGCATGAGGCCATGCCCGCGCATGGGCTTGTCCAGATACATCGTGTGAAGCGACGGGGCGTCGAAGCCGGTCAGCCACATGTCTCGGACGAGCACCATCTTGAGCGGGTCCTTCGCGTCGCGGAAGCGGTTGGCAAGAGCCTCGCGGCGTAGCTTGTTGCGGGAGTGCTCGGCCACCCGTGGACCCTCGGATGCGTTGCCGGTCATGACCACCTTGATCGCGCCTTTCTCGTCTTCCGTACCATACCAGGTCGGCCTCAGCTTCACGATCTCATCATGCAGGTCCATGCAGATCCGCCGGCTCATGCAGACCACCATGGCCTTGCCATCCATGGCATCGAGCCGCTGCTCGAAGTGTTCGACGATGTCTTTGGCGACGAGCTTCATGCGCTTCTCAGAGCCGACAATGGCCTCGAGCTGCGCCCACTTGGTCTTGAGCTTCTCCTTGCGCTCGACCTCCTCCCCCTCGGTCACCTCCTCGAACTCGGGGTCGATGTTCGGCCGCTCGGCCTCGTCCAGATCGAGCTTGGCAAGGCGGCTCTCGTAGTAGATCGGGACCGTGGCCTTGTCCTCGACGGCCCGCTGGATATCATAAACGCTGATGTAGTCGCCGAAGACCGCTCGCGTGTTCTTGTCGGTCAGCTCGATGGGTGTTCCCGTGAAACCAATGAACGAAGCGTTAGGCAGCGCGTCCCGCATATTCCGCGCAAAGCCGTCTATGAAATCATATTGGCTCCTGTGGGCCTCGTCGGCAATCACGACAATGTTGCGCCGGTCGGAGAGCATCTCCATCTGCCCACCCCTCCCCTCCGTGCAAGAGGATTGGGGTGAGGGGGCTTCAGGAAAGAACTTCTGAATGGTGGTGAAGACCACGCCGCCCGCGTCCACGGAGAGCTTGGAGCGAAGATCCGCACGGCTCTCGGCCTGCACCGGCGGCTGACGCAGCAAATCCGCACAGCGCGAGAAGGTGCCGAAAAGCTGGTCGTCCAGATCGTTGCGGTCGGTGAGCACTACAATGGTGGGGTTGGCCATCCCCGGCTCGCGGATGATCCGGCCCGCGTAGAAAACCATGGTCAGGCTCTTGCCCGATCCCTGCGTGTGCCAGACCACGCCGATGCGCCGGTCGCCTGGGTCTCCGCCTGGGCGTCGCCCCGACTCGTATCTACCAAGCAGGTCGTGACTGTATTCAACCGTTCGGATCTGCGCCGCCCGCAACGTCTCCGCTACAGCAACACGCACCGCGTGGAACTGGTGGTAACCCGCCATCTTCTTCATGAGCGGTCCGTTGCCTTCGTCCTCGAAGACGACGAAGTGCCCGATCAGGTCGAGCAAGCGCCGTTTGTCGAAGACACCATCGATCATCACTTGCAGCTCTGGCAGGTGCCGGTCGGCCAGGGTTTCTCCATGAATCGTCCGCCAGGGCTTGAACCACTCGCGTCCGGCCGTGAGCGTGCCGATGCGCGCCTCCAATCCGTCGGAGACGACGAGCAAGGTGTTGTAGGCGAAGAGTGTCGGCAGCTCCGCCTTGTAGGTCTGGAACTGTTGGAAGGCTGACCAAATGGTGGCGTTCTCGTCGACGGGGTTCTTCAGCTCGACCAACACCAGCGGCAGCCCGTTGATGAACAGCACCACGTCCGGGCGGCGAGTGTGTTTGTTCTCGGCAACGCTGAACTGGTTAACGGCCAGCCAGTCGTTGTTGTCCGCATCGTCGAAGTCGAGCACCCGTGCTTGTGCGCCACGGATGGAGCCGTCGCGCGTGCGGTACTCGACCGTCACACCATCCACGAGCAAGCAGTGGATGGCGCGGTTGCGGACTTCCAGCGTCGGGCCTTCGGGGCGGGTGAGCTTCCGGAAGGCGTTATCGAGGGCCTCCGCGGGTAGCGCCGGGTTGAGCCGCGCGAGTGCGTCGCGCAGGCGCGCATCCAGTAGCACCTGCGCATAGTCCACGCGCTCGGCTCCGGGCTCGCCGGGCGCGATCTCGAGGCCGTGCCTGACCCGCCAGCCGAGGCTTTCGAGCCAGGCGAGGGCGGCGGATTCGACGGTGGACTCGGTGAAGTTGCCGCTCATCCTTCACCTTCAATGATTGACCAGACGCGGTGATAGCTCTCGCCTCGGTCGCCAAGCGCGGTTCTCCACGTGTTCACGTTCGCCGCCCGAAGCTTGGCTCGCACCTCGTTCAGGGGTTCAGACGCGCCCACCCCCAACGACTTGGCCAACGGCGCGGCAGCGGTGCGCGGTACGCCCAGAAGTCGCAGAGCAACGGCCTCATCCGAGTTCACGCCGTAGTACACACGCGCAGGCAGATTTCGAAGAACGCGCTGGTCCTCCGCGGACATCGCGTCGAAGGAGTCGCCGAGGGTGAGCGACTGCAGGGCGGCCAAGCCCCACGAGGCCGTCTGCGTGAGCCGACCGAAGACGCTTCTGCAGCAGCGGGTCATCGCCGCAACCGGATCCCCGGCGCCCGTGCTCTCCTCGTCGTCACCCGACTTCTTCGAGAAGTATTCCGTCGCCATTTCGGTGAGAGGGCGTCCCTGCACCCAGTCGCAGATGATCCGTGCGAGCATGTCGCCGTTAGGTTGCAAGCCGCCTGTAACCTCCTTGAGTGGCTCCCGCAGCTCTGGCACCTGGAGCAAGACGCCCATCATGCGCTGAAGATCGTCTCGGCGGGTGCCGAACAGCTCAGATGACCATACCCCGCTTGTCAGGTTTGCCGCGTTCACGCGGACCAGAGTGTTGCTAACGGATTCCCATGAGAAGCCGGTGGCGTCGACGAGCTTCAGCGGCTTGCCCTTTATGCGCTCGGCGTAGTTGTAGACGCCCTGCACCAAGCTATCGGCCCAGCCCTTGTGGCTCTTCCGCAGCGCCTGAAAGCCAAGCGTTCCGCGAAGGATCTGCTCGACCTCTGCGGCGAAGCGCTCGTGGTTGCCTAACTGCCGATAGGTATGCGCGAGGTACTGCACAAACGACGACCAACCTGGCTGCCACGCGAGCGTCTCGAGTTGGAGCAGCTTTCCTTCAGCATCGGCGCGCTGCACCATGTCGATCAGCGTCGAGTTCAAGGCACCGACGGACCGTCCGATGAACTCCTTTAGCCTCTCCGCTTTTGCGTCATTGTGACCGGCGAGCGCGACGATGCCGAGGTCGCCTTGATCCACGCGACCCGCACGACCTGCGATGTTCCAGAAATCCTCGGGCGGCATGTCTTGCCCATACGGATACTGGTGACTCGCGAAGACGACGCCGGAGACCGGAAAGTTCACGCCCTGCGCGATGGTCGTCGTCGCGACGAGCACGCTCAGCTTCGATTGCTCCGTCAGCCACTCGACAAGCGTTCTAGTGTCCTCGGAGAGCCCGGAGTGATGAACTCCAACGCCGTACTCGAGCAGGGCTATCAACGGAAAGTCCTGCCCCATTTCGTCGGCAAGGAACCGTCGAATGTGGACTAGGTCATCGTTGCCCACAGACCGGCGGTTCTCATCAACCTTGAGCGTCCCAGCAACTCCCCAGCTACTTCCCGGCGTGTCAACCAGAACAATGACCGTTCCCCGCTGATGGAGGACCTGCGCTACCGCTGCTGCGAGCTTTCCGGGCGATCCAGAAACCGCGGACCATGAGAGCCCCAGCGGACGCCGCTCTCCAACGTCCAGCGCCTCTGGCACCTCAATGGTGTTCCGCGTCGTGTGCTGGGTGACAAGCCGCACCCCGAAGTCACCGCGCTTCTGGCCCTTCTGGGGCCGTGCGATAGCGATAACGCGATCGTTGGGACTCCAGTCAACACCGAGTTCGATGTTCTTGTTGCTGTCAGGCGACAGCCACCGCGCGATCTCAGCGGCGTTGTGAATGAACGGCGTGAGCAGCAGGAACTGCGCGTATCGACATTCCCGGTTGATCGTGGCAAGCAGCAGCTCCAACTTCAGGCCGCGCGCTTGGGATGCGAGCCCGTGTGCCTCGTCGACGACCACAAGGGTCAACGGTCGACCGATCTTTTCCTCCCAGCCGCCACGAAGCATGAGATCTAGCTTCTCTGGTGTCGTGACGAGGATGAGAAACTGTCGTCCGGCATCCGTGTCGGTCAGCATGCCGGCTTCGAGCCCATCGATATCGAGAGCGGGGCTTACCTTTTCGACGATGCTGCCGAGGACGGCCAAGTCCCGTCGAAGGCGAAGCGTGAGCTGGTTAACGAGTGCACGGGTCGGCGCGAGGTACGCGACCCAACCGCGCTCTTGGTCGAACTGGTTGAGCGCCTGGAGAATGCGGAATTCCGCGATGAACGTCTTTCCGCTCGACGTCGGAAGGCTCACGACGACGGAGCGATGACCCGAGCCAAGCAGTCCCTTCTCGCGCAGGGTCCGTCGCTGGGGGGGGAGCATCTCGAAGATCGGCTGCTGCCGGTCGCGCGAAACCAACGACTCCACGAACCGCGTTACGCGACTATTCACTGCCCGGGTCACAGTCCAGATGCTGTTATCGACGAGGACCCGAGCGGTTCGAGCGAGCAGACGAGCTAGAGATTCGCGCTCCATGTGTTGACCACGCCCGGCAGCGCCGATAGCGCGGTCAAATTGCGCCTCAAGCTGTTCCCGCACGTCGTAGTGACCGTCCACCGAGCCTTGAGTGAGATAAACGCCGAGAATCTCGGCAGCCTTCGCGAGGTGGTACTCGGTGATGAGCTCCCACGCGGGCCGCGCGTCCCTTCGCGCTTCAGCCTGGGCGATGAATTCTGGTTCGTGTTCGCGCTGGTCGGTACGTAGTGCTGCCACGCGCTGCTGTACCAGGTCCAGATCCCCCCAACCCTGCTTTCGGAAGAGGCGCAACCAGATGTCGAGGATGCAGGACCAGACGCGGATACCCCAGTCTTCCGAATCCAGAGGGAGTTGAGGCAGATCCTTTTCGATGAGAAGACGACGAACATCGGCCCCACGGTCACCCAGTACGCCGAGGGCACCGAGGCGCACGAGCCATTCCGCTGCCTCAATGGGCGCTTCGGGACACGTCAGCGAGCGTGCAACTTGGAATGCATCCGTGGCAGTGGCTTGAAGGACTTCGGCGTCGTCTCCCTCAAGCAGATCGAAGACCCGCAGTTCAAGGCCATTCGCTACGAAGCGAAGCTGGTCGTCCGGAAACTCTCCGGCACCCGCAACCCCGAGCGCGTTGCGAAGGCGCCGCCGTCCAGCCTCTTCGACGGCCTTACGGACCTTCTCGGCTCCGAGGGACTGAACGATCCAGGAGTCGGCGGTCACGATGCATCCTCCTTCAAGAGCTTCGGCCACTCCGTGATGGGGACTGGCAGATACCAGGCGATCAGCTCGATTCGCGTCGGCTTGCCGAGCTTCGTCGACAGCGCCTGCCCGCGGCTCTTCAGGTCGAGTTCGCTTGGCGCGGTGTCGCGTATCAGGATGCCAACGAGCAACAGCTCCTTCCCCTCTGACTTGAGGTAGCGACCCACCGCCTTCTCGTACAGGTCTCGGTACGGCTGCGACTGGCATCGCGCGTGGAGCCACTGCAGAAGAGCCCGCTGGATGTCCAGGCGCGTAGCGCTTTGCTCGAGTTGCCACGCCATCCCGCTCCCGCCATTCATCACGTTGGGCGGGGTGTTGGCATCGGACGACGTCTTGACCTCGCCAAACAGGAGCAGTACGGAATCGTCCTCGCGGTAGAACCCGACGAGGTCCGTGCCCGGAAGACTCGCTCTCGGCGTTCGCCGGTCTCGGACGGTGTTCCAGGGCCAGTGGACCTCGCGACCCGAGTCCTGCTGAAGCGCGCATTCCGCAAGCGCTTCCCCAACCTCCCAGCCTTCAGAATCGGGCACTGCCGTCAGCAGTCGCTTGACGAACTCCGTTGCCATGCCGGTCGTCGCAAGCCCGCGGAGGTCGGACGCGAAGGATGAACCACTATCGGCAACACGCGGGCGCACCACTTCGCGCACGAAGCGCCGGAACTGGTCCGCGTCGGCAACGTGACGCCCTTCCCAGTTCGCCGACGTGGCGCGCCCTGAGTAGCAGACCACAGAACCGAGTGTCGCAGTGCCTGTCATGCCACCCCCTCGGAAACGATCCGCTCCGCGCCCTTCACCCGCAGCTCGCCGGAGATGAGCTTGGGCAGCAGTGCGTCGCGCAACGCGGCGAGGGTGCAGGACTCAGCGTGAGACTCATCAACTCGGCGGTACAGATCACCTGTGGCTGCATGAAAATGGGCCAAGAGTTCCAACGGTGGCAACACCAGCGGTTGCACCTTGAGGTCAGTTTGCGTTAACAGTGGTTGCGTCGATCCACGATTCAGCGAGTTGAAGTCAATCTGCCGTAGCTGGAAGAAGAGATACTCGAACGCAGCCTCATTCTTGGTTCGAACGATCAACGTGTTGTCAGACGGCCAGCATGGCGTCGTGATCCGGAACACGACGCCGAGCGTTCCGACCCGACCAGTGAGGAGAATTGGATGCTCGATCAGCGCCTTGGGCACGAACGCCATCGGCCCGTTGCCACCCCAAAGAGGCACGTTCGCTTCTTCCGAAGCTTCGGAATGGCGGACCTCCGGCCTCTTGCCGCTCGAGACGTCCGCAAGGTCGTCAAGAACCCCAGTTGCCCACCCCTTCGGAATCTCCCCCAGCTCCGAGTCCACGAACGAATCGGGGAACAGGTCCGCGAGGGGCTTCGGCAGGCCGGGGTCGCGGCCTTCGGCCTTGGCGCGGACGGGGTCGAAGTCCACGA
>CAKKPE010000108.1 GCA_919901565.1 bacterium
TTTCGCCCATTGCGCAATATTCCTCACTGCTGCCTCCCGTAGGAGTCTGGCCCGTGTTCCAGTGCCAATGTGGCCGTTCACCCTCTCAGGCCGGCTACCCATCAAAGCCTTGGTAGGCCGTTACCCTACCAACTAGCTAATGAGCCGCGGGCTTATCTATGAGCGCTTGCTTGAGTCAGAGGCAAGCTTTTACCACGAAGCTTGTGTCCCGTGGTCTTATCCGGTATTAGCCCCGGTTTCCCGAGGTTATCCCGAACTCAAAGGTAAATTACCCACGTGTTACTCACCCGTTCGCCACTTTACTAGCTCCCCGAAGGGAACATTCTCGTACGACTTGCATGTGTTAGGCACGCCGCTAGCGTTAGTTCTGAGCCAGGATCAAACTCTCCAGTTGAACTGAAAAACTTGACCCGTAAATTTTACGGATTTTTACAATTTTACTACGATCCGCCGGGCTAAAACATACACGATTCAGTTTTCAAAGAGCAGGCTATCTTCCATAAGGAAAATAGAAAGATAGCAGAAGCAAAAGTTGTTGTCAAGAGGTATTTGGTTTTAATAAATATTTTTCCCCGCCTTCTAATTTCTTGAAATATTTGGCTTTTCCAAGCCGCCGTTCAAAAGGCGGGAATACCGCAACATCATCTGCCAGGATTTATTAATATAGCCCAGATCAAAAAACAAGTCAAGGTCTTTTCAGAATTTTAATGAAATCAGGGGGGGGTGGCCCTTTTCAGCAGATCACCTTCCATGGGTTCCCGATGGGACGATCCTTGCAAAGCGTTTTTTGCCGACTTTCAGGACATGCGCCTGGTCCGGAAGGGGGAGCCGGAAATCCAGATCCGTCACACGGGTCCCGTTGAGCTGGACTGCCCCCTGCTGAATGAGTCTTCTTCCTTCACTGCTGCTCTTGACCAGGTCCGCCTCCAGCAGGGCCTTCACGATCCAGACGTCTCCATCATTCCAATTAAGGGAAACCGTGGCCATCTCATCGGGGGCCTCCTTGTCACGGAAGACCCGTTCGAAGGCTTCACGGGCCTTGTCCGCTTCCTCTTGAGAATGATACCGCCGGATGATCTCATGCGCCAGCCGCTTTTTGGCCTCCATGGGGTGAAGGCTTCCATCGGCGGCCTTCTCACGCAGGCTATGGATCTCATTTAGCGTGAGATCGCTCAGAAGCTCATAGTAACGCCACATCAGGGTATCTGATATGGACATGACCTTCCCGAACATCTCCCCTGGCGATTCTTCTATCCCGATATAGTTTCCCAGGCTCTTGCTCATCTTCTGCACGCCGTCCAGCCCTTCAAGCAGGGGCATGGTGAGAACCACCTGGGGTTCCTGCCCCGATCCCTTCTGAAGTTCCCGCCCGACCAGCAGGTTGAACTTCTGGTCCGTACCGCCGATCTCGATGTCCGACCGGATCACCACCGAGTCGTATCCCTGAATCAGCGGATAAAGGAACTCATGGATGCTGATCGGATGCTGCGCCGCGTACCTTTTCTGAAAGTCATCCCGTTCCAGCATGCGCGCCACGGTCATCTTCCCTGAAAGCTGGACCAGCTCTTCGGAGGTCATCTTCGACATCCAGGCGCTGTTCAGAACGATCTCAGTTTTCTGCGGGTCAAGGATCTTGAAGATCTGGTCTCGGTAGGTTCGGGCATTTCTTTCTATCTCATCCCGGGTCAGGTGGGGCCTGGTCTCGGACCGGCCCGAAGGGTCCCCGATCATCCCCGTGAAATCGCCGATCAGAAATATCACATGATGCCCCAGGTCCTGAAAGTGCTTCAGCTTCTGGATCAGGACCGTGTGCCCGAGGTGCAGGTCCGGGGCCGTGGGGTCGAACCCCGCCTTGATGCGAAGAGGCTTACGGTCCCTGATCGAACGTTTAAGCTTCTCCTTCAGTTCATCCAGGATCAGGATCTCCACCGCACCGCGCTGGATCCATTCGATCTGCTCTTCAACTGTTTTCACTCCGCGCTCCTTATGGATGGCTACACGTGCGATTTCGGACTTTCAATGCCTTTGATCCGTTCCACCTTCAGAACCGTCTTGTTCTTGCCGATAGCCGAGATGATCTCGTCAAGCTGTTTCCTGTCGTAGACCTCGATCTCGAAGTCACACCGGGCAGTCTTGTCTTCGGTCGTAAAGACATGAGTCTTCCCGATGTTCCCGCCCTGGGCGGTAATCGCACTACAGATATCCGCGAGAACGCCGGGCTGGTCCAAGACCTGCACATGAACCTTGACCGAACGCGCGACCTTCGCATCCGGATCCCAGACCACTTCGATCCTGCGCTCCGGATTCACGTCCAGGTCCGGAACCAGCGGGCATCCAATCTCATGGACCGTGACTCCCCTCTTGTCGCCAATAAACGCGATGATCCGGTCGCCCGGGATCGGGTTGCAGCACGAGGCCATGTGTATGAAGATATCGTCCCTCCCGGTCACCCGGATTCCCGTGGCCGGCGCCTCCCCGGGTTCCTTCTTTCTCAGCTTGTCTTCCTTTTTCTTCAGCCGTTTGAACTCCTTGCTCGAAAGCAGCTTCTCCACGGCCAGAAGCGGCGAGACCTTCCCGTATCCGACATTTTCCAGGAACTTCTCCCGGTCATGATGTCCGATCTTATGAATCAGGTCCTGGAACGCATCGCCATTGTTTAGGATGGTCTTGTCCACCTGGTACCGGTCAAACGTATCCTGAAGCATGGCCCGGCCGAACTCAATGCTCCGCTCCCGTTCCTTACTCCGCAGCCATTCCTTGATCCTGGCACGCGCCTTGGGGGTCTTGGCAAAACGCAGCCACTCCCGCTGGAAGGTTTGCTCGTCCGACGTGATGATCTCAACGGCATCCCCGTTGTTCAGCGTGAAATCCATGGATACCTCTCTCCCGTTGACCCTGCACCCGACAGCCCTCCTGCCGATTTCCGTATGGATGTTGAAGGCGAAATCAATGGGCGTGGACCCCTTTAGCAGTTCCCGTACCTCTCCCTTGGGAGTGAAGACATAGATCACATCCGGAAAGAGATCCTTTTTGACCGAGGTGAGGAATTCCCTGGAATCGAGAAGTTCCTTCTGGAGCTGGAGAAGCCTTTTCAGCCAGAAGAAACGTTCGGCCTTCTGCTCCTGGGACTCCGTGGGGCTCTGCTTGTATTTCCACTGTACGGTGATCCCCCGCTCGGAGCGCCGCTGCATCTCATCCGTCAGGATCTGGACCCGCACGGGATGCCCCTTATGGCCCATGACCAGGGTATGCAGGGACTGATACTGGTTGGTCCTCGGAACTCCGATGAAGTCCTGAAACTTCCCGGGCACAGGTTTCCAGAGGTTATGGACGACGCCCAGAAGGGTATAGCAGTCAATCACCCGCTGCGCCAGTATCCGGATCCGGATCACATCAAAAACCCGCTCGAAGGGAATCTGGAGGGAGACCATTTTTTTATAAACCCCGTAAATACTGATGGGCCTTGCCTTAACAGCGACCTGTATATTCAAATCCCTGATCTTCTCCTGAATCAGGGCGGAGATCTCCACGGCATAGGCGCTCAGTTCCAGTTTCTTCCCGGAGATCTTCGCGGCAATCTCCTCATAGGCCTCCGGGTTCAGAAACTTCAGAGAGAGGTCTTCCAGTTCCCGCTGGATGACCCCGAGACCAAGCCGGTGAGCAATCGGAGCGTAGATGTCCAGCGTCTCCTGGGCGATGCGGGTCTGCTTTTCCTTAAAAAGATGTTCCAGTGTCCGCATATTGTGAAGCCGGTCCGCCAGTTTGATCAGGATAACCCGGATGTCGTTGACCATGGCAATGATCATCTTCCGGATATTTTCCGCCTGCCTGTCCTCCGCAGTCGTGTACTCGATCGAACTGATCTTGGTCATGCCTTCGACCAGGGATGCCACCTCTTCTCCAAAAAGCTCCTGCACCTCCTCCCTTGTGGTATGGGTATCCTCCACGGTGTCATGCAGGAATCCGGCCACGATCGTCGGAACATCAAGCTGAAGCTGTGTGAGGATCCCGGCGACTTCCAGGGGATGGCTGAGGTAGGCCTCGCCGGACCGACGGTTCTGCCCCTTGTGCACCTTGGCCGAAAAAATGTAACCCCGCCGGATCATGGTGATGTCCGCACCGGGATTATAGGAAAGCACAGCCTCGATAATATCCTCGCACCGCAGCATGGTTCAAACCCTTCATGACCTGGAATTCAATTCATCCTTTTCCAGGGGCAGGAGCCGATTAAGAGAGCCCTTGGCCTTTTTCCGGGGACACCAAAGATTCCTGGCGGTAATATTCAAGCCTGAATCCGGACCGGGGGTGGTACCAGAGATAGGAAAAGTGCTCTATCCAATCCCCTACATTAAAATAGTAGCAAGTACGCCCATGAAGTACAAATGTTTTTTCACACGGATGATGGATGTGGCCGAGGATGACCACGTCCATCCCCTCTTCGAATTTCTTCCTTGCAAAGGCCTCATCCGGCCGGACACCAGCGGAATGCTCTTTTCTCCGGTGCATCCATTCCCTCCGGTTAAAAAAGTTTTTCACCTTTCTGGTCCTTCCGGGGCCGAACAGGCGTATCAGGGTATAGACCGACCGGCTCTTGAGAAGACCCCGGTAGAAGCGGTAGCGGAAGTCCCCGGGATCAATATTGTCACCATGAGAGAGGAATACCCGATACCCGTTGAGCTCCAGCACATGGTCCCCGGGACAGACCTTGCCCTGCAGGGTCTCTGTGAAGAACTCCCCCATGGAGAAGTCGTGATTCCCTTCCAGATAAATGATCCTGACCCCGTCCCGGCTCAACGAGGTTAGCACATCGCAGAGCGGCCGGTAGGCTGGATCCAGATAACCCGGGAACCCGAACCAGAAGTCAAACAGATCGCCGAGGATGACCAGACATGCCATGCGGTCCCGATTCTCCTCCAGAAACCGGACCAGCATCTGCTGGCGGAGTTCATCAGCCTCCGACAGATGAGCGTCCGCTATGAAAAACCAGCCCTTTTCAGGCTCCATGGCCTATCCTCTCCCCTGCCCAACTCCTTGAAAAGACAGCATAACACTTATAGCCATTCTTCGGGAATTTCTGTCGTGTCATGCCGCAGTGGGTGCGGCACCCGGCCCCTGCCTGAAACCTGCAGGAAGCTTCAAAGGATCTTATAAATAATATTTATAATAGAATTGTAATATACCTTATTTAACGGGCGATTTCAACAAGTCCCCGTTTTATTTCATGATTGGCCCGGGGATATATCCCGTTTATGATTCTTTTTCTGAGCGGACCCGGAAACTGCGAACTTGAGGATGTTGTTTCTTCCGATGCAGAATCTTTGGCGGGCGGTGTCACCCCCTCATCCTAACCTTCTCCCCCATGGGGAGAAGGGATGCTTGGACCTCCTCTCCCCTTGGGGCACGGGACAAAACCCAAATCGTTCAATACCTACGCGGGAGAAGGGATGTTTGAACCTCCTCTCCCCTTGGGGAGAGGATCAAGGCCTGCCCTCGAATGTATCAATCGGGGGTGAGGGGGGAAATGGAATGCGTCATTTTAGACGTGACACGGCACTAACTTCCCGCGGCCTCCACAATTCTTGCCAGAAATTCGGATTCCGTGGGCGCACCGCTGAACTGGACCGTCTCATTGATGACGATCATGGGGATTGCCCGGACATTGTACCTGTTGGCCAAATGGAAAAACTCGGTCGCTTCGATCCCATCCGCCCGGACCAAATCACATTCAATTGCCATTTTGTGGGCCATGACCACGGCCGGGGGGCAGAAGGGTCACGTGGGGGTGATGAAGACCTGAATGTGAGCGGGCCTGGCCAGTGACCGGAGCGTGTTCCTGGTCTGTTCGCTGAGGTTGGTCCGCCCCCTGGAGACGTTCACAATGGACTCGATCAGGGCGCTGAATTCATAACCGAAGGGGACGCCGAAATAGCGGACACCGTAGTCCTTGATCCCTTCCACGACAACAGCCGGGATCTTGTCAATCTTGTACTGTGCAGCCTTGTCCGCATCCTTCTGGAAATCATAAACCTCCAGAGTGATCTTGTCCGAAAGCTGGGCCACATCCTCGGAAAGGGTCCTCGTCCGCTCGCAGAACATACATTCGAACTGCTGGGTGAAGCAGATGAGTCTGACATCATGGTCCAGTTTGGCAAATTCATGCCTTAAGTGGTCCTGATCGCCTGGTTTGAGAGATGACATCCCATGCCTCCATGCAGGAATCCGGGCAACCCGGTCATTTGGGACTGTTCAGCCGGCCCAGCAGGACCGTGGCGAAAACAAAATTCAGCCTTTCTTCCTTCTGCACCTTCTTGTAAAAGTCGCAGACCTTGCAGTCGTCATATTTCCTGGCAAAGGTCCCCTGGATCTTTCCGTGGCACATGGTCCCCGCGACGACCCAGCAGGCCCTCCCCGCGTTCGTGCCGCCGTGGACCCCATCGAGTTTGCCCGCTGTTGCCGCAGGGCATTCACCCTTATCGTGCACATGGGTGCCCCCGGGTTCCCGGCCGCACTTCTTGACTTCCCAGCAGTTGACTTTCTTCCTGGACACAAGATCCCTCCTACAGTGGTTCAGGGAATTATATTTTTCCGGAGGGGAACTGTCAACCACTTAAACAACAGGCACCGACTTTTTCAGAACTTTCCCGAAAACAGGCCGGGAGAGGCTCAATACTGACAGGCGGCGAACTTCAGGGACTTGACAATCTGCATTTTCTTGTTTATCCATTAGAAACAAGATGGGTATGGGGGAGCCATCAGCACATTCCATTTTGCATGCATCTTGAAAGAAAAACCGGAAAATTTTCTGAACGGAGATGAGCAGGTGCGATCCACCGCTGATCAGGCGGCGCAATGAGACATAAAGGAGGACCGGATATGGTTAAAGCAAAACGCTCATATGAACGCAAGGATCGTTTGATCCAGGAAAAACGCCATGATGCCTATCAGGAACAGGGCAAATGGCCGGAGCCTACACTCTGCACCGAATGCGGGGCTGTCTTCTCCAAGGGCCGCTGGACATGGAAGAAAGGTGCTCAGATTGCCCACCATACAACCTGCCCGGCCTGTAAACGCTTTTTACAGAAATATCCTGCGGGGACCGTTGTGATCAAAGGGGTTTTTTTCGAGAAACACCGTGACGAAATCCTTAACCTGGTACGGAATATCGGAGACAAGGAGAAGAACCAGCATCCCATGGAGCGGATCCTCCGGCTTCTAAATGAAAAGGACCATACGCTGATTGAGACCTCGGGCATTCACATCGCCCGGCGCATCGGAGAGGCCCTGACCCGATCGTACGATGGCGATTATTCCTTCCAATATTCTGACCAGGCGTCGAACATCCGGGTCGTCTGGGATCGCTCTGCGTAGTGGATGTTACCCCCCTCTTATTTAAGAGGGGGCAAGGGGGAGTTATCCCTTTGACCAGAGGTCAGGAGGAGTTATCCCTTCTGGGTCGGAGTTGGAACTATTTTATAATTTTATGGACGTCCCCAAAGACTCCAAAGAGACTCCAAAGACCTCTCTCGAACCGTCCAACGCGGTCGGCGCCCCGGACTGGTGATTTCGGAGCTCAATGGCTGGCCTGCGCTTCCCCTGTCAACGCTTCACGTG
>CAKKPE010000109.1 GCA_919901565.1 bacterium
CACGTGAAGCGTTGACAGGGGAAGCGCAGGCCAGCCATTGAGCTCCGAAATCACCCATACGGGGCGCCCCGCGTGCAACGGTTGGGAAGGCACCACGGGCGACGACGTTATCCAGCCAGTCATTGCCCGGCCCCGCTGAGTCAGAGACCCTGAGCATGCGTGGACACTCTATGTTCGAGAACCGGGAGAGCTCAGTGGCATCCGTTGCGGAAGTACACATCGGATCGGGAGGGGAAGGCCCGTGGCCGTAATCCCTACATGCACGCTGCTGAGCAGTCTGACATCGGCGTAGTACCGAAGAAGGAGCCGAACAAAGTGGCCCTATGGCACGGCGGAGGTTCCGGAGGGAAGGCTGATGACCAAGGGGAAATTCTGGAAAGTCGTCTGCGACCTGTACACAGTGACAGGAGAAAGCATTGAACGGACTTGACAGGATACGTGAGGCAAGCAGTTATTAGCGGCTTTGCGTGAACTACCCGAGGTAGGAGCCGTATGAAGTAATTCTTCTCGTACGGATCTGTGCGGGGGGTGCCTGGCAACGGGCATCCCTACCGCGATTACCGGACATGCATTATTTTTCGTTGTCAAGCAAAAGGCACGCACGGTAACAACGTCCCCAAAGTCTCCTATAATCGGTCACACCGCCTTCGGCATCCACCATGCTGAGACGGTTGCCGTTCAGGTCATAGGTATAAGAGACTGCACCCAAATCCGAGATGGCATCCGTGAGACGGCCCGCTGTATCGTACGTGAGGCCCAGGCTGCTGTCGGTATCCGCAGCACTGATGAGGCGGCCTGCTACATCGTACGCGAAGCTGACTGCATCGCCGGGCATCTGCCTCTGGATCAAGCGATTGAGGGGATCATAAGTGTACGTGATCGTATTGCCGTTGGGATCGGTCCGCGTGGCCAGTTGCCGGTTGGCATCATAGGAGTAGGAAGTCACTCTTCCCATGGGTTCGGTCTCGGAGATCAACTGGCCGATCTCGTTGTAGGCAAAGTAAGTCGTCAAACGAAACACTCTATGAACCAACGTCCCCGGTAGGTCTCACGGCACCTTCGCTTCTATTTTAACTATTTCATGAATGCATTCGGGATAACATCCGCACTATCCCATAAATCAGTAATAGCAATATCGGGATCAGGAGAATAATTAGATTAATGATTGATTGTTTTTTAAACATTTGTTTTATTCCATTTCTAAACATTCTTTAAAATGATCCGGAGCTCGGTGGTCCTCCTAACGGCCCATACATATATCCCCACTGAAGACAGGGTCGGGCGGACGTTTCCCCACATTCGTCATCGTAACAAATACAGGTTCTTACGCACATTTTCGGATAAGGAATCGGTGGGACAGCAGCAGCGCATTTCCATCCAGGATCGCACTTTGTGTATACAGTCTTTAGGCCCGTCGGGTCTGTATTGTTTATGGGATTATTCATAGAATAATGATAAAGATTAATTTCCTTATTTATTTGGTTCATGGCAAGATGCATGTAGATATTTAAATTAATGCCCCCAATACTCCCACTAGGATCAGGGCATAAACGGCTAATAGGACCTACTCCAAGCCCCACTGGATCGGGTTGTAGAAAGCGGCCGATCCTTGGATCCATATATCTTGCTCTATAGAAATACAGCCCGCTCTCTTTGTCCTGCTCACGGGACGTAAAGACATATGGATTCGCCACTCCCTCAGTCTGCTTCACAATTTGTCCGAAGGCATTGTACACGTAGCTGTTGACGATGGTGCCGGAGGTGTCGGTCAGCTCAGTGATGGAGCCAAGTCCGTCGGCATGGTAATAGTAGTTTTGACTGCCTCGCTGCATGATCAGAGGCTCATCAATGCCTGGGCCGTGGGTGTAGCGGGCCAGACGGGTTCCGGAGGAGTTATATTCCGCCAAGATGTCCTCGCCGTCATAAAGATATTTCGTTAGAACTCCGTTCACGTTCTTCTCGATCCTCCTGCCAAAGGGATCATACTTGTATTCGGCAAAGGAGGTGGTGTGGTTGTTGGCATCGATGATGGAGGCGAGATTGGTACCGCCGCCTTCACTATTTAAATAAGCTAAGAATAAAAAAAACTACCAAACCCGTGAGGATTACAATTAAAGGCACTATAAGAGCTGTCAAGAATGACAATAAAGCTTTGGGAAAGAGTGTTAGCTTCTTACACAAATTTACTTTTAGTGGGGAATAGTTTTCCGGGTTGGACAAAACCTTTCTTATCGTTTTGTCATAACCCCAAAAATGATACACCCCCCAAAGCAATCCATATGCTAAAATAAGGATTAATAACTCTTTGATATTCATCCTCTAACTGCTCGTAACGATCTGGATTCCAGCATCAACCGACTGAATATCTCTCTAAATTGGACTTGGACCGACATTATTCACCTGATAATTATGGACATGGTGTTCCATTCTGGGTTTGATTCCCTGCGTTCGGATCTTTCGTCTCGTTCTGTTCCTCAAGCCATTTCTTATATTTCTCATCCATCCATTCACTGCTTTCCTCAAGTTCCTTTGTGAATCGTTCCATATCCTTTAAGGTCTGTTTCGTTTCTTCTGCCTTTTTTGCTGATTCATTATACGCATCGAGAAATTCTTGTTCATATTCTTTATCGCCTGCTTCATGAGGATGAATAAAGGATTCATAGAATTCAATAGCACCATGAAGTATCAAATGAGATATTCTGCCATCTGGATCCACGAAGTGGGTCGGCTTATTTCCCACATACGGGTATGGATTCAGGGATTGCGGTTGAAAGAAATATCCAGGCACTGGATCTGCAGATAAAAACCTCCCGAGCCTCGGATCCAGATATCTTGCTCTGTAGAAATAGAGTCCGGATTCTTTATCTCGTTCTCTTGCGGTGAAAACATAGGGGTTCTCCACACCTTCGGTTTGCTTCACGATCTGCCCGAACGAGTTGTAGACATAGCTGTTGACAATGCTGCCGGAGGTGTCGGTCAGCTCAGTGATGGAGCCGAGGCCGTCGGCATGGTAATAGTAGTTTTGACTGCCTCGCTGCATGATCAGCGGCTCATCAATGCCTGGGCCGTGGGTGTAACGGGCCAAGCGGGCGCCTGCTCCATCGTACTCTGCCAGGATGTCTTCTCCGTCATAGAGGTATTTCGTTATGGTTCCGTTAACGTTCTTTTCAATCCTTCTTCCAAAGGGATCATACTTGTATCCGGTATAGTTGCCGTCGGGGAAGTCGATTCTTGTGAGGCGGTTTTCAGCATCATAATCATAATAGGTTGTCCCCGATGCATCGGTTTTGGAGATGGTGTTGCCGTTGTTGTCGTAAGTATAGGCAACCCCATCATAGGATGTCAATTGATTATTTGCATTGTAGGACCAGTCGCTGAAACTTCGGTCCGTAAGCCGATTACCCACAGGATCATAACTGAAAGACTCAGCCGGATTCTCTACCTGCGGATGGTTCGCGGAAAGGAGCCTATAGATATTGTCGTATCCATAGCTATTGAGCCCGTCCTTGTCAGTCATGGATGTGCGGTTCCCGACATTGTCATAGGTGTAATTGAAAGCCGAGACCGATGCTGCATTGACTTTATTGATCAGATTCGCAAGTCTGGATGCGGCATCATAGGTGTACGTGGCTTGCCCTCCGTTTGGAAGGAGGGTCTCCACTTTTCTTGACAATGCATCATAGGTAAAGGAGCTTGTCTCTCCATTGGGATTGGCTACGTCCGTGAGGCGGTTGAGCACGTCATAGACGTAGTCGGTCACACCGCCTTCGGCATCCACCATGCTGAGACGGTTGCCGTTCAGGTCATAGGTATAAGAGACTGCACCCAAATCCGAGATGGCATCCGTGAGACGGCCCGCTGTATCGTACGTGAGGCCCAGACTGCTGTCGGTATCCGCGGCACTGGTGAGGCGGCCCACTACATCGTACGCGAAGCTGACTGCATTGCCCGGCATCTGCTTTCGGATCAACCGATTGAGAGGATCGTATGTGTACGTGATGGTATTGCCGTTGGGATCAGTCCTCGTGGCTAATTGCCGGTTGGCATCGTAGCTGTAGGTGGTGACCCGACCCATAGGGTGAGTTTCGGAGATCAATTGTCCGATCTCGTTGTAGGCAAAGGAAGTCGTATGGCCCTTGGCATCGGTGATGGAGGCCAGGCTGCCATTTCCGCCCGAGGGGCAGCCGCAGGAGGGAGCGTAGGTATAAGAGGTTGTACCGCCTTCCGCATCGGTGACCGAGGTGAGCCGGTTCATGGAATCGTAGGTATAGGTGGTGGTGATTCCATTGGCATCATGGACGGTCAGGATGTTTCCGGCATTATCCCTGGTGTAGGTTGTGGTCTTGCCGAGAGGGTTGGTTAACGAGGTCAGGTTGCCTTTGCTGTCATAGCTGTAATTAGTGGTCTTGCTTAGGGCGTCGGTCATGGAGGTGACGAGGCCCAGGGTGTTGTAGGCAAGGCTCGTCTGATGATTCAAGGCATCCTTGATTCCAGTCAGATTCCCGCTCCCGTCATAGGTCAGGGTGGTCGTATTCTGCAAAGGATCCTTGATGGAGGTGACCTGGCTGTATGCGTTATAGGTTATTTGAGTGATAGCGTCGAGAGCCACGTTTGTCGTGCTGAGCAGATTTCCTTTGTCATCGTAGGTCATGGTGACTTCGGTGCCGTCGGGCCGGGTGATCTTGGTGGGCCGGGACTGGGAATCACGCACGTACTGGGTGATGTTCCCCAGGGGGTCGGTGTAGGCCAGGGTTGCTCCACGGGAATCGGTCTCATAGGCATGGGTATAGCCCTTGCCGTCGGTCTTGGTGCTGGGGGAGGCGGGGATGTTTGTTGCAAGATTATCCTTGGTTCCGGTACCTACAGGAAGATCGTTGATCAGGCCCGTGGCGTCGGCTGGGGCATAGGTGCGGGTCTCTCCGGTGGCAGAGACGACATTATCAATCCTGCCGTGTGCGTCATAATTGTATTGCGTGGTTTCCCCATTGGGCCCGACTTTGGAGGTCAGCAGGTGCCTGGTGTCATAGACATAGCTTGTCACGGAACCGTCCGGATCGGTGATGGAGGTGAGGTTGCCTTCCACATCGTGGTTAAAGATAGTGGACCTCCCGTCCGGTGTGGTGATGCTGCTGATTTTGCCGCCGCTGTAAGAGAGGCTCGTCACCAGGCCTGTCGGGTCGGTGATGGAAATCAGGTTCCCTGATCCATCGTAAGTGTAGGAGGTGGTGTTCCCATTCCTGTCCACAGTGGAGGTCTGAAGGCCGTTGGCATCAAAGTATTTCTTGGTCCCGTCCTTCTGAACCCATTCGGATGTGCCGTCGGCAGAGAGATTCAAAGTATGTACTCTTGGGGTCGGATCTTTATTATTGACGTCGCTTAACTCTTTATTAATTATTTGGAACAGTTTGTCATTTATAAAGATCTGACCCCCTGGCCTTTCCTTCCCCCTGCGTAACAGTTTAGTCCTTTTCACCGACGTGCTGAAGAGATAACGAGTCGCTCCTC
>CAKKPE010000110.1 GCA_919901565.1 bacterium
AGTGTCTTTTGGTGTCACCCCCTCATCCTAACCTTCTCCCCTATGGGGAGAAGGGATGTTTGAACGTTCTCTCCCCTTGGGGAGGATTGAGGTGAGGGGGAAAATGGGATACGTCATTTTAGACGTGACACGACACTATAGCATCCTGAACCGTGCCCGGTGATCCCATCGTCTTCCGGCCTGATCGTTTTCCGCCCCTATCCGGTCATTCTTCATAAAATCCTCATGCCCGGTACAAACCATGAAACATATTGACCAAATTCAGACCTATCGGTTAAACTATAAGTATGGAGTGCTAAAGAATTTCATTTCGAATCCTGGACGCAGCACCGGATTGAATACAGGGGGTTTCCAAAAATGGCCTTGTTCGTAGACAACCTGATCAAATGGCGCGTGGGGGTCCTCTCGCTGAGTTTCCCGGGGCGGGCTTTTCTGGGGCGCATTTACAGGCTCATCCTCTTTGCCATCCTTGATCCGGCCCTTAAATTTGTCTACCGGCTGCGGATCGCATGGAAAGAGAAAAAACCCTCTTGCCTGTTCCTCTCCGACTATCGCCTCATCAAGGAAGTCCGGGACCACTTCCCCGCCCCTTCCATGCTGGGGAAATGGGCGAAAACCGGCATCCCGTCTCCGTGGCGGGCCGGATACGCAGGGATTCTCTCAAAGATCCATACCGCCAAGTTCCGTATCCAGAGGGCCCCGTGGATCCTCCCGGAGACGGCCCTGCTTTCACCGTACCTGGACTGCAAGGGGTTTGCCGTCCTCTTCTCTTCGCTCCTGAACGCCATCGGGGCAAGAAACGAACTATGGATCGGGCTTCCATCGAATGGAAAGGATGGACACGCCTGGGTCGTACTCGAAACAGACCACGGGAGGATTGCTGTGGACCAGTTCAATGGAGAAGGCATCCAGGAACCGGTTTTTCTCCTCGAACATCCATATGCCATCATGATCAATTTCTGACTACGGATGCACCGTTAAGCTTTGTTAGAATATTTATTCGTATTGAGTCTAAAGAAAACCGTCCGTTATGCCGATAAATGTATAAATTCAACTTCATGCATGGCTGTTTGGCAAGACAAGTCAGGAGGGTGATTGGATATGAAGAGGATTCTAATCGTGGATGACAGCATCTCCGTAAGCCGTCAGCTTGAGAAAATTATTACCAGTACGGGCGAATTTGAGGTGATTGACCGGGCAAAGAATGGTGCAGAGGCCATCATGAAGTATCAGGCCGAGCACCCGGACATTGTTTGCATGGATATGAATATGCCGACGATGGATGGGTTGACTGCATTACGAAGTCTTATCGCCCTTGATCGGAATGCGAAAATCGTCATGGTGACCTCGCTTGGCGGGGTCAGTGACAAATTTACTGAGGCCATGAAACTCGGTGCACGAAACGTTATATGCAAGCCCTTTGAGGCTGATGATGTACTGCGAATTCTCCATGAGGTATAAAAATTGATGGACTCGTAAAAAGTCATCGATAGAGACGGCGTCCGGGGTAAATGAGACAGTACGAGAGTTGTCCTATTCAAACTATTTTCAAATGAGGGAGATCCGTCATGGCGGTTAAATTTTTCGGCCAGTTTATGGTGGAGAAAGGAGTGGTTTCAAGAGAAGACCTGCTGAAAGCCGTGGAATTGCAGGATTCCGTCAACATCAAGTTCGGCGAGATGGCTCGCTCTATGGGCCTCTTAACCGATGCGGACATTGAACGCATCCATGAAGCGCAGCGGTCCGAAGATCTGCGATTTGGCGACATGTCCATCAAGTTAGGTATCCTGACCGAGGACCAGCTCAAAGAGGTTCTTGCAAAACAAAAAAGCACCCATTTATACATTGGAGAAGCGCTGGTTAAAGTGGGCGCCGTTCAAGCGGACGATCTGCCGGGTTATCTTGATGCTTTTAAAGTTGATCAGGCTCCCTACATTATCGAGAAGGTGGCCATCCCTGACGGCGTGCCGGATCCCAAGGTATGGGAAGCAGCAGCAGACCTGACCTATAAGATGTTTACCCGCATTGTGAATCTTACCTTCAAGCCCGGACAGTGTGTGGTCATTAAAAAGATGGAGTCCAATGATACCATCGTTTCCATGGACTTGACAGGCCAGGTGAATGCACAGTACCTGCTTTCCGTCTCATCAGGCGTCAGGAAACTGATTGCAAAAGCGATTCTGAAAGAAGATGATGTAACGAATGAAACCGATGAAGTGCTGGATGACACCGTCATGGAGTTCATGAACATTGTCTGCGGCAATATCGCGGCCAAGGCGGTCCAACTGGGAAAAGCAATCGATATTCTCCCCCCTGATGTCATTGACGTGCAAGGAAAAGGAGTTCATATCCCCGAGGGAGGAATGGGACTTTTGTTTCCGCTATATGTGGCTGACGAGCGGGTTGAACTCGGCATTTTCCTGAAACAAGCTTAGCATTGGTGGAGGCGGCTGGAATCGAACCAGAGGTCATGCCCTACCAGCACGGGTTTGCGGGTATGGTGACCCAGCGGTGGTACACTGAAGGCTTGCCGTAACAGTTTAGTCCTTTTCACCGACATGCTGAAGAGATAGCGAGTCGCTCCTC
>CAKKPE010000111.1 GCA_919901565.1 bacterium
GGGGTGACGACACGTATAGGAGGTCTGGATGTCCTGCCGGTTGCCGTGAAGCACTCCATCCCGTCTGCAGGGTTTCTCATCAGCCAGGAGGGCCGCTCCCTTCTTTATACCGGAGACACGGCCCCGACACAGGAGATCTGGGACATTGCGTCAAAGGCGCCGGATCTTGCATGCCTCATCGTTGAGACATCCTTTCCTGACTCGATGCAGGAAATCGCAACAATCAGCGGGCATATGACCCCATCCGTGCTGGTGAACGAGATCCGCAAGATGAACCGGCCGGAGGTCCCCGTCTATATCTTTCATATGAAACCGAGGTACGAAGAGGTCATCGTGAAAGAGATCCATGAAAGATTGGGGAAAAGAGTCCATATCCTCAGGGAAGGAGAGATCATTCGCCTGTAATCCGGTGAAGATGTCATGAACTGGTTCATAAAAAAGAAAATCAAGCCCATCGATACTGACAGGAAGGTGAAACTCACAGAGGGTATGTGGGAGAAGTGCCAGAACTGCAAGGAGATCGTCTACAAAAAAGAGATCGAGAAGAATTACCGTGTCTGTCCCAAGTGTAATTACCATTTCCGCATCTCCTCGGAGGAACGGATACTGATCGTGGCGGATGAAGGAAGCTTTCTTGAAATCGACGCCGATCTTGCCTCCGCAGACCCGCTGCATTTTAAGGACTCCCGAAAATACAAGGACCGTCTCAAAGAGGGGGAAAGGCTTACAGGGAAGAAGGATGCCGTTGTTTACGGGGATGCCGGTATTGAAGGATACCGTGTGGTCCTGGCGGTCTTCGATTTCGGTTTCATGGGCGGGAGTATGGGCTCTGTGGTCGGAGAGAAGATCGCCCGATCCATCGAACGCTCCATATCATTGAAGGTCCCCTTCATCTCCTTCTCGTCATCAGGCGGGGCCAGGATGCAGGAGGGGGCGGTCTCTTTGATGCAGATGGCAAAAACAAGCGCCGTCGTATCAAAACTGGGGGATGCGGGTATTCCTTTTATTTCGATCCTGACCGACCCCACGTTCGGAGGGGTGACTGCGAGTTTTGCCATGCTGGGGGATATCATCCTTGCCGAGCCGAGGGCGCTCATCGGTTTTGCCGGACCTCGTATCATCGAACAGACCATTCGTGAGAAACTTCCGGAAGGGTTCCAGCGCGCCGAATTCCAGATGAAGCACGGGATGGTGGATATGATCGTGGAACGTAAAGAAATGAAAAAGACCCTTGCAGGGTTGCTCCGTCTTTTCTGGTATCTATGACGGCTTCGTAAAAAGTCCATCTGCGGCGTTGCGCTGCGTCCTTCGTCATTGCAGCGTACGTCTGAGTACGCCTCATTCCTCAGGACTTGCGCGCCTTGCATCTGGGCCTTTTTTCTTTGCCGTCACATTTGAGGGCTTCTTACGAAACCATCATCTATGAACTATCAAGAAACGCTGGCCTGCCTTGAGAGCCTTGAGGTTTACGGGATTGTCTTTGGGCTGGAGAGAATTCGTCAGATCCTCGACGAACTGGAGAATCCCCAGCGGCGCTTCCGCTCTCTCCATATTGCAGGGACCAACGGCAAAGGTTCCACGGCGGCTTACCTTGCATCTGTGCTCGAACAGGCAGGCTATAGAACGGGTCTTTATACCTCTCCGCATCTGAACCGGTTTTCAGAGAGGATTCAGATCTGCGGTGAGGAGATTCAGCCCGGGCAGGTCATCCGGTACACGGAACGGATCCTGTCCGTGATCCGGGCCGCCGGGCCGGGGTTCAAGCCCACCTATTTTGAAGTGACGACGGCCATGGCCTTCGCCCATTTCGCCGATATGGGGGTAGAGTTCGCCGTAGTCGAGGCCGGAATGGGCGGGCGCCTGGACGCAACCAATGTCCTGGACCCGGAAGTCTCTGCCATTACCAATGTGTCCCTGGAACATACCGAATACCTGGGCGCATCGGTTGAAGAGATTGCCCGTGAAAAGGGTGGAATCATCAAGGAGGGAGTGGATGTGGTGACGGCGGAGAAGGATCCCGGTGCCCTTGCTGTCTTGAAGGAGATCTGCGATCAAAGAAGAAGCCGTCTCGTCCGTGCGGGTCATGACATAAAGGCCGAATCCGTTTCTCTGGACCGCTCGAACGGGTCCCGTACCTTTGATTTTCGGGGGGAGGAGCACTCATGGAAAGGTCTGTCCATAGGCCTCATGGGGGCCTACCAGGTGCAGAACGCCGTGATCTCCCTCGGTATTCTGGAAGGCCTGATCCGAAAAGGGGTGGAAATTCCCGATGCGGCTGTCCGCCGGGGGTTGTCGGAAACCCGCTGGCCATGCCGTATGGAGGTTGTCTCCAGGGACCCCTATGTGATCCTGGACGGCGCCCATAACCCTCACGCTGCGCAGGCGCTCCTGAGGGTTATTGAGGAAGACCTCTCTTTCAGGGAGCTGATCCTCGTGATCGGGATTTTCAAAGACAAGGATATCCCGTCTGTGGTGACGCCGCTTGTCAAACACGCAGACCATCTCATTCTGACCCGGCCCCTGCATGCCCGGAGCGCTGATCCGCATGCCTTGTTCAGGGAGATACAGAGGCCGGGTCTTGACATCCGGGTCATGGACCGGATCCCTGATGCCATTGAGCATGCCCTCTCCCTCTATCGCCCCGGAGACCTGATCCTCATCACCGGGTCTCTCTATACAGTCGGGGAGGCGAGGGAATACCTGGTTCTTTCATAAGAAAGTTGAACGGCTATAGAAATGAAAGATAAAGAATCAAAAATTAAAATGACAGAGTGAAAATCAGAAATTTCTGCGTGTTCATCTTAAACACGAAAGAGAGAAATATCTTGTAAAAGGGGTAACCGATTCTTTCTGAAGGAGTGCGGCCCGTGGAAGCATGGTTGAAGTTCCGGAAAGGCAATCACTGTTATGTCAGGGCACCAAGGCCCCGGTGCGGGATGCATCCGTACCTGTTGGTTCTCTTGTTTCTGTGCTGCGCCCTCGTCCTTTTTGCGCCGGCATCTTCCCTGGCGGTGGACCTTGAACCCGGGGAAGACGTGCGTATGGATGCGGACCGCCTCAATTACGACCAGAACCGGCGCCTCTACGTAGCGGAAGGGAATGTCGTGTTCGAGAGCGGGGCCATGAAGCTGACATGCGATACGGCCGAATATTCGGATCTGACCGGGGCCTTTACCGCCGAAGGGAATGTGGTCTTCACGGACGAAAAAGGAACGGTCCTTTGCAGCCGCGTGGAGGGAAATGCGAGGACCGGGCTCGGGACCTTTTATGCTGCAGAGATGGACAATGTCAAGGGGGGATACTTCCTCAAGGGTGATCAGATCGACAAAACCGGGGAAGAATCCTACCGGATTACCAGAGGCTCCTTTTCCGAATGCGGGAAACAAAGGCCCGCATGGGAGGTCCGCGGGAAAACCCTGTGGGTGACCAAAGAGGAATATGTGACCGGCAGGCATACGACCATGCGGGTCGCAGGCGTTCCTGTCTTGTATACCCCTTATTTTTTCTTCCCGATCAAAACCACAAGACAGAGCGGTTTGCTCCCGCCGGTCTTCGGGCAGGGATCACGGAACGGAAAATCCATAGAACTCGACTATTTCTGGAACATGGATACCAACCGGGATGCCACCTTCAGTTATGAGTACCTGGGAGACAACGGCAACCGCTTCGGCATGGAATACCGGTATGCCCTGACCCAGGACGTCCGCGGAGCCCTGTTCGGGAAATATATCCACGATCGCAATGCTGACCGCGAGGGCTCACGGATCGGCATGAACCAGGACCGCTGGGAGATCGGCCTGACCCACTACCAGAATCTGCAGGACAGGGTCTATGGCGGTATTTTCTCGGATTTTTTCAGCGACGGGTTTTATCTCAGCGATTTTTCCACATCCTCGGAGGCCCGTGTCCAGACCAGCGGGCAGTCGGACCTGACGCTGGTGGATCGGTGGGAAGGGGGGAATCTGAGCACGGACTTTCGTTATTACCAGGAGATGGGGGTCCGAAGAGAGAAGACCACCCTGCAGTCTCTTCCCGAGGTCCGTCTCGACCTGGCCCCGAGGCGGGCCGGGCAATCCAACTGGTTCTATGCCATGGATTCCGGTTTTGTGAACTTTTACCGTCAGGAGGGCTACCGCTCTACCCTGAGTCCCGATATATCCTCGGACCCCTGGGTCCTCTCACCGGTTACGCCGTACCAGATTGAAAACATCCGGAAACTTACGGATGCGGGTTTTGATGCAGAGACCGCGCTGAGGTTCCAGGGGGTGAAAGGCCGCCGGCTGGACCTCTTCCCCAATGTTTCGCTTCCACTGGACCTGACCCCATCCCTGGTTGTGACCCCGCTGTTCGGATATCGTGAAACCCTGTATAACCGGGGAGCGTTCAGCGAGGATTTTGCAGATCGCGGCATTTTCTACGGCGGGGCAGACCTATCCTCCAGGATCTTTCGTGATTTTTCTTTGGGTTCCGGCGGGTCTATCCGCCATATAGTGGAACCCGGTATCGTCTATGATTACCGGCCGGAGCAGGGGCAGAAGGAGATCCCGATCTATGATGAAATCGACACGGTCGGCCGTGCCGATCAGTTCCACCTGAAATTGACCAACCGGTTTCTTCTGACCAGGAAAGGAGAACCCAGGGATGGCCGGGTGCAGGAGACGGAAGCGGAGACTCGTGAGATGATGGCCCTGAAGTTCGATGCCTTGTACGACCGGCTCTTGTCCGAGCAGAGGTTCAGGTCCATCACCGGTGAATGGGATCTGAATTTTACAGACAGTCTATACATGGAGATCAATTCCCTTTACGATTTCCTGGCGCATGATTTTGAAAGGCTGAACCTTGATTTGAAATACAAGGTCGAAGAGAATCTCACGTTTCAGATAGGGCGGCGTTTCACGCAGCAGATTCCCGTGGACCCCAACCGTCCTACAGGGGCAGGTGAGCTGAGGACCATCGGAGGGGGCAATACCCTGAATGGACTCGATAACAATGGGATCTCATACTGGACATCCTCATTGAACTGGGAGCCGAACAAGGCGCTCTCCATGAGCCTATCCGGATACTTCAATGCAAAGGAGGCCACCGGAGACGACCTCTCGTTCAAGCTGAGCTATCAGACGGAATGCTGGGGGGCTATGCTCACCATGGACCGGTATGATGAATCGGTGCTCAATGATCACACCAATCTGGTGCAGGTTGACAAGGTGAATGAGATCCGTTTTTTCTTCACGATCAAGTCGCTGCATTTTAAGCTCTTTTCGAATATTTAGGTTGAAGGGCGTTCTGAAAAATATTATGATAAAACATTTGCGGCGTATGGGCCCGGTTTGTAAGGGTTAGGGAGAGAAGGGTATGATGAAGATCCTGGTTACAGGCGGGGCAGGATTCATCGGAAGCAATTTCATCCGCTATTTTCTGCAGAAACGTACCGGGGATGAAGTGATCAACCTCGACCTGTTGACCTATGCGGGGAATCTCCTGAATCTTGAAGATGTCATGGAAGACCCGCATTACCATTTTGTCCATGGCGACATCGCTGACCCGGCGGTCCTGGACAGGATCTTCAGAAAAGGGATCCATGTCGTAGTCAATTTTGCGGCGGAGTCCCACGTGGATCGAAGCATTGAAGATCCGGGTGTTTTCATCCGTACCAATGTCATGGGGACACAGGCCATCCTGAATGCAATGCGTAAATATCCCGTGGACCGGCTCATCCAGATCAGCACGGACGAGGTCTATGGCTCGCTGGGCCCCGACGGGGCCTTTACCGAAAAAACCCCCCTTGCCCCCAACAGTCCCTACTCCGCATCAAAGGCCTCGTCCGATCTTCTCGTGAGGGCGCATTACGAGACGTACGGGCTGCCATGCATCATCACCCGATGTTCCAACAACTACGGGCCCTATCAGTTCCCGGAAAAGATGATTCCCCTTTTTATCATGAATGCACTGCAGGACAAGCCGCTCCCTCTTTACGGTGACGGGTTGAATGTCCGGGACTGGCTCCATGTCCTGGACCACTGCAGGGCCATTGACCTGGTCATGGACAAGGGGATGGCCGGGGAGGTCTACAATATCGGGGGAAACAACGAGAAGAAGAATATAGAGATCACCGGCCTGATTCTGGACCGGCTCGGCAAGCCGGAGAGTCTGATCCGGTATGTAACCGACCGGCTGGGACATGACCGCAGGTATGCCATCGATGCTGGGAAGATCCGCCGGGAACTCGGTTGGGCGCCGCTTTATACCTTCGAAAAAGGGATTGAAGAGACCATCCGGTGGTACCAGGAACATCAGCTATGGCTGGAGGATATCCAGTCCGGCAGGTACAGTGCCCTTTCAAAAAGGATTGCCGTTAGAGAGGAACCGGTATGACAAGGTTGGCCCTGATCGGGAATAAGGGGATGCTCGGGAGAGACCTTCTGAGTCGTATGGAATCTTCCTTCAGCTGCGTTGCCGCAGATATAGAGGAACTGGACATTACTAAAAGAGAAGAGGTCCTGCAGTGGATCGGTGAGGTCCGGCCCGAGATCCTGATCAATGCGGCGGCCTATACGGACGTGGATGGGTGCGAAACCAGCCCGGACCTGGCCATGCAGGTCAATGGCCATGCGGTGGGGTACCTGGCCGAAGGGTGCGCACGCTTCGGTGCCGGCATGGTCCATATCAGCACGGACTTTGTTTTTGACGGAGGCAAAGAGGGGCCTTACACCGAAGAGGACCGGCCCAACCCCATTTCGGTCTACGGATCGTCCAAACTCCTGGGCGAAAAGGAGATGGCGGAGCAGTTGGACCGATTCCTGATCGTGCGCACATCCTGGCTCTTCGGCCACGGCGGGAAAAATTTCGTCGAGGCCATCCTGAAGCAGGCCCAGGTCAAATCGTCTCTGAAAGTGGTGCATGACCAGGTCGGTTCTCCCACCTATGTTCCGGATCTGTCCAGGGCGATCATCAGGCTGCTGGCCGCCGGGGCGGCCGGGATCGTCCACGTCTCCAACAGCGGGAAATGCTCCTGGTTCGAGTTTGCCGGCAAGATTATGGAATTGTCCGGGAACAAGGGATTCCCGGTAGAGCCCATTCCCTCTTCCGAGCTGAACCGGCCGGCGAGGCGCCCGGCAAATTCCGTGCTTTCCTGCGAACGCTATTTCAGGATCACGGGGGAACGGATGCCGCAGTGGGAGACGGGACTCAGGGAGTATTTGAAGGTCCGAGAGGAATAAACCATGCAGGAAGAGGAAACGGCGGTTGCACTGTTACCCATGGATCTGAAGTACCTCTCCAAGGGGGCGCTCCGAATCCTGGCCCAGGACCCGGGTCTTGACAAGGCCCTTCTGGATGAGATATTGATCCAGGAAAAGGATGACCTTGAGACGGTCCGCTGTCTCATCCGTAACCCTGCACTGCCTGATGAATCCTTTCAAAAGGTTTTGAATGATCTTCCCGAAGAGATCCAGCAGGAAATCGATGCCCGTCAGAAGGCCCTTGTGTCTATCGAGGGACAGGGACTGGCAGAGAAAAAGCCCCGGTCTCAAGACCTGAAACAGGCGGACAAAGAACAAGTTGCGGGTGAAAAGATCAGCCTTCAGCAGAGAATCCAGGGGATGGGCCCGGGGGATAAGATCTCTTTTGCACTCAAAGGGGCAAAAGAGATTCGTACACTTCTGATTCGGGACCCGAATAAAGAGATTGCCTTGACGGTTCTGAAAAATCCAAAGATTACGGAAACCGAGGTCGAATTCTTTGCGGCCTCTACCAATGTAACTAATGATGTGCACCGTGAGATCGGAAGGAATCGGGAGTGGTGCAAAAAGTATAACGTGCTCCGGGCCCTGGTCTTCAATCCCAAGACACCTGTCGGGGTCTCCCTGGAGAAACTCCCTTATATCAAAGAAAAGGATCTTCAGTTCCTGACCAAGAGCAAGAATGTTCCGAGTGCCGTCAGTACAACGGCTAAGCGGATGCTTGCCAACAAGAAACGCAAGGGCAAATAGGGGGGTGGGATCATGATCTTTAGTGACCTGTTAATCAAAAGCCGGCTCAAGAAGGCGCTGGATATGCTGAATTGCGGCATGTATACACAGGCCGAGTCGGAGTTCAGTGGAATCCTGGTTACCATGACCGTCCAGGAAAAAGATGATAAACAGCGCATGCCGATCCTGTTTTATCTTGCAGAATGCTATATGGCCATGGGTGACGAAAAGCTGGAAAACAAGGATATTCGAGGGGCACTAAGTGACTTTGAGAAGGGCGCGGCCCTGGGCGTGAACTTTCCCGACATCTACTTCAGGATCGGACGGGTTTGCAGTGAGCTTTCCGAACTGGACAGGGCCGAAGAAGCCTTGCTCAGGGCCTTATCGCTGAACCCGCGTTATGTCAATGCGCGTCTTTCCCTGTCCAGGGTCTATGGACTAAAAGAGAGGTTTGATCTGGCGGTCGAGGCATACCGGATCCTTGGTCAACAGGGCGTTGCGTGCGATAAGAGCCTGTATCAGGAAGGCCTTGAATGCGCGGGCAGGGGAGAGACGCGGAAGGGGTATGAGATCCTGAAATCGTGTTTTCAGGAAAGGCCCGATCCCGTACAAGCGCTTTATCTGAAAGGGGTGAGATGTTGCCAGAGCAAGGATTATGACGGGGCCGTTCGTGAATTGAATAAGATTCTGAAGGACCATCCGAACTATCCGGATATCCACAACCTTCTGGGTGTGGCCTACAGCGGCAGGAAAACCTATAAAGAGGCTGAAGAGGCCTTTCAGAAGGCCATAGAAATGAACGGCAAATATATTGAACCCAGATTGAACCTTGCATTTCTGTACGGGACATTGAAAGAAAAAGACAAGGCTGAAAGGGTGTTTAAGGAGATTCTTTCCATGGATCCGGGGAATGTCATTGCAATCGAGGGCCTGGAAGGCATGAAGAGCAAAGCTTGAGGAGTCCGTCTATTTTGAGACAGGAGCGGATGTATGGTAGAGAAGGATTATTACAAGATTTTGGGCGTGGGTCGTTCAGCCTCGGAGGAGGAGATCAGGAAGGCTTATTTCCGGCTGGCCAAGAAATATCATCCGGACAGACATAGAGGGGAGAGTGCCGGAGATTATGAAATCAAGTTCACCCTGATCAACGAGGCCTATAATGTTCTTAAAGACCGGACGGTGAAGGAGGAATATGACAAGCGGATCGGATCTTCAGGCCGGATGCACAAAGGGCCGTCCGCTGTCAGTTTTCATGCCGAGGAACTCTACAATACGGCCCTTAAGGCGATCAGTATGAATGACGTCAACACGGCCATCGACTTGATGAAAGAGGCCATCCGGATAGAACCGGATAAAGCAGAGTACTACTCCACGCTCGGCAAGGCCCTATCCAGAAAGTCTCACAGACTGCATGAGGCCAGGGAAATGTGTGAGAAAGCCGTGGAGATGGAGCCCTATGACGTGGAGAACTATGTCAATCTCGGACTGGTCTACAAAAAGGCCGGTCTGAATGCACGCTCACGGAAACAGTTCGAGTCCGCCCTCCGCCTGGACCATGACCATCCGGTTGCAAGAAAGGAGGTGGGTCAGTCTGACTCTCGCAGATGGTTGGCCCGGATCAAGGGATTTATGGGAAAACTTTTTTTTCAGGAGAAGTAGAAAAAATATCCATATGAAATAGATAGGGTTAGAGCATAGTGACAATAAAACGTCATAATATTTCTTGACATATCCGGTGATTATTCTTACCATTTAATTAACAGTTATTAAGATGCGATCTGCATGTGAGGATCGATAAAAATTTTCGGGTGAATGGAAAAAAATGGGTATTTCAGAAAACATCTTGACAGGTTACATGTTGCATGTTAACGTAACACACAAAGAAGAGGCAGATATTCCCAATGAAAAGCAGG
>CAKKPE010000112.1 GCA_919901565.1 bacterium
CATTCCCCGTAAGTCTGCCGCGAAATCGCAGCGAACTCTCTGATGCTCTTCTGGAGCAGGTCCGGGTGCTGTTTGATCTTTTCGTAATCGACCCGGCCGCCGGAAACAAATTCTGTGAGGAGACGGCCCCATGATGCATTGGGGAGCGGTTCAACCCGGCCGGCAGAGACCGGAAGGGAGAAAGCGAGGAAGATAAGAAGTGCCCACGCGGTGTTTTTAAAAGGTCCGTATTTACGAATAGGGCCACTAAGTTTCATGTGTTACTCCAGTCGTGTCCATCGCAGATCTGCCCGTGAAAGCCTCTATTCAAGGGCTATTTCGGGCCGGTTAATATCTATATCGCATAACAAAGCGGATGGCAAGCTGATAGCGCTGGAATAAATGCCTGCTGTAGAATTCTGACGAAATCTTTTCTTTAAAGCAGGCCTGTCTAACCTCTTGTAAAAAGGGGGGGATGCAGCGCTCATCTGTGATTTGCCCCTGCCAAAAACTGCGGCGGGAAGCAATTTATTGACAATTTATTGTTTGTCAGCTGACAAGATACAGGTTATAATTAACATAAGCAGTGAGGAGTGTGTTTATGGACAAACCTACACGAATACTGATCGTCGATGATGATTCAGCAGCGCGCGTACGGATCAAAGAGGCGCTACTTTCCGGGCATTTCCTGTTCGAAGAAGCCTCGGACGGCGTGGAAGGGTTGCAGAAGGTTTATTCGTTTCATCCGGACCTGATCCTTCTGGATGTGGTTATGCCGAGGATGGACGGTCTCAAGATGAGCAGGTTCCTCCAGCAGAATACCCAGACCTGCGAAATTCCCGTGATCATGATGACGGCAAGCAAGGAGAGTGCGGATGCCTTGCGGGAGTTTCATCAGGAAGCGAACGATTTTATAGACAAACCCTTCAGGGATACGGATCTTCTTTCCCGCGTGAGGCGGCAGGTGAAGATCAAAGAGGAACTCGACCGTCTGATGAGCGAGAAGGAGACGCTCGATGTGATCCGGAAGATGATCCATACCCTGGGCCAAAAGAAGTCGATGTATGATCTGCTCTACACGCTGGTGAAGAGTATCTCGGAGAACATAGAGGTAGAGCGCTGCTCCATGGTGCGGGTCAGGGAGGACCAGAGGACCGGTGTGGTGGAGGCCTCAAGCGACGCACCGGATATCCGGAATATGGAGATTGATCTCGGAAAATATCCGGAAATCATCAAGGTGCTCGATACGAAGCAGATATTGTTTATACAAAATATCGGAGAAGATCCAATCATGGCGCCTGTCCGGGATCATCTTAAAAAAATACGGTTTCATTCTCTTGTGCTCTTCCCTGTAATTGTTGACGATAGGATACTGGGGACCCTTCTTCTCCGTACGGCCCGAAGCAAAAAGACATTCTCAGAAAGAGAACTCCAGTTCTTGAGGGCTGTTGTAGACGCCGCTCGGCCCGCTATCATGAGCGCCCACCTTTTCGAGAAGGTGGAAGAGAGGCTCCTGAGCGCACCCATGATGGAGGAAAACACCCCGGACAGCCGGCTTCAATACAACCTGCCTCAGACAGAAAAGGGAATAGAGATAATGGATCAGATCCAGAGAATCAAAGACGAGATCCGGTACCTCAAATTAACACAGAAGGAAATCCGGGAGCAGAAATCCCCCCATTTCCGGGAGAGCAACGAGAAGTAAGTCCTTCGGGCTGCTTGCGAACATACTGTTTTTCCCCGTGCCTGAAAAAATCATAAAAATTGATTGACATGAAGTGTTACTAAAACTATAATTTGTAACACTGAAAAGAGGAGAAGTCCATGCCGGGGATTATACGTTTCGGAGTCTCCATAGAGAGCGGTCTGCTGGAAAGGTACGATAAGCTGATCTCCAGGAAAGGGTACGAAAGCCGGTCCGAGGCCATACGGGACCTGATCAGGGACCATCTGGTACAGGAAGACTGGAAGCTCGGAACCCGGGAGGCAGTGGGGATCATTACCCTTGTTTATAACCATCACACCCGGGAGCTTGCAGACAGCCTGACCCATCTTCAGCACGACCACTACAGGTCTATCGTCTCGAGCATGCATGTTCATATGGATGCACATAACTGTCTGGAAGTCCTTGTCGTGAGAGGGAAGCCGTCCAACATCAAAAAGATCGCAGATCGGCTGATGGGTACAAAGGGCGTCAAACACGGCAAGCTGACCCTGACGACCGAAGGGAAGAGGTTTGAATGAGAATGGAGCGATCCAGGAAAGATCCATGATCCTATGATTTTCAAGGGCCATTTAAAAAAAGGTTTTATATCCGTCCTGTTTTGCATGCTCGTTATGGGATTTCCGTCCCCGGCTCGGGCTCACAGCGTCCATGTCTCTGCCTTTGTACAGGGGGATACCTGTTTCGTAGAGGGATATTTCAACAGGTCCATGAAGGCACAGGGCGCTCTGGTTGAGGTATTCGATCCGGAAGGGCAGAAGCTTCTTGAAGGAAGGACCGATGACCATGGATCGTTCTCTTTTAAAATACCAAAACAGAGCGGGCTCAGAATGACTCTGACAACAAGCATGGGGCATAAGAACGAGCTGACGCTCAGCACAGAACAGATCCGGGCGGGGAGCGTGGATGAAAAACATCAAGCTTACTCTCATGGCAAAATGATCACTGAAGCTGAACCGCAGAAAACAGACTGTATCCATCCGGATCAGATGCATGATTTGCTCGACCAGTCACTGGATGAAAAACTCAGGCCCCTTTACGCCATGGTTGCGAGGCTCGAGCAGAAAGACGGCATTTCCGCCATACAGGTCATCGGGGGGATCGGGTATATCGCGGGCCTCTTTGGTCTTGCCCTCTACATCGCCAGCCGTAAAAAACAAGGGTAGCATTTTTCAAATATAGGGGATCAAGTCATGCATATCTCAGAAGGGATCCTTCCGGCCATGGTCCTCGTCTCCGGCTGGGCCGTGACGGTCCTCATCGCAGGAGCAACCCTTCGCAAGGTTGAGGGAGAGGATCTTCCCAAAATGGCCCTTCTCACATCGGTCTTTTTCGTGGCCTCCCTGATCCACGTCCCGATTGGTCCAGTCAGTGTCCATCTGATTCTGAACGGTCTGGTCGGAGTGATCCTCGGGTATGGGGCCTATCCCTCCATCCTCCTGGGCCTTGCCCTTCAGGCCATTCTGTTCCAACACGGAGGGGTTGCGGTGATCGGTGTTAATGCCGTGATCATGGGCACACCGGCGGTTTTAGCGTACTGGATCTTCGGACTGCGGCATGTTCTCCCCGTCAGGCATGGCAACGTCTTTTTCGGTTTTGCAGCCGGGGCATCGGCCACGGTCTTATCAGGCGTGCTTCTCTCTCTGTTCCTGCGGAGCGCCGGGGAGGCCTTTATCCCTGTGGCAAAATTGGCCCTTGCAGCCCATATCCCTGTGATGCTGATCGAGGGGGTCGTGACCGCCTCGGCCGTTTCATACCTGGCCCGGGTTAAACCTGAGGCCCTTGCACGACAACGCTCCCCGATCCGTGTGACAAGGAACTGAAACCATGCACCTTGCGTTTGACCGTTTTGCACAAGGAGATTCCGGTATTCACCGGATGGATACCAGGCTCAAGCTGGTCGGGTTCGGCTCGTTTCTTGTTGCGACGGCATGGGTCACCACATGGCCCTCAGCCTTTGCCGCTTTGGCCGCGGCAGGTTTCTGGGTGGGTTATGCCGGGTTTCCATGGGCGTTTGTGGTGCGACGCATCCGGATGCCTTTTTTCTTTCTGTCAAGCTTCCTGATGATCCTCCCCTTCAGCCACCCCGATGGGCCAGGAGCAGGGGCGATACAGGCCTGCGTGATCCTTCTGAAGGGAATGGCCATGATTCTGACGATTTTCCCCATGTTCGGCACCGCTCCCCTGGATATTTCCATGAAGACATTGGAGGGCCTGAAGGTCTCTTCAAAATTCGTGGCCATGATCCTCTTTACCTTCCGGTATTTTTCTGTTTATTCGGACGAGCTGCAGACCATCCGTCATGTATTCAGGTCTCGCGGATTCAAACCCGGATTTGATCTCCATTCAGCCAGGACCGTGGGGTATCTCGTCGGGTCGCTTCTGGTCCGTTCCCTGGATCAGACTGAGCGGATCTACCAGTCCATGCTCTGCCGGGGATACCGCGGTCGAATGGTCACATTGTATGACTTTTCACCAATTCGTCGTGAAGACCAATACAGATTCGGTCTGCTGATCCTGATCTCCATGGGTCTGGTGGCCCTGGATAAGCTGATTTGAGGAGGCATGTGGTGGAACCGGTTATTCAGATTAAAGATCTCTCCTTCCGGTACGAAAATGGTGTGGAGGCGATATCAAAAATTAATCTGGAGGTTCATAAAGGTGAGACCGTGGTTCTCATCGGTGCCAACGGCGCGGGCAAAAGCACGCTCCTCCTTCTCATGAGAGGGATATTGGGAGACCTGGACGGGCGTACGATGATAGCGGGTAAGATTCTTGACAGCAAAAAAAAGGTCGAGGAGATAGCCGCCGAGGTCGGACTCGTTTTCCAAAATCCGGATGACCAGCTATTCTGCCCCTCGGTATTCGATGACGTGGCCTTCGGGCCGATCAATATGGGGCTTTCCAGAGAGGAAGTCGGAGATCGCGTACGCATGGCCCTGGCCGCGGTCGGCCTCACGGGTTATGAAAGACGCGTCCCTCATCAGTTAAGCGATGGCGAAAAGAAACGGGTCAGCCTGGCGACCATCTACGCCATGAAACCCCGGATCCTCCTCCTGGATGAGCCGACCAGCCATCTTGATCCCAGTGCCCGGCTGGATGTGGTCAGGCTGATTGAGGAGTTTGACGGGACCCGCGTCATTGCAACCCACGATTTTGAGTTCATCCTCAAGGCGGCGACCCGGGTCATTCTGATGAGCAGGGGGGAGATCAAGGCGGACGGCCTTCCCGTGGAGATCCTGACCAACGAGACCCTGCTCAGGGAGAACGGCATGGAGATGCCCCTCGTGGTACGTTACCTCATGGCCCTGCAATCCGGGGATCATGAGGCCCTTCACGAGCACGAGCATGAGCACATCTACCACTACCATACACAGGACGGGGTCAGCGAACGTCGGGTCATCCGGCATTCCCATCCCCATGATCATACGGACACAAAGTGGCCCATTCACGAATCCGGGGAGTGACCGGATTCGTCCTCCCACATGTCTTCAAGCTCCCACTCCATAACTGTTTGCCTGGCCTGGTGCTTCTTGCGCAGATAGACAAAAAGGAACGAAACCGAGACCAGGAACCAGAGTGCAGCGGATGACGTGATGACCGGGATCCATGTATACCGGAGCCGCAGGTACTTGTGCCACTTCTGCTCCATTTCGTAGAAACTGATACCGAAGGCATTCTGCATGCACTGACTCAATGCCTCACCTTTTTTAAGGTTCAGGATAAATTGATGAAAGGCATCGCGTCCGTGGCTGCTTAAAAGATAGGAAACCATGGAAAAGCTCTGGGCATAGGCGACTTCGGCCTCGCTGAATGCGACAGGGAATTCATGCTCCAGAGAAGTCAGGGGGATGAAGTTTTTTTTCAGCGTCACGGTTGTGATTACGGCCGTGGTCCTGAGCGTCCATTCCCTGGCCTCGTACATGGCAAAACCCTCGTCCAGCCACCTTGGGATGCGGGCGCCGGCCAGGGCCTGATGCAGGACCAGGTGCGAGAGCTCATGACGGAGGGTTTTGACCGGGTCGATGGTTCCGTACAGGGCCGCATGGGGCGCCTTGAGAATCACGAGGTTCAACTCCGGGTAGGCCAGGCCCGCTGCCCATTCCTGGGCCTTGACCGGGTGGGGCTGCCGGCTGAGGAATGCCTCATGCGTATGTTCTATATAGATCTCTATTCCAGGACGAGGCTCAACCCCGGCATCGAATACGATGTCAGCATAGATTTTCTCTGAAAGGTCTGCAAGATATTTGGCCAGTTTCTGATCCGGTGGGGAAAAGTAAAAAACAAAGTGTTCCGTGGGGAAGGATTGGGATTCCTCAGCATGGGCCGGAACAAGGAAAGCGAAGAGAAAGAACCAGGCAAGGATGAGGGTAAGAACGCGGCTGATCAGGAGGGCGCTCTTTTTTAGAGGGACCATGGCTAAAGCCTTTGTTTCAGGATCTGGTTCACCAGAGCGGGGCTGGCCTTTCCCCTGGATGCCTTCATGCCCTGCCCCACCAGAAATCCAAAGACCTTCTCCTGTCCGCTGCGGTATGATTCCACCTGGGAGGCGTATTCGGCAAGTACCTGATCGATGATCCTGATGATTTCCGCTTCGTCGGTGACTTGGATCAGGTTCTTTTCTTTGACAATCTGGTCCGGCGGTTTCCCGCTTCGGTACATCTCCTCGAAGACCGTCTTCGCTATTTTCCCGCTGATGGTCTTTTCTTCAATCATCCGGATCATCCCCGCGAGCATCTCGGGAGTCACCGGACAGTTCCGGATCCCCCGTTCATCCCCCTTTAATTCGCGAAGGAGCTCTCCCATGATCCAGTTTGAAACCGTCTTCGGGGAATGCGCCATACTGTTGCAGGCTTCGAAATAGTCTGCAAGTTCCCTGGATACGGTCAGGACCTCGGCGTCGTACAGAGGGAGATCATAGTCTCGCATAAAGCGCTTCATCTTCTCATCCGGGAGTTCCGGAAGGGCGCTCCGCATCTGCTCGATCCACGCTCTGTCCACATGCAGGGGGAGCAGATCGGGATCGGGAAAATAACGGTAGTCGTGGGCCTCTTCCTTGCTCCGCATGGAGACGGAGATGCCGCGGTCCGCATCCCAGAGTCGGGTCTCCTGGACAATGGCGCCGCCCTGGCCGATGATCCGGGCCTGCCGCTTGACCTCGTATTCGAGGGCCTTCTGCACATGCTTGAAGGAGTTCATGTTCTTGGTCTCGGTCCGGATACCGTATGCCTTCCGGCCCGCGGGGCGGAGAGAGATATTGGCGTCGCACCGGAGCGATCCCTCTTCCATGTTCCCGTCGCACACATCGATATAGCGGAGTATGCTTCGGAGCTTCCGCACGTAGGCCGCCGCCTCTTCGGGGCTGCGGATATCGGGTTCGCTGACGATCTCCATGAGAGGCACACCGGTCCGGTTCAGGTCCACGTAACTGCACGGGTCCCCCTGTTCGCCATGGATATTTTTTCCAGCGTCCTCTTCCATGTGGATCCTTGTGATTCCGATCCGTCTTTCTGTTCCGTTCGCATCGATGGTCAGGTAGCCGTGTTCGCAGAGCGGAAGTTCGTACTGTGAGATCTGGTATCCCTTGGGGAGATCCGGATAGAAATAATTTTTTCTCGCAAAACGGGAGAGCGGGTTGATCTTACAGTTTAAAGCCAGTCCGGTCCTGATGGCAAAATTCACCACCTCGATGTTCAGCACCGGGAGTACGCCGGGCATGCCGAGGCAGACCGGACAGGTGTGATGGTTCGGGGAGCCTCCAAACTCCGTGCTGCACGTGCAGAAGATCTTGGCCCGGGTCTTGAGCTGTGCGTGAACCTCCAGGCCGATAATGGTTTCAAATTCCATTTTTTGTGACCTTATGTTTTAACTTTAAGATACGGTTTTCTCCCACTTGATGGGTTCAAGGGTTCCAGGGTTCAAGGGTTCAAGGGTTCGAGTGGTTCACTTGGCCCCTTGGCCCCTTTCTCCTCAGAGGTTTTTCATTATTCCGTCACTCGTACCCATTCAGGAAAAACTCCTATAATACCGGCCGCTTCCTGTGCCAGTCGGTCTGCTGCTCGTAGGCGTAGGCGGACCGGAGAATCGCTTTTTCGTTGAAGTGGCGTCCCATGATCTGAAGCCCGATGGGAAGTCCGGAGTTATCAAAACCGCAGGGAACGGAGATCCCCGGAATGCCGGCCAGGTTCACGGAGATGGTAAAAATGTCCGAGAGGTACATCTGGAGCGGGTCGTTGATCTTCTCTCCGATCCTGAATGCCGTGGTCGGTGAGGTCGGTGTGATCAGGACATCGCAGGTTTGAAACGCCTGATCGAAATCATTCTTGATCAGGGTCCTCACCTGCTGGGCCTTGCGGTAATAGGCGTCGTAGTAGCCTGCGGACAGGACATAAGTCCCGAGCATGATCCGTCTCTTGACCTCCGGGCCGAAGCCCTGGGCCCGTGTCTGCATGTACATGTCCATGAGATCCGATGCATTTTCGGTCCGGTAGCCGTACTTGACCCCGTCGTAGCGCGCCAGGTTTGAAGAGGCCTCGGCCGTGGCCAGGATATAATAGGTCGCAATGGCATAGCCGGTATGGGGGAGCGAGACCTCCTTGATGACCGCCCCCCTCTCTTCAAGCAGGGAAAGGGCGGTTCGGACGGCGTCCTCCACCTCCGGCTGCATCCCCTCTACAAAATACTCTGCGGGCACGCCGATGGTCAGGCCTCGGACCTCACCGGTGAGGGCTGAAGTGAAGTCAGGCGCCGGGACCTTGACCGATGTGGAATCACGGGGGTCATGCCCTGAGATCGCGTTCAGGAGCAGGGCGCAGTCCGTCACATCCTTGGTGATGGGGCCGATCTGGTCCAGGGAGGAGGCAAAGGCCACCAGGCCGTACCGGGAGACGCGTCCGTAGGTGGGCTTCATCCCCACCACGCCGCAGTGGGCCGCGGGCTGTCGGATGGATCCCCCTGTATCGGAGCCCAGGGCGGCGATGCACTCGTCTGCGGCAACGGCTGCGGCCGAGCCTCCGCTTGAGCCTCCGGGGATCCGCTCCAGGTTCCAGGGGTTTCTCGTGGCGCCCATGTACGATGTCTCCGTGGAGGAACCCATGGCGAACTCATCCATGTTGGTTTTGCCGAGAATCACTACTCCGTTCTGTCGAAGCCGGTCCACCACCGTTGCATCATAATGGGGTATAAAATTCGAGAGCATCTTCGATGAGCAGGTGGTCCGGATCCCCCGCGTGGTCATGTTGTCCTTGACGGCAACGGGGATGCCGGAAAGGGGGCCCTGCTCTTCCTGGCGATCCGAAGAAGGACTTTTGGTTTCTTCAGGTCTATCCAGTATCGTCACATAGGCATGGACCCGCTCTTCGACTTCGCTGATCCTCTGCTTTAAGGATTCCATGAGATCACCGGAGGTGATCCGGCCTCTTCTCATTTCATCGGAGGCTTCATGAATGGTCAGTTCATAGAGGTTCATGGCATTGGAATGATCCGGTTGTTGTTATCCACATAGACGACCCTGGGTGAATGGGCTTCAAGCTCTTCCGGTACCAGATAGACATACTGGAAGATGATGATGAGATCTCCAACTGAAGCCTTGTGCGCAGCGGCCCCGTTGATGCAGATGGTGCCGCTGGCCCTGGGCCCGGGGATCACATAGGTCTCAAACCGCTCCCCGTTCCTGAGATTCGCGATTTTCAACTGCTCAAAGGGGAGTATCCCGGCCTCCTGCATCAGGGCCTCATCAATGGTGATGCTCCCCTCGTAGTCAATGTTGGTCTCGGTCACCGTTGCACGGTGGATCTTGGACTTGAGGATTTTACGCAGCATGGTATGGGTTCACTCCTTGCTCCCTGTTCAGAGAATCCTCGGGACCTTGAAGAAATCATTTTCTTTGTCCGGTGCATTGGCCAGGGCATCTTCAACAGGAATCGAATCCCTGACCTGATCTTCCCGAACGACATTTTCTACCTCAATCACATGAGACGTCGGCTCCACATCTTTTGTGTCCAGTTCATTGAGCTTGTCCATATAGGTCAGGATCGCATCGAGATGCGAGGTCATGAGTTCCTTGTCCTGATCGGATAAGTGCAGCCGGGCCAGCAGGGACACATGCTCGACTTCCTGTTTTGTAATCTTCATAGGGCCGCCTTGTTTAAAAAATAAAATATAGCATAGTTAATACGAATGGAACAATAGCAAAATAAAGCCGCTTTATTGGATATCTGAAAATCCGGTCCTCCGGGCCGGGTCAGAGTTCAAAGGCTGTGCCGCTTTATTTGGTAAAGAAATTCTAATGAATTTTGAGTTTAGGATTTGTTTAGGATTTAGATATTAGGATTTCGTATTTTCTGCGAGACCCTGGTCAAGCCCCTTCCAGGGGTAACGCAAAGCCACGTCCTCTGGGCGTGGATGTTTACACTTTGCAAGGGGGGATCTTTTGCCGGCCCGTATGATCTCTCAGACAAATCCGTTTGGAGTTGGATTCTGGATCATGGCCCCAACCCATCGGATCAGATGGGTTACGGTTTTTTCCGTGGCGCAGGAGATCCTTCCTTCCTGATGGTCTGTTATATTAAAAACCCCGATGGTATTTTCGTCGTTTTTTACGGGAACGGAAAGAAAGGCTCCGCTTTGATAACGGGTCATGGTCTTGTCGTGCGGGACAAAATCCGAAGGTTTATCCTGATCCTCTTTTCCGTTGAATAGATAAGCCTGTCCCTCTCGAGCGACCCACGCAGAGATGGAGTGATCGCTGAGCTGGTTTCTCAAGCCGATGATCTTTTCATTGGTGGCGGCCTGGACGACAATCTCTTTTCCATCAGGATGGACAAGCATCAAGGAAAGGGTCCGGGCACGGATATATTCCTTAAGGGTGTTCAAGAGCCGGGAGTATTTCTCCTGGACGGACAACTGCTTGCTGCACATGATTTTCGCGGCACGGAAAGCAAAGTCTGCTTCCCGTTCGGAGCGCTTCAGGCTGTTTTCTCTTTTCTGATTCTCTTGTTTTTTTGCCATCAAGGTCTTGATGGTTTGTACAAAATCGTCATTATTGTAAGGCTTGACGATCATCCGGTGCGCCTCAGCTTTGTTTATGGCCGAGAGCATGGTGTTCAGCTCGGCGTAAGCGGTGAGCAAGACGCGGATTTTTTCCGGATATTGCTCTTTGACCATGGTAAGGAGTTCTGTTCCGGATAATCCGGGCATCCTTTCATCGGAAACCACGATATCCACATCTTCCCGGGAAAGGATACTTAAGGCTTCTTTGCCATTTGAGGCTGCGAGAGCCTGAAATCCCTCACGGGAGAAGATGATCGTCAGGGCTTTTAAGATGATTTCTTCATCGTCCACGAAAAGAATGGTATTGACCACGCGGATTCCTCCTTTTGCCGAGCACAACGGTCTGGGTGAGAATCGTTTTCCGTACATGGACACCATCGAATTGAAATTCTTGGATTTCAGATTAAGCGCATAGTTCTTTTTAATTACTGGATAATATACCACAAAGTTTTTTGTTTGCAAGAGAGAATTTCATTTTTTTCAGAAACAGTAAACATCGTGTTTATTTTATACAGACCGCCAGGTACAAACCATTCTTCTGGCGGAGATAAACCCTTTTGAATCCGGTAAAATCCTGAGAATCACAGGATCGGGATACAGGGAATGTTCGGTTTAAGACAGCAGGCCGCTGTCAAAAGGATAATGAAGATGATCAGCCATAGACGGTATTTCATAGCATTCCTCCCCGGTGATCAAATTGCTTACTTTCAAAGCCTTACAGCAACCCCCCGTGATTGCAGGTATTCCTTGACTTGCCTTACAGAATATTCACGGTAATGAAAGATCGAGGCGGCGAGCACGGCATCAGCCATTCCTTGGATGATGCCGTCATAGAGATGCTCCAGGGCGCCAACCCCGCCGGACGCGATGAGCGGGACCCCGGTTCTCTCTGCAATGGCCCGGTTCAATTCGTTGTCATAGCCGTCTCTTGTCCCGTCCCGGTCCATGCTGGTGACCAGAAACTCTCCAGCCCCCAAGGCCTCCATCCTCTCCGCCCACTCCAGGGCGTCGATTCCTGTGGGGTTCCTGCCGCCATGGGTGTAGATCTCCCATCTCAGAGGGGAGCCGGGGACCCTTTTGGCATCAATGGCCACGACGATACATTGGCTTCCGAAACGATTGGAAGCCTCCCGGATAAATTCCGGATTTTTTACGGCCGCTGTATTGATCGAAACCTTGTCGGCCCCGGCATTCAGCAGCGCCCGGATATGGTCCAGCGTGGAGATCCCGCCCCCTACGGTCAAGGGCATAAAGACCTCTTCGGCGGTACGCGCGACCACATCGAGTATGATCCCCCTCTTCTCATGAGAGGCCGTGATGTCGAGGAACGTGAGTTCGTCGGCCCCCTGGCTATCATACAGCCGGGCCACTTCCACAGGATCCCCGGCGTCCCGGAGGCCCAGGAATTTGACTCCCTTGACCACGCGGCCCTCTTTGACATCGAGGCATGGGATGATCCGTTTTGCCAGCACAGTCTTATCCTCCTGCCTTGGTCAAGGCGATGGCCTCCCGCAGATCCATGGCGCCGGAATAGAGCGCCCGGCCTGTAATCGCGCCGGTGACCCCGGAGGGCTCAATCCGCATGAGGGCCCGGATATCCTCGAGAGAGGAGATCCCCCCGGATGCGATGACCGGGATGGTCACGGATTCGGCCAGGGCCCGTGTGCTCTCTATATTCGGGCCGGTCTGCATGCCGTCACGATGGATGTCCGTAAAGATAATGGCCGATACCCCCTGCCCCTGAATCTCGAGGGCAAAATCCGTGGCCAGGCGTCCGGTGACCTGGGTCCATCCTTGAACGGCCACATATCCATTCCTGGCGTCGATGCCTGCGATGATCTTGCCGGGAAATCTCCGGCAGGCCTGGGTGAGAAAATCAGGGTCCTCCACGGCGCGTGTTCCGATGACCACCCGGTCAGCGCCCTCTCGGATATAGGCGTCGATAGTCTCCAGGCTGCGAATGCCCCCTCCCACCTCAACCGGGATGGAAAGCCCCTTTACAATCTCCCGTATCAGGTCCAGGTTCCTGGGCATCCCCTCAATGGCCCCGTCCAGGTCCACAAGGTGCAAAAGCTCAGCGCCGAGATCCTGCCAGTGCCTGGCCATCTGCAAAGGGTTGTCCGAATAGACCGTCTCCTGATCCATGTTCCCCTGGACAAGGCGGACACATTTTCCGTTCTTGAGATCAATGGCCGGGATCACGATCATGATGGTCTCCTTCGCATCTGCTTCACAGATGAAGATAATACATCCGCGATATAGGGGAGGTCCTCTTTCCTGGTTGACCGGCCCAGGGAGATTCTCAGCGTTCCCGCTGCGCGGCTTGGCGATATGCCCATGGCCGAGAGTACATGAGAGGGGTGGATGCTTGCCGTGGTGCATGCGGCCGAAGCTGAGACAAAAACCCCCTTTTGACTGAGAAGCGTGATCAGGTCGGAGCTTTTAACCCCCTGGACCGACAGGCTCAGCGTGCCGGGAAGCCTTGACGTCATATGCCCGTTGAGGTCAATGCCGTCGAGTGAGCGGGAGAGCGCTTCAAAGAGAGCGTCCCGGAGCTGGGCGAGAAGGCTCCCCTCTTTCTGCATCCCCTTTTCAGCGGTCTCAAGGGCATTGGCCAGTCCGGCGATCCCCGGAAGGTTCTCGGTCCCTGAACGGAAACCCCCTTCCTGTGCCCCGCCATAAGAGAGGGGAGAGAGATTCGTGCCCGCACGGACATAAAGGAATCCGACCCCTTTGGGTCCATAAATCTTGTGCGAGGAGCAGGTCAGAAGGTCCACGCAGAGCTCGTCCACATGGATCGGAAGTTTTCCCACACTCTGTGCCGCGTCGGTATGGAAGAGGACCCCTCTTTCCCTAACAAGCCTTCCGATCTCAGCGATGGGCTGGACCGTTCCCACCTCGTTGTTTGCATGCATGACCGAGACGAGAACCGTATCTTTGCGGAGCTCCTTCTTAACATCATCCGGGTCCACCCGGCCGTCCCGGTCCACAGGAAGATGGGAAACATCAAACCCCTGTCCGCTGAGGACTTTGCAGCTTTCCAGAACAGCATGATGCTCTATGGAAGAGATTAGCAGATGACGCCCCTTGTTCTGATTGGCCCGTGCCGCGCCGAACACGGCCAGGTTGTCGGATTCTGTGCCGCCGGATGTAAAGATAATCTCTTCAGGTTTGGCGCCGATGAAACGGGCAATGACGCTCCGCCGTTTCGCCAGCTCTTCCCTGGCTGCGAGGCCGGGCGGATGACCGCTGGAAGGATTGGCCCAGAAACGTCTTGCGGTCTCGGCCATGGCATCGATGACGCCCGGGTCTATCGGGGTGGTGGCATTGTGGTCCAGGTAGATCGGTTCCAATGAATTTTCCCTCACAGGATAAAATCAGAATATAGCATATAAACCGGCGTGACAGAAAGAAAAAATCCCGGAGCCCACATGATTAAATGACCTATGACACAACCTATGACACAAAGGTGTAATCCCAAAATGATAATGTCCTATTTGGCCAAAGTAGAAATGTCCTATTTT
>CAKKPE010000113.1 GCA_919901565.1 bacterium
GAAAATACGAAATCCTAAAATCTAAATCCTAAACAAATCCTAAACTCAAAATTCAAATGTTTAAAACCTCGCATATATCTGCATGTGGATTGTTCTCTTCAGGATTTTTTTACGAGTTTTTTCAGTGCATCACCGGATTCCCGCTGAACCAAATAGCTCCTGTCCTTCAGCATCTTTTCCAGATACTGAACGGCACGGGTGTCCCCGATCTGACCAAGAGCCCGGACCACGCTCTTGCGGACAATATCAGACGGATCATCGAGCGCCGTGATCAACGGACTCACAGCCGTTCTCGCTTCGATCATTCCCAGTGCCTTGGCCGCGCTCTTTCTCACCCGTTCGTCCTCATCCTTCAGGAGCTTGACCAGATGATTGACGCTTTCTTTATACTTCAATTCCCCGAGGGCATAAGCCGCTTCGCTCCTTACGACAGGCACTGCATCCCTGAGGGCAGCGGTCAGGTGCGGTCCGGCCTCCTGGTTGCCAGTCTTTCCGAGTTCTGCAGCGGCATGCGTCCTCTTGACCAGGTTATCGGATGCCAGGTCCTGCACCCATTCGTTGATATCTTTCATTTTTCGTCTCCTTCCCGGAAGATGTACACTGCCTCATTCCATCATGAAGTTCTTTGCATGGAATCATAAACGATCCTAACTTTGAAAATCAAGATATCTTCGTCTTTTTTCTCAGAAAAGCGTTTTATGTCTATTCCTGTTTGTCCTTCTGGCCCTTCCTGAATGGGATCAGTTGATAGATCGTCCCCATGGTCGGCATAGTGCTGATGATCTTCAGGAACAGCCTGGGATAACCGATCTCCTCCACGGTCCTGACTTCCCTCAGCTTTGGGATGAACACAAATGATGCGGTATATCGCAAGACACAGCTTAAGAAGAAGACAAGAAGATATTTTGACCAAAGGAGCGAGTTATGGCCCGCAATAAAGCTTCCCAGCATGGCGCCTGAAAATATCGAAAAACCGTTGAGCACATTATAATAGGCCACGCACGTGGCACGCTTGGACGGGCTTGTGGTGTCGAAGATGAAGTTGAAAGACGAGATCTCAAATCCGGCCCATATGAAACCCGAAAACATCTGAATGACGATCAGGTAGTAAACGTCCCTGGAAAAGAGCCAGAAGAGCGGTATGATGGGCATCATGAATCCTGACATGCTCAGGATTTTTTTTGTCCCGAACTGGTCTGACACCCTGCCCCATACGCTGACCGAAAGGAGCTTGACGACCATGGCGGCCGCGTTGACGATGGTGTAGGTCTTGTAGTCGAATTTCAAGTCCTCGAGCATATACGGCGTAAAAAAAGGTGCGGACAGATAAACGGAAAAATTCATGAGGCAGAGATAAAGAACGAACAGGCCGTAGTTTCTGGATTTTGCCTCTCTGATGAAATCGAAAAGCGTGAATGCCTCTTCCTGGATGGCCTGATATTCGGGTTCATACTTTTTTGTCAGGAAGATGAAGGAGATCACCCTGAAGATCAACGCTAAAATAAAGATGGTCACAAATCCCGCATATTGCGTGATCGTCCCGAGGGTGAAGGCCTGGAGAATGTAGCCGCCTGCCATGAAGGAGACAAAAGAAGCAAAGCCCGTGACCACGCTCCTTTTCCCGAAGTAAGCGCCCCGTTCATTCTCGTCGACCAGGTCCCCCATCCAGCTGTTCCATGCCGGGCCCAGGATCATCCCGAAGAACCAGTAAAGACAGATGAAGAAGATGAGATGGTATACCCTGAATGTCCCGAGGAAAAAGACAATCGCTATGGGGATGTACATGAGCGCCTGAATCAGGACCGCGGTGCAGACCAGCCTCTTTCTCGACTTGAAGAGACTGATGAGACGGTTGGAGAAAAGCTGAGACACGGAACCCAGGGCCTGGGGCAATGAGTTCAAAACACCGAACTGGACGGCATTCGCTTTGAGAAACACAGCAAACACCGCGAAGAAAGACTCTCCGATACCGACCATGGACGCGGCGAATCCACCGTCCAGAATCGAATACCTTAAACTCTTTTTTATTCTGTCATCTGTCATTTTCATACCTCAGCTGATCATGGCCATCCAGGTTATTCCCCAGGCCAGGGTGAGAATGGTGATGGGTATGCCGGCTTTTGTATATTCCTTAAACGATCTGTAATAAATATAATTATTACATTTCCCGATGAGGAACACCATAGATATAATGGATCATCCCTGGAAAGTCAAGACGGAGTCGGCTGATCATTAAATGGATTGCCCCCCTCGGGAAAGGGGGGCAAGGATGTCTCTTCAGATTAAAGGGAAGAAGTGCAATTCGGGCATTTTGTCGCCTTGATCGGGATAACGGACAGGCAATATAAACACTCCTTGGTGGTCGGGACCGCAGGAGCGGCCTCCTCCTGCCGCTTCATTTTATTGAGACCGCGGATGAGCATGAATACGGCAAAGGCGACAATGATGAAGCTGATCACGGTATTGGCGAAAAGGCCATAGTTGATGGTGACCGCACCGGCAGCCTGGGCATCGGCGATGGCGGCATAGGGGCCGGGGACCGTACCCTCTTTCAATGTAATAAACAGGTTTGAGAAGTCCACATTTCCCATGAGAAGGCCGATCGGAGGCATGATGACATCGGAGACAAGGGACTTGACGATGGTTCCGAAAGCTGAACCGATGATGATACCGACGGCCATATCAACGACATTGCCCTTCATGGCGAATTCCTTGAACTCTTTCAACATATCTGATCCTCCTTTGTAATGGTTTATCCATGCCGTCTGACATGGTCCCAAGAACCCCTCATATTCGTGTTTAAGTTGAACCGCTCTGAAATTGGAAATCAAAGGTTTTCTTGCACGCCCTATGCATCAAGGATCAAAGATAAAAAATCAAAATGACAAATCAAAATATAAAAATTGATACATTCATTTTTTATTTTTCCTCTGTCATTTTGATCTTTGATGATTGATTTTTTATCTTTAACTTCTATGGCCGTTCAACTTTCTAATAAATCACACCCAATGCGGCACTTTTTTAGAATGGGGATTCGTTGCTCATCTCAACCGGGTGTTACGGCCAGTATGGGCGATACGGATAAGGATAATATGGATAAGGGTAGCCCGGTCCGTAAGGCCCCCATGGGTCATAATAGAACGGGTCATACCAGTACGGTGAATAACGGTATGGATCTTCTTTGATTTCGGGCCAGAGATGGATCTTGCGTGCTCTGATCACGGGATAACCATAGATGACCTCTCCTATGGGCCGTTCCACCTTGCCGTTCACCTCCCCAACGACCGTGACCTTGCGTCCTTTTTCATAAACAGCGGTTTCCAGATAACCGGGATAAAAACCGATGAAACGTCCCCCGGTTTCATCCGCATCTACCGGTTCATCCGTACGCAGCAGGGGTTTCTGCAGGATCTCGACTTCGGTCCCCTCCTGTCGATTCGTCGCCGAAATAATGACTCCGCCCAGAACAACGAGTTCCCCATTATAGCGGCCTGGGTCCCTGACTATGTCTCCAAATAAAACAGCCCTGTTTACTTTGGAACGGAGTTCGGGCGGGACCACCATGGATACACATGCGGAGGCTGTTATAAGAAGAAAAAGGAGACCGGCGAAACAGGTGGTCTGCCTGAAGGTCATTACACGTTTCAAGGGATCCATTTCCTTGCGGGTTTTTCTCTTGATAAAGCCGGTTGATATCACCTTGTCTTCCATGGTCCCTTATGTCAGCCGGTTTTTAAACCGGCGCAACGAAAGATCCTGATCACTGGGGAAGAAGCGCCCGGAATTCATCCAGGTCTTTGACCTCGGAAAGCAGGATGTTGTAAATGGTATCATGCATATATTCATTTTCCTCAACCATAGGAAGAAGTTTCCTGTAAACCTCAATGGCCTGCTCTTCCCGCTTGATGTTGTTATGGATCATCTGCTTGGGGTCTTTACCCACATTCACCGGTTCGATATGGTCCGACGGCTCTCCGCCGAGATTGACAACCATTTCGGCCAGGAGTTTAGCGTGTCCGAGTTCCACGTCGGCCTCGGCAGCAAGAAATTGGCTGAAGGCCATGGTGTTGAACCCCTTCAACTGCAAAGACTGATAAAAATACTGGATAAAAGCCTGGTATTCCACTTCAATGGCCTTATTCATCAACGGGATAACCGTATCCGTATTCATAGACCCGCTCCTTTCCAAAAAGCATAAATTCCTTAATCATGCCGTTCCTAATCCATCCGCTTAATAAATATACCTGCATGGATAACGTTTGTCCAGCGGTTCAGCAAGATTGTCCGTAATTGACATTTACATCTGTTTTTGTATAACATCTTTATTTTTAAACGGGGCACATAATGGCTTTTGCAGTTTTTGCTGATCAGAACGGAAAAATTTATGACCATCCGGAACTGGAACTGTCCGGTCAATCCGGGCGGAACTGGATCCGGATCCCTGAAGCAGAATTGATCCCGCTGCCAGAGGGGAGCAAGCTCTTTACCATGCCCGGAAGCGCGGCCGTGGGATGGGATCCCAAGGAGGCGGCGTTTTCCGTATTCACCGGCTGGGACGGCATCCAGGATGACCAGGGCATGCCTGTCAGTAAATCTCAAAAAGAATCCTTTACGGCCGTGGCTGCTTTTCTCCCTGCCGGTTATACCCGCCTTTATCTTCCGGCTGTCTCGGTCGAAAAGCCAAAGCCTTACCTCCCCCTCTGGACCTATACGGCCCTGGGGTGGACGGAACAAGGGTTCTGTACGTCTGCGGTGCGGATCGATCCCATGACCCACTCGGAACCCTGTCATTATGACGACCGTGAGATCGTAAAACGTGTGGAGCAACGGATCGCAATGGACCCGGGTAACCGCCTTCTCCGTCATCTGCGGCACTGTGCCCTTTCTTACCATTGCTTTGCCGCAAAAAATCTTTTCATGGGACGATGGGAGGCCCCGCTCCCCACCTCACCGTCATGCAATGCCTTTTGTGCAGGGTGCCTCTCCCTGCAGCCCGGAGATGGATGCGCCGCCTCTCATGAGCGTATCGATTTCATACCGACAGCGGATGAGGTGGTGCGTGTGGCCCTTCCACACCTCAAAAATGTAAAACAGGGGATCGTGAGTTTCGGACAGGGCTGTGAGGGAGAACCGCTGCTTCAGACCGATCTTCTGGAAGAATCCATCCGCAGGATGCGCCACGGGACCGATCAGGGAACAATCCATCTCAACACCAACGGTTTCAGTTCCCAATCCATACAGCGGCTCAGAAATGCGGGCCTGGACAGCATTCGGATCAGCCTGAACTCGCCCCGTGAAGAGACCTACAAGGCCTATTACCGCCCCAATGGATATGAATTCAGGGACGTGGTCCATTCTGTCCGGACGGCCGTGGACACAGGGCTGTATACCATCATCAATCTTCTGGTCTTCCCGGGAATCACGGATCTGGAACCCGAGGTCTCAGCCCTTTTTGAACTGGTCAGGAAATATCGTATACAAATGATTCAAATGAGAAACCTGTCCATAGACCCGGAGCTCTATCTTGGTCTTTTTGAGCAACGGAACAACCCGGGCATGGGGATCCTTAACCTCATCCGGCTGATGAGAAAGGAGTTTCCTCAGATGGAGATCGGCTATTTCAACCGCCCCAGGGAGCTATTCTAAAAACAGATGGTACAGGAGTTGCCGATCTGACTTTGGGGCAGCAAGGTTCTTCTGTCCTGAGGCAGGATGCATAAAGAGTTCCAGACGATAATCAAATGTACCATGATGTTCAGAGGACGAATATATAAAAATGAAACAGAATCCCATTGAAGCGATCTTCTTTGATCTCGGCCGGGTGCTGATCGATTTCGACCTTACCCGGATTGCTGAAAATCTGGTTTCAGCATCCCGGACCCGGAGAGATTTAGATCCCAAAGCGGTTTTTGACTGGATCTTTGATCCCGGACAAGGAGTTGGCCATGCCTTTAGTGAAGGCAAAATGTCGCCTGAAACGTTTTATTCCAGGATCACCCGGAAATTCGGCCTTTCACTCTCCTTCGATTCCTTTGTTAAGATCTGGTCTGAGATCTTTACCGAAAACCGGGAAGTCACCCGGATGATTAAAGAGCTGTCAGGACATTTCCGGCTCATTCTGATCTCGAATACCGACCGCATCCATTTCAAGTATATTGTGGAGACATTTCCCGTATTGCGGTTCCTTGAATTATGGGTCCTCTCTTATGAAGTGGGCGTGTGTAAACCGGATGAAAGAATTTATCAAACGGCTTTATCTCAGTCCGGGGTCCGTGCCGACCGCTCCGTTTATATTGATGACATAGAAGAATATGTCCAGGCTGCGGAAAAACTCGGCATCCGGGGGATCCATTTTACATCCGCTGAATGCTTGAAAAAAGATCTGACGGATCTGCTCGGATTGGCTTTACAACTCAATAATGGATGCTTGACAACTTAAACCAATTGATAATATATTAACTCTAATTATACGTTATTTAAACGTTATTATAACATTTTATGGATATGGCCCAAACTTTATCCCTGTTATGTGCAATCTCCTTAAGTGCCTATTTCTTCCAACTTACTGGTTGTAATGTTCAAGAAAAAGTGCTACATTGAAAAATTAAAAATGGATCTGAATTTAAAATGATTGAATCACGTATATGATTTCATTAACCAAAAAGCATACAGAAGCAGAGCCGAAATCCATGGGCGCCGGCTGCAAGAAAAGGGAGAAATCAGTTTCTTCGCTTTTAAATTTTATTCCGGATACTAATGCGATTGTTTCAGAGTTGTCCCATGATTTCCGGTCCCCCCTGAACAGCATGATCGGTTTTTCCGAAATCCTTTTGAGTGAACGCATTGGGAAACTGATTCCCGAGCAGAAGAAACAGTTGGGCATTATTTTAAAAAGAAGTTCTGAGCTCTTGAATACGCTTGATCATCTGGTGGAATACTGCAGAGTCATTCAATCTGAGACTGAACTTCGCCGGAATCCCATTGCCATCCATCCCTTCCTGTGCTCGGAGATCGATAATATCCAGAGGTCCATGCATGAAAAGGAGATCCATATACTTTATACTCCAGCTAAAATTTCTTACCGGGTTCTGGGGGATGAGCAGAAGCTGCAACTGGTCTTGGAACAGATCTTTGAAGGAGTGCTCTCGCTCTTCAAGCCCAGCAAGATTCATATCAACGTAAAAGAGATCCCGGAAGAGAAAGCCTTTGCTTCCCGGGCCCATCTCAGAATTGGACTGATTTTCTCCGGAGCATGGATCATGGATCCGGAAGAGCTCTTCATGTGGAACGTAAAAAGCAACATCCCGGGGAGAGTTCGATTTGGCATGCTCTTGTCACGGTTCTACATGGCCATGATGGGAGGGGAAATGTCCGTAAACCGGACAAAAGGACGTTTGGAGGTAAACTTAATCTTATGCAAGGAATAACTATGAAAACTACAGCATTGAACAACATGATGAATGACATTCTGATCGTCGACGACATCCAGGACAATCTTCTTTTGTTGAAGACCATACTGGAATTGAACGGGTATCACGTTCACGCCACTCAGAACCCCAAGGATACCAGCAAGATTCTTAAAAAGAACAACATCGATCTGGTGATCCTGGATGTGAATATGCCTGAATTGAACGGCATGGAACTCTGCAAGAGGATCAAAAAGAATCCGGACACGGCACACATCCCCGTTATCCTCTTTACGGCTGAGCGGACATCCACCGAGGACATCGTTTCAGGTCTCAACGGCGGTGCAGACAAGTATCTGACCAAACCGATTCAGGAGCCGGAACTCCTGGCCTGGATACGCGCCTCGGTCCGTGACAAGATCGTCTTTGACAGCACCTTCAGGCAGATCTCCGAAGAAAGACGGGTTTTCGAACAGGCCTGCAACGAGGCTCCGATTGCCATGATTCTTTATGATTCCATGGGGACGCCGGCCTATATGAACCCCGGAGCCCAGGCCGTCTTCAGCAAGTTCAGTTCGGGATCAAGGACACGCATCAAACCTCCTTATGGCCTGCATCCTTCCGTGATCAAGCTGTTAAGAAGCCTCTATGCCAAATCACTGACCGCCCGCAGGAGAAAGCGGTCCAACCGGGCCGAGACTGAATGGACCCTTCCGGACGGTCAGGTTCTAATCGTTCTGATGATGATCCTTGAAAAAGATGAAAAGGATCCTTTGGGGAACGATTATATCCTGGTGCTGACCCATACACCTCAAAAGGATCTACCCTTTGACACCGATACGTTTGCCATCCGGTATGGTCTGTCCCGGAGGGAAAAAGAGCTGATCAACCTGATCTTCCAGGGGCTGAGCAACATGGAGATCGGGGAACAGATGTTCATCAGCGAACATACGGTCAAGGTCCATCTGAAACATATCTTCGACAAGGTGGGAGTAAAAAACAGGACGTCCCTGATCAGAAAGCTTTTCGGCTGATTCCAAATCCGTGGTGGATTTCCAGGCGGTTTTTGTCCTCAGTTCCTATTGAGGTTTAAGACCCGGGTGGATCCGGATCTTCTCCAGATCCGCACCCGGGTCTTTCATTTTATGGATGTCACCAGGGTAGAAGGCCCCCTTTTCCGTGATGATGGCGGTAATATAACGTGCAGGGGTGACATCAAAGGCCGGATTGGCGACCTTCACACCTTCCGGGGCAATCTGTGTCTTGTTGAATATATGGGTCACCTCTCGAGAATCCCTCTCTTCAATCGGGATATGTTCACCTGACGGCATGGACAGGTCAATGGTGGATGTCGGGGCAGCCACATAAAAAGGGATACCATGCTCTTTGGCAAGCACAGCCACGGAATAGGTCCCGATTTTATTGGCCACATCACCATTGGCAACAGTCCTGTCCGTGCCCACGATCACAAGATCAATCATCCCCTGTTTCATGAAATGGCCAGCCATGTTGTCGGTGATCAGGGTTACATCAATTCCCTCCTGCATCAGCTCCCAGGCTGTGAGCCTTGCTCCCTGGAGTACCGGCCTGGTTTCATCTGCAAAGACCCGGATCTTTTTCCCCTGTTCATGGGCGGTGTAGATCACTCCGAGGGCGGTACCGAAACAGGCTGTGGCCAGAGAACCTGCGTTGCAGTGTGTCAGGATGGTATGGTTGTCATGGATGAACTCTGCTCCATAACGTCCCATGGCGCGGTTGACCGCTATATCCTCTTCTCCTATGCGCACGGATTCACGGATCAGGGCCTCTTTGATCTCCCTGACAGAAAGATCCCTGTTCCGCTCTGCAAAGGATTTCATTCTCTGAATGGCCCAGAAGAGATTCACCGCCGTGGGCCTTGCCGAAGCGATTTCATCACAGACCGGCTCTAATCTTCGAAGAAAATCCCCGGTAGATTCGACCTTGATCTCCTGTGCCCCGAGGGCCACGGCCATGGCAGCCGTAACCCCGATGGCCGGCGCTCCCCGGACCACCAGATTCTTAATCGCAGAAACGACTTCACGATAATCAGAATACTCCCGGTAGATGACTTCGATTGGCAAAAGCGTCTGATCGATCATCCGGACCTTCATGTCTTTCCATTCTACCGTGGGGATCATATTATCTATCCTTAGAAGTTATGTGATTTGATATGCATTTTTACTTTTTTGGATTTCTCACATCTACTGGGTAAAAAGGGTTCGAGGATTCCAGGGGTCCAGGGGTCAAGTGAAATACTTAACTGCAAGAAAAATCTCCAGAAAAAAAACTGGATCCCAAGATGCCTTAGTATAGTAGCCGTCGAAGACGGCAAGGATATAGAAAAGCGGGACACGCTTAGGAACCTCGGCCCCTTATGTTTTGAGCACTTCACTTGACCCCTTGACCCCTTGACCCCTTGAACCCTTGAACCCTTGTCTTCTTTATTCCCTTAACGTTGCATGAAATACTCTACACATCTCTCTCACAATCCGGTCCCGGATCTCGTTGATCTCCAGGTCCGTCAAGGTCCGGTCCTCGGCCTGAAAACGCATGGAGAAGGCAAGGCTTTTTTTACCGGCAGGGATAGGCTTCCCACGGTAGAGATCGAAAACAAGGACCTCACGGATCAGTTCGGGTTCAAGACCGCGTATCTGTTTCTCCACCTCGGCCGCAGAGATCTCTTCCGGAAGGATCAGGGCAATGTCCCTGTCCACAGAAGGAAAACGGGGCACCGCCGCATAGGTGGTCTCTTCCGAGGCATTCTGAAGACAGAGGTCAAGGTCGATCTCAAAACACTGGACAGGGTCCTGCAGTTCGAATTTTTTTAAGAGACCGGGATGAAATTCACCCATGAAACCAAAACGGGCCTTGCCGCATTCTATCCACGCACTCTTTCCAGGATGCAGAAAGCGGATCTGATCCTGGGGCACAAAGTTGACATCACGTATTCCTGCTCTTTCAAACAGTTCCTCAAGGTCCCCTTTAAGATCAAAAAAATCCAGGTTCTTCCGAGTCACATCCCAGCCCACAGGCCTGTCCTTGCCGGCGATCATCCCGGCAAGATAGTTCTTTTCAAGGGGAAGGCCCGAGTCCCTGGGTTCAAAAACACGTCCGATTTCAAATATCCTGATGTCTGACAGAGACCGTTTCAGGTTGTACTGGAGGGTATGGATCAATCCTGGAATCATGGTGGTCCGTAATGCGCTCTGGTCCTCGCTTAGGGGATTGCGTATCCGGATCTGTGAGCGTAAAGGGTCTTCTTTCCCAATACCAAGGTCGTCGAGATCTTTGGGATTGTGGAAGCTGTAGTGAATGGTCTCATAATATCCCAGGCCGACAAGAATCCTGCTTACACGGTCTCTCCATTTCTGTTCAAAGGTCATGTCCGCTGACGTCATTATGGATTGGGGAAGCGTGGTTGGAATCCGGTTGTACCCGTAGATTCTTGCGACCTCCTCAATGAGATCGATCTCACGGGTAAGATCGGCCCTGAAACTCGGGATCATGACCACGGCCTTGTCTTCGCTTTTTTCCGCAATTTCAAAGCAGAGGGAACTGAATATGCGATTGATCTCATCAGAAGGCACATCTACGCCGAGCATGGAGCGGACATGGTCCGAATGGACCGGGATCTCCAGGGATGGGCGTTTTGACGGATAGAGATCGATCCGGCCTTTTGCGATGGTTCCGCCGGCCAGTTCCCGGACCAGGTAAGCCGCCCGGTCTAATGCAGAGATCATCCCCTGGATGTCGGTCCCCCGCTCAAAACGGTGGGAGGATTCTGAATGGAGTCCAAGCTTTTTGGATGTCCTGCGGATGGAGGTGGGATCGAAACAGGCTGCTTCCAGGAAGATCCGCTGGGTTTCCCCGCTGACCTGCGTTCCTTGTCCGCCCATGATGCCGGCAACAGCTACGGGTTTGTCGGCGTCACAAATAGCGAGCATGGAGGGGTCCAGTTTCCTCTCAACGCCATCCAGGGTCAGGATTTTCTCCTTGTCTCGTGCCGTTCGAACCACGATCCGGTATCCGCCGAGCAGGCCGAAATCAAAGGCATGCAGTGGGTGCCCCATCTCTGCAAGGACGTAGTTGGTCACATCGACCACATTGTTGATCGGTCGATATCCTACAGCCCGAAGACGCTGCTGCATCCAGACGGGGGAAGGCCGGACCGTGACGTCCATGACCATCCTGCCGGCATAACGCGGGCAGAGGGACGGATCCTGGATCTCAACAGAACTCAATGAGGAAATTCCCTGGCCGGCCTCGCTGACCTGATGGATCGGCATTTTCAAAGGGGAACCGGTCAGGGCCGAAACCTCCCTGGCCACACCCAGATGGCTCAAGGCATCCGGACGATTCGGCGTAACATTCAATTCCAGTATCGTATCCTTCAGCCCCAGGGCTTCGGCCGCCGGTGTCCCGGGAACGGTCCCCTCTTCCAGGATCATCACGCCGGAGGCTTGATCCGATATGCCCAGCTCTTTTTCTGAACAGATCATTCCGTTCGATTCGACGCCGTATATTTTGGCCTTTCGGATCTCTTTTCCGCCGGGGAGTCTTGAACCCGGCAGGGCCAGCACGACCTTGTCTCCAACCCGGTGATTCGGGGCGCCGCACACCACATCGAGATGCTCCCTGCCCACATCAACCCTGCAGAGTGTGAGATGATCGGTTTTAGGGATGAGTTCTCTCGTCAAGATCTGAGCGACGACAAGGTTATCGAACCCTTTGTCGAGAGAGGTCATGGACTCCACTTCCAGCCCCGCCATGGTCAACCGTTCAGTGATTTCCGAAGGCGAATCATCGAACTCTACAAATTCCCTTAGCCAGTTGTAACTGATCAGCATCTGTTTATCTTCCAAGTAATTTTAGATACGTCGTCACGCAGTCATCAGGACAAAATTGTTAAAAATTCTGGTTTTTCTCCCATATAGTGGGTAAAAGGGTTCGAGGATTCCAGGGTCCAAGGGGTCAAGTGAAATACTTAAATGCAAGCAAAATCTCCAAAGAAAAACCCTGGGACCCTCGGCCCCTTATGTTTTTAGCACTTCACTCGACCCCTCGAATCCTTGACCCCTTGACCCCTGATGTTTTCACCCATGCTTTTGGAGATGATCTTAAATATTAAAATGCTCAAAACTGTGATAGAAATCGCAGATCGTTTTCAAAGAAGAGCCTGATATCGTCGATCCGATACCTGAGCATGGCGATCCGCTCCACACCCATGCCAAAGGCAAAACCGGTGACTTCATGCGGATCGTAGCCGACCATACGGAAGACCTCCGGGTCAACCATACCGGCGCCCATAATCTCCAGCCATCCTGTCTGTTTACAGACACGGCACCCCTTGCCTTTGCACATCACACAGGCTATATCCACTTCGGCCGAAGGTTCAGTGAATGGGAAGAAACTGGGCCGGAAACGGATTCCGATGTTCTTGCCGAATATCTGATGGAGAAAGAACCCGAGGACCCCTTTCAGGTCGCCGAAAGTAACCCGCCGGTCCACCATCAGGCCCTCAACCTGGTGGAACATGGGGGTGTGCGAAATATCGGCATCACAGCGGTAGACCTTGCCGGGAGCAATAATCCGTATAGGAGGGGGTTGACTTTTCATGGTCCGTATCTGGACCGGAGACGTATGCGTACGAAGAAGGATATCGTCTGTGATATAAAAGGTATCCTGCATATCCCGCGCAGGGTGGTCCCTGGGGATATTCAGGGCTTCGAAATTATAATAGTCCTCTTCGACCTCAGGCCCTTCGGCGATACGGAAGCCGAGGCCGATAAAGATCTCCTGAATCCGCTGAAAGGTTTGTGTGATCGGGTGCAACCGGCCGGCATGCCTTCTTCGTCCCGGAAGGGTGATATCAACCTTCTCATCCTGAAGGCGCCGCGCCTCTTCGCGAAGCGAGATCTCCTCTGTCCGCTGATCGATCCATTTCTGAAGTTTCGCTTTCAGCTCATTGACCGCCTTGCCGGCCAAGGGACGGTCATCGGCAGTCAGGTCCTTCATGCCGCTTAACAGAGCGGTCAGGGTCCCTTTCTTGCCAAGCAGACGTACACGGCAGGAGTCAACTTCGGGAATGGTCGAAGCCGCAGTCACTTCACGCATGCCTTGCTCTTCGATCTTGTCCAGGGCGTCTGACATTTCAGACATGGTCATCGACATCGGGCCTCACTCGTCTAAGGCGTGACGGCAATGTAAAAAGTCCGTCTGCTGCGTTGAGCTTTCCGCTAATGAAGAGGATATCAAGCAGATGGCAGGTGGTTCTTGGCAACCTCGGTGAGACTGGCAAAATCCTGGGGGTTGTTCACTGCCAGTTCCGCCATCATCTTCCGGTTGACCCCGACACTTGCATTCTTAAGTCCCTGGATCAATCTGCTGTAAGTAATGCCGCTCGCCCTGGCTGCTGCATTAATCCTGGTGATCCAGAGCTGCCGGAAATCCCTCTTCCTGAGCTTTCTCCCGATATAGGCGTTCAGCAACGCCTCGTCAACGGCTTCTATGGCTGTACGGAAAAGATTTTTCCTGGCCCCGTAGAACCCCTTGGCCATCTTTAATATCTTTTTTCTCCGGTGAAGCCGCTTGTTGCCCCCTTTTACTCTTGACATGGGTCATTCCTCCTTTTTTTCTTCCACCCCGGAAGGGGTCTTTCTTTGTTGACCGATCAGGGCAGAAGTTTTTTTATACTTTTTAAATTGGCGCTGCTGACGAGTGTCGACTGACGAAGCTTTCGTTTCCTTTTGGTGGTCTTTGAAGTCAGGATATGACTTGTATTGGCCTTGCTTCGCTTTATCTTGCCCGTCCCTGTCTTCTTGAAGCGTTTTGACGCCCCTCTATGACTCTTGATCTTTGGCATATCGACTCACCTCTTAAGAATTCTGTGTTTTCTTCCGTGAAGCAGCCCCTCCAGGTTTTGGCGCGAGGATCATGATCATGTTCCTTCCTTCCAATCTTGGCGTCTGCTCCACCGTGCAGATCTCCAAAAGTTTTTCTGCAAACTCAGAGAGCATCTTTCTCCCTCTCTCGGAATACATCATCTCCCTGCCCCTGAACATGATGGAGATCTTGGCCTTGTTGCCGTCCTTTAAAAAACGTTCTGCATGGCCCACTTTGAACATCATGTCATGTTCTTCCGTATTCGGCCTGAGCTTGACCTCCTTGACCAGGATAACCTGCTGCTTCTTCCTTGCAATGTTGGCCTTCTTGTTCTTCTGGTAAAGAAATTTCCCGTAATCCATGATGCGGCACACGGGAGGTTTGGCTGTAGGTGAAATCTCCACGAGATCCAGCCCTTTTTCTTCGCAGATCCGCAAGGCTTCCGAGATGGAAAGAACTCCCAGCTGGCTCCCATCGTCGTCTACGACCCGGACCTCGGGCACCCTGATATCCTGATTCACCCTCTCTTTCTGGTTATCTCTTTTTTTTATACAATCACCTCCTATGAATAAATTAGCCTATTTTTTGTTTTTTGATCTTTGTTCCTTGGTCCTTGATTTCCATGGTATCTTCCGGGATGCGCTTCTCTTCAATTTCTTTCAGGATGTCCTGGATCGATGATTCAATGTTTAGCGTCCCCAGATCTCCCCGATCCCTTGATCGAAGTGATATCTTCAAGGACTCCATCTCCCTGTCACCTACGATGATCATATAGGGAATTTTCTGGATCTGCGCCTCCCGGATCTTGTAGCCCATTTTCTCATTCCTCGCGTCCAGGTCGGTTCGGATGCCGGCCTTCACGAATTTCTCCTTGACTTCGGCAGCGTAGGAGAGCTGTTTGTCTGTAATATTAATCACCACGGCCTGTACCGGCGCCAGCCAGACAGGAAACTTTCCTGCAAAATGTTCGATGAGCACGGCCATGAAACGTTCCAGTGACCCGAGAATAACCCGGTGGAGCATGATCGGCCTGTGTTCGGATCCGTCCTGTCCCGCATAACGGAGCTTGAATCGCTCGGGAAGGGTAAAATCGCACTGGATTGTGGCACACTGCCAGCTCCGTCCAAGGGCATCCTTGATCTTCACATCGACCTTGGGACCATAAAATGCACCGTCTCCCTCGTTGATCGTGTAGGCGAGCCTGTGTTCTTCCAGCGCACTCGTCAGTGCCAGGGTGGCCCGGTCCCAGTCTTCATCGGATCCGATGGATTTTTCAGGCCGGGTGCTGAGCTCCAGGGTATACTCGAAGCCAAAGACCTTCATGACATCCCGGACGAAATCGATGACCCCGATGATCTCGCCGGTGAGTTGTTCGGGCAGGCAGAAGATATGGGCATCGTCCTGGGTGAACCCTCTGACCCTGAGCAGACCATGCAGGACACCGGTCTTCTCATGACGGTGGACCGTCCCGAGTTCAAAGAACCGGAGAGGGAGGTCGCGGTAACTCCGGGTCTTGGACTGAAAAATCATCATATGGGCGGGGCAGTTCATGGGTTTGATCCCATACTCCTTCCCCTCGATCTCGGTGAAATACATGTTTTCCTTGTAATAGTCATAGTGGCCTGAGATCCGCCATACATCGCTCTTCAGAATCTGGGGCCCGATGACCGGCAAATAACCTCTTTTAAGGTGTTCGGCCTTCTCAAAATCCTCCAGGATCCAGCGGAGCATGGCCCCTTTGGGATGATACAGGATCAGGCCTCCCCCTACGGTCTCGTTGATCTCGAAGAGATCGAGTTCCCGGCCCAGTTTCCGATGATCTCTCTTTTTTGCCTCTTCGAGCATTTTCAAGTGGTTCTGAAGCCCTTCTTTGCGTGCAAAAGAAGTCCCATAAATCCTTTGCAGCATGGGGTTCCTCTCGTCCCCCCTCCAATAAGCCCCGGCCACATTCAGGAGCTTGAAGTGCTTGAGCATGGAAGTATTGGGAAGATGCGGGCCCCGGCAGAGGTCTACGAAATCTCCCTGGGCGTAGAGCGAGACCATGGATTCTTCCATCAGATCCCGGATAAGCTCCACTTTGTACGGTTCATGCCTTTGCTCAAAAAACACAATGGCCTCATCCGGGCTCATCTCTGTCCTGACTACCGGATAGGCTCTCCGGACGATCTCCTGCATCCGCTCCGTGATCTTGTCCAGGTCTTCCGGGGTGAAAGGCCTTGCGGTGTCAAAGTCATAATAGAACCCATTTTCAATCGTGGGACCGATCGCTAACCGGGTTTCCGGGAAAAGCTCTTTGACGGCCTGGGCCATAACATGGGCCGACGTATGCCTCAATATCTCTTCACCTTCCGGAGATTCCAGGAGAATACGGATCTTCTCTTTTTCAGTTGTATTTTCCACAGCTTAAAATAGAAAAAGGGCATCACATTCCATTAGGATCTGCTGTGATGCCCCAAATTAATAATTATTTCACAAATTTTCCCCGAATCTGATCATTTTCTTATGGTAGGCGGTACTGGAGTTGAACCAGCGACCTCCACGATGTCAACGTGGCGCTCTAACCAACTGAGCTAACCGCCTTTACAAGGTCTTTATCCGGAATAATTTAATTGATTTTACAATATTTTGTCAAGATAAAAATGAGGCAATATCTATCTTACGCCTAACGGCAAGAGGCTGAATACGACCCTTCTCCATTTGAAAGCATCAAATCCCATGTATTTTACGAACAGGGCCGCTCAGTGGTCCTGTTCGTAAATATGGTAACGTACCGAGAGGGTCGTAAGGCGGTCTCATCAAGGCACGCGACTGAGGTGTGCCCCCTGTGGCACGCCGCAAGGAGCGAAACGCCGATGAGGCTGCCTTACGGCATTCGAATACCACCGTATTTACGAATAGGGCCGCTCAGATGGATTCCCGGAGCTCTTTACCTGCTGAGAATTTAGCGACTTTCTTGGCCTTGATCTTGATCGTCTCACCAGTTCTCGGGTTCCTCCCTTCACGTGCCTTTCTCTTGGCCACTGAAAAGGTCCCGAAGCCCATCAGTGTCACCTTTTCACCCTTTTTAAGGGCTTTGGATATATTCGTGATCATGGAATCAAGACTCTTCCCGGCTGAGGTCTTACTGACATTTGCGTCGGAAGCCATGGCCTCAATCAATTCTGCTTTGGTCATCTGTTACCCTCCCCCTTGAAGTTTAGAGCCCTATATTTTTAAAATGAGAATAATTTACAAGGCAACGGAAAATGGATCTTAACATAACAACCAGCTATAAACTTGTCAAGTGAAAAACAGATGAAAAACAGATGAAAAACAGATGAACTCCCATGACGCCTTACTCCATCACACCAGAGTGCCTCAGCCTCGCTGTACAGGCCGGATGGAATGTACCAGGGGTTATCTTTTATCGCCTTTGTTGTTCTTCAACCGGATATCATATTCCTTGATCTTCTTGCGCAATGTATTCCTGTTGATACCAAGGATCTGTGAAGCCCTGATCTGATTCCCACCGACCTCTTTCAATACCATCTCAAGGAGCGGCGACTCAATTCGTTCCATGACGTGTTTGAGTATTCCTTGTGCATTGGCCTGGATCATTCGATGGACAAACTCATAGAGGTTGTTACGGATACACAGATCAAAGTTTTTCTTCATGACCTGCTCCGCACCCGGTCTATCCTTTGCAAGGGAAGGGAATGAGTCCGGGGTCAGGTTTTTACCGCTGGTCATCACCAGTGCCCGTTTCACCATGTTTTCAAGTTCCCGGACGTTGCCGGGCCAATCGTAGTCGAGCAGGAGGTTCAAGATATCTTCTGTATATCCGGAAACCTGAGACCCCAGTTCCTTCCCGCCTCTTTCTATAAAAAATTTCAGCATCAGCGGGATATCCTCCCTGCGCTCCCTGAGAGGAGGAATATGTATGGGAACCACGTTCAGACGGAAGAAAAGGTCGTCCCTGAAAAGCCCTTCCTGGACTTTTTGCTCAAGATTGCTGTTCGTGGCAGCCAGTATCCTGACGTCCATGGGGATCGGCCCGCTCCCTCCGACACGCTCGATCTCCTTCTCCTGGAGCACACGCAGGAGTTTGGTCTGCAGATTTTTCTCGAGATCGCCAATCTCATCGAGAAATATAGTTCCTCCATTCGCCTGCTCAAACTTGCCGATTTTCTGCGAAGCGGCGCCGGTAAAAGACCCTTTTTCATGTCCGAAAAGTTCAGACTCCAGTAGATCTCCGGGAATGGCCGCAAGATTGACGGTGATGAAGGGCTTTCCGAACCGGTGACTGTTGTAGTGGATGGCCCTTGCAATGACCTCCTTGCCTGTGCCGCTCTCTCCGGTCAGCAGCACCGTGACGTCCCGTTCTGCAATCCGTCCGATGGTCTTGAAGATCTCCTGCATCTTCGCGCTCTCACCCACCACGGTCACGGACTCGAATTTCTCACGGATCTCTTCCTTCAGAACTTCCACTTCATCATTCAACTCAAGAATCCGCCAGGCTTTTGCTGCAATGAGGGTTAAGGCATCCATATCAAAGGGTTTGGTCAGGTAATCAAAAGCACCTTTCTTCATGGCCTCGATGGCATTCTGCATGGTCGCCTGGGCTGTCATGACGATGGCGAGTGATTTCGCATCCCTTCGGCGGATCTCTTCAAGACATTCCAGCCCGCTCATGCCGGGCATCAGGATGTCCAGGATCACGAGGGGAAAGGTCTCTTTGTCCAGATGTTTCAGCCCTTCCTCTGCATTCGATGAAACAGCAACCTGGTACCCTTCCTTTTCCAGTGCTTTTTTAATCACCCAACGCATGCTTTCATCATCATCGATCACCAGAATCTTCTTTTCAAACATAAATGCCCTTGCCGCATCTTTTGCAGATGCTGAAAGATTTTGTCCGGTTACACGTCCTTCCCCGGTATGGCAACCGGCAGACAAACGTGGAAACAGGTCCCTTTACCGGAAGTACTCGTTACCTCAATCTTTCCTCCATGCTCCTCGATGATCCGGTGGCTGATTGAAAGCCCAAGGCCCACACCACCGGCCTTATGGGTGTAAAAAGGATCGAATATCTTACCGATTTCCCCTGGATCGATTCCGCATCCGGTATCCTCGACATCCACGGCAATCATCCCCTTTTTATCGTGCTCCCCATCCTGCATCCGGTATCCTGGGAGCATCCGCGTGGTCAGGGACAGGACACCTTCACCGCCCATGGCATCGATCCCGTTCTTGAACAGGTTCAGAAAGACCTGGCTCAACTGATCAGGGTCGGCAGGCACCTCGGGAAGGCTCGGATCAAAGTTTCTGATAAACCGGACCTTCTCTGATGGGGATTCCATCCGCACAAGAGATGCAACACGTTCCAGTACCTGATGGAGATTCGTGGGACGAAGCTTCAACTCGGGGGGCCTTGAAAAGTCGAGCAGTCACTGTATGATCATGTTCAATCGGTCCGCCTCACGGATGATCACATCCGTGTATTCCTGAAGAAGATGCCCTTCGCCCATTTCCTTGCTAAGCAGCTGGCTGGCACCACGGATACCGCCTAAAGGGTTCTTGATCTCATGCGCCATCCCGGCAGCGAGGATACCGAGAGAGGCAAGCCGTTCACCTTTGCGCAGCCGCTCTTCAAGGGATTTGACCTGGGAGAGATCCCTGAAAACAATCACCACGCCGATCGACATACCCTGGAAATCGATAAGCGGAGACGTGGCCAATCCGATGTCATGGCGATCACCGAAATATCCGTAGATGGAAAAATTGGAGTCTGAATAGCTCCTCCCCGTCTGGATGGTTTTCATGACCAGGGTATGAATCCCCGACTTCTCGTCGAAGATTTCTGAAAGCTTCTTCCCCTGGACGGAATCGGCCTTGATCTCCGTCATCTGTTCAGCGGTCGCGCTGAATGTGGTGATCCGAAACTCATTATCCACAACAACGATCCCGTCGATCAGGCTTGACAGGATGTTGTCATAATACTCCTGGACCCTCTGTGCGGGATCACTGATCCGGTTTTGTCTCTTTTCACTCTTATTCATGAGGCGGCCCGATCAGCGGTCATGATATTCTTCACAGAACTGAAATAATCTTCGACAACGCTGCAAAATTCCTCATAACGGATCTGCCGGTTGATCCGGTTCCTGAATTCGGCCGAACCCGGAAGACCTCTCGAATACCAGGCCGCAAATTTTCTCATATGGGGAATGCCATGCCTCTCCCCTTTGAGTCCCACTTCGGTTTTCAGGTGGATGAGCAGGGTCTGTTTGATCACATCCGTATCAGGACGCTGGGTTTCCTTTCCGTGCAGAAGGTATGAACGTATCCTGCTGAAGATCCAGGGATTCCCCAGTGCCGCACGTCCGATCATAATCCCGTCGCATTGGGTCTCTCTGAACATCCTCTCCGCATCTTCGGGGACCCTGATATCCCCGTTGCCGATAACAGGGATCTTCAGGGATGCTTTGACCTTTCGGATCATCTCCCAGTCCGAATGACCGCCGAATGCCTGGGATTTGGTCCGGGGATGGATGGTCAATGCCGCTGCACCTGCATCCTCGACGGCAAGGGCAAGATCCACAGCACACAGGCTGTCATGGTCCCAGCCGGAACGGGTCTTTACCGTCACCGGCAGATGCGTTGCCTGAACCACGGCGCGGACCAGATCCCCGGCCTTGCGGATGTCACGAAGCAGGGCCGATCCCGCACCTGATCGGATCACTTTCCTTACCGGACAACCCATATTGATATCGATGAGATCAACACCTTTTTCAGAAAGCATCGCGGCGGCCCGGGCCATCTCTCCGGGATTTGCCCCGAAGATCTGTGCGGCAACGGGCCTCTCCTCGTCGCAGGTCATAATATGCTGAGCATTTCTTTCAGGATTACGGGTAAGGGATGCCGATGAAATCATCTCCGTAAAGACCAGGTCCGCGCCGTTCCGCCTTGCAAGAAGGCGAAAGGCAAGGTCACTCACCCCGGCTATAGGAGCCGATACCAATCCCAAACCCAGATCTATATTTTTAATTTTCATTTGCGGATAGTGTACGTTGAAAATGCGCCTCCTGTCAACCCATGGCATCATCTTTGTCCGGAGGGTGCCCCAGCGGAAGACAGGCCGCGGCATTCAAATCCAGACGGTCCTGACGGCCCATCCGGAAGGCGCTGGTGGCAACCGCAGCAATCATCGCGCCGTTATCCGTGCAGAGAATCGGAGATGGAGCAAAGAAGCCTATGCCCCTCTTATCAGATTCCTCCTTCAACCGTTTCCTCAAACGGCGGTTTGACGCCACACCGCCTGAAAGGACCATGCGCTCGAATCCGTACGTCTCAAGGGCCATCATAGCCTTGTCCACAAGAACCTGGACCGCTGCTTCCTGGAAAGATGCTGCTATGTCCGCCAGGTGCTCCCGCAACCCTGCAGTTCCCTCTCCTCCCGGACCCCACCCGTTTTTTAAAAGGAAGTTGAGAACCGCTGTTTTCAATCCGCTGAAACTGAAGTCCAGGGACCCTGCCGATAGCATGGACCTTGGAAATTCTGCAAAATGGGGGTCTCCCTCCTCTGCCAGGACATCCAGTACCGGACCTCCGGGATAACCCAGCCCCATGATTTTGGCGACCTTGTCAAATGCCTCGCCTACGGCATCGTCCCTTGTTTTTCCCAGTATGGTATAATCACCGAATTGACGGACATGGATCAGCTCGGTATGGCCGCCCGATACCACGAGGCTGAGAAAAGGATAGGGGACTTCCTGCTCGAGCGATATGGCATGGATATGGCCCTGCAGGTGGTGCACACCCACAAAGGGGATCCCGCAGGAAAAAGCCACGGCCTTTGCAAAAGAGAGTCCGACCAGTAAGGCTCCCACCAGCCCCGGGGCATAGGTCACCCCGATCAGATCGATATTCTGCAGCGACACACCGGCTTCTTCAAAAGCAAGGTCCACCACCTGCGAGATCTGCTCCACATGCCGCCTGGACGCCAGTTCCGGAACCACACCGCCGTATTTCCTGTGTATATCCACCTGGGATGCGATGATGTTGGAGCGGATCTTCCGTCCGTCCTCCACCACGGCTGCCGAGGTCTCGTCGCAGGAGGTCTCTATTCCGAGGCAAAGCATCGTAACCCTTTCATGAAACGCCGATCAGTTCAGACACCGGGACGATTTCGATCCCCTGGGATTGTAATTTCTCAATGGAATCCCGGAGCGCACGGATGGTATTCTCCCTGGGGTGACAAATGGCAATGGCATAGCCCCTGCGCTTTGCCAATCGGATCAGCTTATCAATCTGCTCAATGATCGATTCTTCCTCGTCAAGATTGTCGAGAAAGATGTCCCGTTTGCCGGATTTGATCCCAAGATGCAAAGCTTCATCATAGGCTACGGAATTCTTTGCAGTCAGGCTGTCGATAAAAAAGAGATCCTTTTCCCTGATCTCTTTTAGAAACACGGAGATGCGTTCACGATCCTGGGTGAATCGGGACCCCATATGGTTGTTGACCCCGGCAAGATAGGGGACCTGTTTGAGCAGTTCATCCACGCGTGTCCTGATTTCATCGGGGTTCATGCTGACCATGAGAGCGAGTCCTCCAGGGTCCTTCTGAGGATAATTTATAGGCTCCATGGGGATATGAAGCATGATCTCTCTCTGCTTTTCATGGATCATGCCGGCAGCATCCAGGGAATGCTCCAAACCCGGTATAATCGAGAAGGTAAACGGCTGGTCCATGGATAAAAGCATCTTGACCGGGAGAAGGCTGAGTCCGACATCATCGATGATAATGGCCACCCTAACCCGTTCCAGGGATGGTGTTCTTTGTACAAGAGCCTCACCGAAAGGGATAAGGACCACCTGTCTGGCAACCCGTTCCATCATCCGGAAGCTCAGGGTTGTGCGTTCCTCCTCTCCGGCAATCTCTTTCCGGACCAGCATGGTCGTTCCTGTCATGGTTCCGGCTGCAAGGCTCAACTCTTTTTCAAGTTCGGATATCTTCCTGAATGGGATCCTGACCTCGATCCGTTTAAAAACAAACGTGCCGCCATCAAGGTTTTCAGGATTAGACTGGGTCGTGATGAGTTTGGGATCAATCTCCAATCTCCCGAAAACAGCCTGCAAATGCCCGTCTATTAGCCGGCCGGCCTTATCCAGTTCTGCTGCAGCCATCCCTTTCTGTTCCCTTGCAGGGACAGGGTGGATCCATTGCTGAAGTTTTTCCCGGTAAACTTCAATATAAAGAAGAATCGATATGGCACAGACCAGCAGGCCAAGAAAAACCACCCAGGAGATCCAGAATCGTCCATGCCTCTTTTGCGATCTTCCGGCAGTTCTTTTTGAACTTTTTTTTCTTTTCATCACAGAGTCCTGCTGTCAGCCTATACGGATCAAACAAGATGAAAACGGTTTTCACCCGCTGATCTTCAGTATTATTTTATGCAAGTATCACAAAACCTTGCCGTTGCTTGAGGCCGTGCGCTTGAATATCCATTTCCACGTGGATTGGAACTCTTCGACCCTGAATGTAATACACATCATGGCATAGGAACCTGCACCCATCAGGATTCCTCTCCCAAGGTAGAATATTTTTCTGGCGGTATGTCCGGAAGACAACCACAGCGCACTCTCCACGCCATGGTAGGCGCCGTAGTAAGCAAATAGGCCCATAGCCAGCGAGGCCGAGAATATTTTTATAACGGAACTGAGAATCTTTCTTCCCTGAAGAGGCCCGATCCGCCTCCTTAGTATCCAGATCAGTACCGATATATTGAGCATCGATGAGAGGGAATTGGCCAGGGCAAGTCCTGCATGCTGCAGATACCTCATTAAAATAATACTTAACAGAAGGTTGACCAGCAGCGAAAGTGCTGCCACCTTCATCGGTGTCCAGGTATCCTGAGTGGCGTAGAAGGTCTGTGCGACAATACGAACCTCTGCAAACGCCCAGAGCCCTAATGAATAAAACATCAAGGCGGCTGACGTCCCCTGTGTGGCAGCCGCCCCGAAACTCCCCCTTTGAAAGAGGGTATTCACGATCGGCGTGCTCAGTACCAGAAGACCGACCATGGAGGGAATCATCAAGAAGAGGACCATCCGTATGGCTTTTGACAGGGTTTCCACCATCTCCGGGATATTCTTGTTGGAAGCATGGACAGAAAGCGTTGGAAGCATGGCCGTAGCCGCAGAAAATCCGAATACAGCGAGTGGAAACTGTACAAGCCGGTCTGCAAAAAAAAGATAGGTGATGCTCCCTGTGGGAAGCAGGGAAGCCAGCAGATTTCCGACGAACAGATTGATCTGCAGGACGCTTTGTCCGATGACCCCGGGGACCATTAATCCAAATATCTTCCGCAGCCCCTGATGTGCAAGATTGAGCCGGTACCTGAATTTGAACCCCTTGCTTATCAGAAACGGAACCTGGACCGATATTTGCAGAAGTCCTCCCAGCAGAACCCCAATGGCGAGGCTCATGATCGGTATCGATAGATGCGGGCTCAGGAAAATTGCGCACAAGATAATCATGAGGTTAAAAAAAGATGGGGCGATGGCCGGCGATCCGAAGTGATTCAACGAGTTCAGTATTCCCATGGAGGCGGCGGAAAGTCCCACAAAGATCGCAACCGGGAAGATGATCCTGGTCAGAAGGACCGTGAGATTGAACTGCAACGGATCTTTGGTAAAACCGGGTGTAATGACTCTCACCACACCCGGAGTGAAGATCATCCCGAGGACCACAAACAATGCCAGGATCGTGAAGATCGCAGTGATCACCACATTCGCCAACTCCCATGCCTTTTCCCGGCCCTTCTGGTTCAGGGTTTCGGTAAAAACAGGTACAAAAGAAGCGTTCAGGGTCCCTTCACCGAAGAGTCTGATCAGATAATTTGGTATCCGGAAGGCCGCTATATAGGCATCCGTAACCATGCCGGCGCCAAAAAGGCTGCTCATGACCATATCACGGATGTATCCCATCAGACGGCTCACCAGAGTAGAGGTGCCGATGACCCCGGCCGCTCTGGCAATTTCCTTATGTCTTCTCATGTTCTCTCTTCTCTGCCGCCTTGACCAGGAAAGCGATTGTTTGAAACGGATATTCCTAAAAAAGATATGTGGGAAAGACACACGTCTTCATTCTTTTTATACTGAAAAATAAGTCAACATACCATATGCGACAGGACAGAACAATAGAATTTGGAATGTGATGTTTTATAAGGGGAGAAAATGTTCAGGCAGGCCTTTAAGGAGCCTAACTGTGACCGTTATTCTCAAGATATTTAAGGATGTTCATCACACTGTCGTTGCTCAGGAAGTAACAGATCTGGGAACCCTTTCTCTCAGAATCAAGGATGCCCTTGTTTTTCATCAGGATGAGATGCTGGGAAACATTGGCTTGCGGAAGTGATAGGCTTTCCCATATATTCTTCACGCACTTGTTTTCATTTTTTAAGTGCATCAGAATTCTTAACCTGGTTGGATGACCCATGATCTTGAGTAACTCAGCCGCATTTTCATAATCCATCGGAGATCTCCTCACTTGGGAATAGGACTTAAATCACGGACTTAAGAATCTTGAGCAGATTTTCTTTGGGTTGGGCACCGATCATTTGCTCCACCATCTCACCATCTTTGAAAATGATCAGCGTGGGTATGGACATGACCCCATATTGAGCTGCGATGGATCGGTTCTGATCGACATTGAGTTTTGCAATCTTCAGTTTTCCTGCATGCTCTTCGGCAATCTCATCCAGGATGGGAGCGATCATCCGGCATGGAGCACACCACTCAGCCCAAAAATCAACCAACACTGGCACTTGAGATGCCTTGATTTCATCCTGAAAATTCTGATCATTTAAAACGATAACTTTATCTGACCCCACAATCATCCTCCCCCGGAATGCATTTTTTAGCTTCAAAAAATTTATAAATTATTAACATTATTAATTCAAGGAGTCAAGAAAAAAAACATTCAATATAGAATATTATAATACCATAAATTAAAAACCCGGTCAAAGACCGGGTTTTTATGATCCTCTTTATTTTAGATCTTATTAAACCGCTAAGCGCTTGTAGAATCGCTGTCTACACGGACTTTAAGTTCTTTCCCAGCCTTGAAAAAGGGAACTCTTTTGGAAGGGACCTGTACCAGGTTGCCGGTCTTGGGGTTGCGGCCATCCCTGGAGCGCCTTTCCCGGATCTTGAAACTTCCGAAACCCCTCAGTTCGACCTTGTCGCCTCGTGCCAGAGCGTCTTTAATACTGTCGAATATGGTGTTCACAATAACTTCGGTCTGCTTCTTTGTTAAACCGTTTATATTCTCAACGACAGTCTCCACAAGTTCTGCCTTTGTCATTTTCCCCTCCCAGCAGTTTTTTGTATTTATCTTGCCGATCTGGAAATCAAGATTTCAAGCATATAACAAATAATCACTTATTTAATAATAACTTAGCATATGCCCATTTCTTATGTCAAGGGGAAAATGATATGTTTTCTTAAATAAATCGGAAGGTTGCGAGATGTGATGTGATGAAGCCGTACGGTTTTACCCCGTTACGGCCGTTCCATATCCATTTTAGCCAGCAACTGCTCAAAGATTTGGGTCATTTGTGTATCCGTCCAGTCCCGCGGCCCGATCACCTTATAAAGAATTGTTCCATCCTGACCGATGAGGAATGTCTCAGGGACCCCCGTAGTCCTGTAAATGGTCGCCGCTCTTTGGTTATCGTCCATAAACATGGGGAAGGTATACCCGGCAAACTGCCTTAAGCCTTGCACCTGTTTCGGATCATCATCAACGCTCACCGCCAGAATTTGAAACGGACGGCCCTGCATGGAACGGTAAAGGTCCTCTATGGAAGACATCTCTTCCCTGCATGGAGGGCACCATGTGGCCCAGAAATTCAGGAAGACCAGCTTTCCCCGAAAATCCGAGAGCCGCACTTCATGCCCCTGCAGATCCTTGAGAGTGAAATCCGGAGCGGACACCCCCTGTTCAATACGGCTCATATCGTTTTCAGGATATTTCTGCATCATGAAGATGAGCAGCAGTCCGGACAGAAGTACGAGAGAGAAAACAATTTTATTGCGTAAGGGCATCATAATGTGGCCGTAGAAATCCTGTCAAGGGACCGCATATTCATTTGCTGTTTTTAAATAACGTCATGTTGATTGTGGGGTGTACTATACGCTTGAACACGGTGAAAAGCAAGTTGGAATTCTATTCTTTCCCGATGATCTCCTGCCAAATCTGTTTGACACTCTTTTTCTTGCGCATGTTGATCAGTCGGATCTCCCTCATTGCATCAATATATTTCGGGTTTCTCTCCAGTGCCCGACAGAACATCTGCTCTGACCGATCGAAGTCGTTTCTGACCTTGTACACGCACCCCAGATAGAAATACGGACGGGCATCCCGGGCCGAGAGGTTCATGGCATAGCTGAACGCACTCTCCGCCAGGTCCAGCTGATTAGGTTCCGCATCCGATCCTTCCATGAATATCAGGCCCAGCTGGATATGATATTCAGTCTCTTTGGGACTGACCTGGATGGCAGAGACAAGGGCTCTCTGTGCCCCTTCAAGGTCCCCCTGCCGGTAAAGGGTCATCCCTTTCTCGAAGAAATGTTCTGATCGGGCAACCCGTTCATTCTCCTGCTCCTCTTTGGAGCAGGACGCTGCCAGCGGCGCTTTGACCGTGTCCTTCTCGGTTTCAGAGATATTATTAAGGAGTTCATGGTAGACCTGGTTTAGCTTCTGGAAAATCTCCTTGACATAATCGTTGTATTTTTCATCCAACTTGTGAAAGTAACGGTCCGGATGGTAGACTTTGGCCATCTTCATGAAGGCCTGCTTGATCTCTTTCTTGTCTTTGGTCTTCGGAATCTCAAGGATCTCGAAATAGTTGTGTGAGCGGACCTGAATATATTTTTTAAGGATGGACTTCCTGAGGTCCTCATCAATCAGATCGTCAGATCCACGCCCTTTCAAAAGGTCCGAATCGTCCTCTGCGGTTTCATTTGCATCTTTCATCCGGATCATCCGGCAGAGAAAGAGCGCATAGAGGAATTTCCGCACCTCCACGGACGGGAGCTGCACATCATGGACGATCTCCGCCACGGAACGGGTCCCGTCCACCAGAGAGAGAATCTTTTGTTCTTTTCCATCCATCTGAATGTTCTGGAACCGGAAACGGGGGTTATCAGACAAAACAAATACGGTGCCGGTTTCTAAAAAATGGCGATCCAGGATCTCAGCGGTAAATGTCTTCTGGACCCCGCTGAGAATGATCTGGGCCGGAGTGGTTTTCAGTGTGATATATTCATCTTGACCTGTGGACGGGATGAAATCGTAATATCCTGCATTCCAGGTGAATACACTATGAAGAATGTTGGTCAGCTGCCGTTGTAAATACGTTTCAAGCGTGCCGGCGTCTATGTATCCCGCTTCCAGCAGGAGCAAACCAAAGCGCTTCCCTGATTCCTTCATGTCCTGGGAAATATCACTGTATTGTTTCGGAGATATTTTTTTGTCGGCAAGAAGGAGTTCGCCGAGCCTCTCCTGTTTCTGGTTTGAAACCGCAAAAGAGATATAACCATCCTTGAAATGTACCGATTTCCGGATATTCCCTTTTTCCAGGTAAAGAATCCCGGTCTTGTTCTCTCCATAGAGAGTGTGCAGGAGACGGAGAAAGGTACCTTCTTTCAGCTTCCTGAAATGAAGGCGCCCCATATTGAATCCTTGGCCCGCGTCGTTACTGTTCCCTGTCAGATCTTCGATCCGGACAAAAAGATTATGAATGTCCAGAGGTTTCTCAAAATAACCGTCTGCAAGATACTCTTTGGCAGACTGCATGCGGTACTTGTGCCCTTTGTAGACACCGGAGATGAGCAGAATCGGGGTTTCTTTTCCCTGGGGCATTCCCTTGATCTGCCTGCACAGGTCAAAGCCGTGAAGTTTCGGCAGGAGCCCGTCCAGGAGAAGGATGTCCGGTTTTTCCTGCATGAACAGATCGAGCCCCTCCTCCCCGTCCCGGGCGGAGACCACCTCATAGCCCAGGGTCACGGCATATTCAGTGAGGGCTTGAAGACTTCCCTGATCATCGTCGACGATACCGATCTTGATGGGCATACCTTTTTCTGCACCCCACGTTCAGATGGACATCTCCGGACAACAGCGTTTCAAAAGACCAGCAATGTCTGAGAATATAAAATGACGGCTGTAGTGATTGTTCTCCTAATATTAATGATACTTTAGCAACAATAAACCTGTCAAGAATATGTTTTATGTTTCTTGACTCCATTTTTAAAAAGCGCTTTATTATGGTCATGAAACATGATAGTGTTTAAAAAACTTTAGGTTCTTTCGTGAGAAAGTTGAATGGCTATATAAATTAAAAATAAAGAATCAAAGATCAAAATGACAGCGCAAAAATCAAATATGCATTTTCAAGACGGGTTCTGATAATGATTCATTTTAACTCAAGTTTATTGAAGTACAATAGAAAGGGGAGATCTCCCGAGTTATTCGTCATCATGTGCTTCGGCGTCCTGCCTGATTGGGAACTTATATTTTGAATCCAGGGCTGGCTTTCCAAAAGAGGCTGCACCATTTTTACATTTTGATTTGTCAATTTGATTTTTTTAATTTCTGCGTGGTTCAACTTAAACAGGGTTCATCGGAATATCCTGATATCGGGCTGTTGACCATATTGCGAGGGGCCTTGAATCATGTTACGCGAATGGAAGCCGATCCGAAGTGAATGCATCCAGCACTTTCGTATCTTTGACCTCATGCGGGAAACCTATATCTCTCCCAGGACCGGGGACCAGTACCCGTTTTATGTTCTTCAGACCATGGACTGGGCCAACATCATCCCCGTGACCTCTGATAACCAAGTGGTGATGATCCGTCAGTTCCGGGCCGGTATCCGATCCTTCACCCTTGAGATCCCCGGAGGACTGGTGGACCCGTCGGATGACTCCCCGATTCAGGCAGCAAGACGTGAAATGTGTGAAGAGACCGGTTATGACAGTGAAGAGATAAGCTCCCTGGGTGTGGCCCACCCCAACCCCGCCTTTATGAACAACCGGTGCCATATGTTCCTTGCCAAAAATGTCCGCCGGATAGGGGAACAAAAACTGGATATCGGAGAAGATATTGATGTCTGCCTCATCCCATTGAACCAGATTTATGAACTCATTCGGGACGGCGAGATCACGCACAGTCTGGTCTTAAACGCCTTTCAATGGTTCCTGAATCCCCAATGCAGGAAAACAAAACAGGCGACTGGTGAATAAAAAGTTTTTTTGATCGTCTTATAAGACAGAAACAGTAACAGTAAAAAGGTTATCGAGAAAAAGAATTGAAAGGAGAATTGTATGAAAAAATGGATTATTCCCGCTATCCTGATCAGCTTTCTGGGCCTTTCGGTCATATCCCCTGCCGAAGCAGGCGAAAAGAGCCGCCACAGATGGCAGGGAGCCGCCATCGGGGTTGCTTCCTATCTGCTTCTGGATCAGCTGTTTAGCCATCCATCAGGACCGGTTTATGCGCAGCCGGCCTATGTTTACCCTCCGCCAACGGTCGTTTATGAATACCGTTATGTGCAACCCGTGTCTTCGCCCTGCTCTCCTCCCGGACATTACAGAAGACCATACGATCAGGAACGCCATATGGAAAGCGGTTACTGGGAATCTGTCTGGATCCCGGAACATTACAGCCGATCCGGCAGATACATCGATGGCCATTATGAAAGGTACTATGTAGAGGATTGACGGCTTTGCCTCCCCCTCATAATCCATATGATCGAGGACATGGTCTTCCACCACGATGGCCACCCGCCAAGAGTACAGAAAGTGCTTGTCTATCGAAGCGATTCGATTTTCTGGTCCTTATTGGAAAGTCCGGCTTCTTCTTGAGACTACGCCTGGGCAGTATTCAATTTCCACCTCACCTCAATCCCCAAGGGGAGAGGAAGTTCAAACATCCCTTCTCCCCATAGGGGAGAAGGTCAGGATGAGGGGGTGACACCAAAAGACACTACAAGGTTGACACGACACTGCGCTTCAAATGAAAATTGGTGGAGGCGGCGGGACAGCCGATCCGTATCTTTCGATACGGGCTGGACTATACCTTCATCCTGTGGTATCAGGATGCGGGGCGTCTTATTCACCACATGGAATCTTGCCCCTTGGTGAATCCTAGTACCGGCTCGGTCCTGTCTGACTCAGCCGGCCTATGAGTCTCTACAGGGCAGGCCTGAGGTTGGCCCTCTTCCTACCCCTCGGTATTGCCTTAGCAGGCCTTCCTGCCGTAGGTTTCACCGATGTGAGCCCCGTTATCACTTTACCCTCACGGGTAAAGGCGACCCTTTGTTGATCGAACCCGCGTCCGGAAATGGTCCGCCACGACATCTACATGCTTACCCTTGGATTTAGGATTCGCCCGGAGGCACGCCCCAGGGGCGGGCTTAGCCTCTTCGCTATCTCCTAATGTTTCGCCTTTGGGGCCGGAGCCCTCCCCGCTTGGCTATCCTGTGAATATTGCGCCCTGACTCCCCCCCACAGGCAGGAGAAAGAGGACGGGTTGCTTAATTAAGCAGCCAGTGCCAGTTCGTTGTTGGCAGTTGTGTTTTCCCGATTGTTTAACGAGCCACCGGGACCTCGGCATGCAGCCGGGGCTTTCTCACCCCCGTCGAGACCAATCGCCCCCCTTTTTTTAGATTACGTAATATAACTATACACCTTTTCCAGAATTTTTCAACCTTTACGGCTAACTTTTTACGCCTTGCGCTCAAAGGCGCCGCTTTTCCCGCCGCTCTTTTTCATAAGCCGGATATCCGAAATCACCATCTCCCGGTCCACGGCCTTGGCCATGTCGTAGATGGTGAGGGCAGCGGCAGAGACCGCAGTCAGCGCCTCCATCTCGACCCCGGTTTTGCCTGTAACCCTGGCCCGGGCCTCGATCTCTATGCTGCTCTTCTCCTGATCCGGGTAGAAGTGGATCTCAATTCCCGTAATATTGAGCGGGTGGCACATGGGGATCAGCTCGGCCGTGCGTTTCGCCGCCATGATCCCGGCCACACGGGCCACGCCCAGGACGTCCCCTTTGCTGATCTTCCTGTCCTGAATCAGATCGAAGGTCCGGGGCTGCATGGATATGGCGCCGCGCGCCACGGCCTCCCGAAGGGTTTCTTCCTTGTCCGAGACATCCACCATACGGGAACGCCCCTCTTCATCGAAGTGGCTGAGATCCGCCAAGGTCTCTCCTCCTGAATGAGTTTTCAAAAATCCTATATCATCCCATAAGAAAAATCAAGCTTTCAAAAAGGGTCCAGTCCCTTATTATTTCAACAACAGCGATAGAAAATTGTTCTCCCGGCAAATCCCCCTCCCCTTGTAGACTGTGTCACAATTATGGAGATTCAGCTCATTTGGGGACAAGGTTTAGGGCAATCAATAAATTCCTTCTCCCCATGAATGGGGAGAGGGCAATTTTAGTATTTCTATATCGGGATTCGGGTATGATCAAACATATTGCCCATGGTTTTGCGTTTATGTTACTGTACGGGTGTCCTGAACACGGCTCTGCATTTTCAGGGGAACCCATGGAAGACAAAAAGATCGTCTGCACCAACCGCAAGGCCCACAGGGATTACTTCCTGGTGGAAAAATACGAGGCGGGCATGATCCTGACCGGAACCGAAGTCAAATCCCTGCGGAATGGACAGGCCAATCTCAAAGACAGTTATGCAGGATTAAAGGGGGAAGAGCTCTACCTCTATCAGATGCATATCAGCCCCTACACACACGGGAATATCTCCAACCACGATCCCATCCGGACCCGCAAGCTTCTCATGCACAAGAAGGAGATCCGCCGTATGATCGGCAAGATTAAGGAGAAAGGGTTCTCCCTGATCCCGGTAAGCGTCTATTTTTCCCGGGGCCGGGCCAAGGTGGAACTCGCCCTGGCCAAGGGGAAACGCGAGTACGACAAGCGAGAGGACATCAAGAAGCGGGAAGAGACACGGGAGATCGAAAAGGCAATGAAATCAAGACGTCATAGGTAAAAAAAATAACTCGACTTTTTTTATCTGCTGTTTTTTATCTGCTTGACATGCTGCAACAGAGCTATTATAATAGCTCTGTTAGGAGGCGCCTTTTATGAGAGTGGCAAATACGGTTGAATTAAAGAACAAAACGAATGAACTGCTGCGTGAGGTGGTTAAGGGCGAACCCGTCATCATCACCTATAGAGGTAAACCGGCGGCATCTCTTACCCGGCTTACGGAAGACGATCTTGAAGATTTTATCATTGAGAACAGCCCGGCTATACGGAAGAAGATAGCAAAAGCCGAAGCGGATATAAAAGCCGGCAGAGTTATTTCTCTGGATGACTACCTATGAGACGGCAAAGTAAAAAGCTCCGGATGCAAGGAGCGCAAGTCCTGAGGAATGAGGCGTACTTACAGCTACGCTGCAATGACGAAGGATGAAGCGCAACGCCGCAGACGGACTTTTTACGAAGCCGTCAAGATTAATGGATGAATTCATAGTCCGATTGGCCCGCGCAGCAATAGATGACCTAAATGACATTCCAAAAGCCTTCCGCGATCAGGTCATCTCAGAGATAAAATCTCTTTCCATAAATCCATTGCCCACCGGAAGCCGAATCAAGAAACTGAAAGGATTCAAACCGCCTCTCTACAGGCTTCGTTCCGGAGATTACAGGGTTCTATACAGATTGCAAAGCCATAATATAACCATTATGAGAATTATTAACAGAAAAGAGCTCGAAAAGATCATCAAGCGGGCGAACCTGTAGTATTGTTCCCTCAATAAGTTAATGGGAACTATCATTCGCAAGGAATCAATACACGCCGCTAACTGTTGCACACACACATAAACACAACCTTGACATGTCACGGGACCTGGTGTATTTTTAGACAACTTTTTATTCAAGTGCTCCCTGAAGCAAGAGGCAGGATGAATGGCTTTTTATTCTGCCTCAGGAGAAGGAGTTTTCAGAGATGAAAATCAAACTGATCGATCCGGCCCTCAAAGATTCTCACATGAGGCATACCGGAAAGGAGGTCCGCTCCCTCTGGTTCCCGAGGCTCAGCCTCCCTTTGGTCGCCGCCCTCACACCGGCAAGGCATGAGGTCACGATCACAGACGAAACCGTAGAAGCCCTGGATATGAACGAGCCCGTGGACCTTGTGGGGATCGGGGCCATGAGCACCTATATCCCCCGTGCCTATGAGATCGCTGACGCCTACCGCTCCAAAGGGGTCCCTGTGGTCATGGGAGGGATCCATTCTTCCTTCATGCCCGAAGAGGCGCTACAGCATGCTGACGCCGTGGTGGTGGGCGAGGCTGAAAATGTATGGAAGAAAGTGATCGGAGACGCCGAAAAAGGACGGATGAATGGGATCTATAAGTCCGAAAAACCCGCCGATATGGGAAGGATCCCCATGCCGCGCCTGGACCTTTTGAAACGGGACCGGTACATGACCGCCAATTCGCTCCAGACCACGCGGGGGTGCCCGTTCTCCTGCGACTTCTGCTCCGTGACTGAATTCTTCGGCAATACCTATCGTTTCCGTCCTGTTGAGGACGTGGTGGCCGAGGTGCGAGAGCTCAAGGAGCGGTTCCAGGCCAGGTTCGTGGCCTTTGTGGACGACAACATCGTGGGCAACCGGAAATATGCCAGGGAGCTCTTTACCGCCCTGATCCCGCTCCATATCAAATGGGGGAGCCAGGGCTCGCTCACCATGGCCGGAGATGTTGAACTACTGAAGCTTGCGCAGAAGAGCGGGTGTGTCTCCATGTTCGTGGGGATCGAGTCTCTGTCGGACGAGACCCTGAAGGCCGCAAATAAAAAAATGAATAAGGTTTCGGAATATGAAGAATCCATCAGAAAGATCCATGACCACGGGATCATGATCAATGCGGGGTTCATCTTCGGGTTCGATACCGACGATGAGGGGGTTTTTGAGCGTACGGTCCGCTTTGTGGAGAAGAACCGGATCACGCTCCCCACTTACCATATCCTGACGCCGCTCCCGGGGACCAGGCTGTTTCATAAACTGCAGGACCAGGGGAGGATATTCGATTATAACTGGGGGAAGTATAATTCCGGAAACGCGGTCTTTTATCCTAAACTCATGACGCCGGAGACGCTTCAGGAGGGATACTTCTGGGCATTCCATGAAACCTACAAATTCAGCTCTATCGCCAGGCGTGTCCTGCATCCTCAGCCGAGGCTCTTACCCAGGATTGCCCTGAACTACGGTTATCGGCGGATCGTGGAAAGGAGCCCGGATGGGAAGATCCCCAGGTTCTCCAAGATCTTCAACAGGATCCCGGAGATCATCCCTTCCAGGGAGAAGATCACGGCAGCGCTCGATCATACGGCCAAAGGCGCCGTGGAGACCTCGGCAAAAATCATGGACTTCCTCAGGATTCGGATCCGAAAGATCGGGTCCGAGCCGGTATTCCAGTTGGACCTGCAAGGCGTGCTGGACAGGGTATCGGCCCGCAAGCTCTGGAGCAAGAGCCGTCAGGCGGTCCGGCAGGGTGCCAAGATCGTGATTATCAATTTTCAGGAGGTCCGCGCAATTACCCCGAGTGCTTTCAAGATCCTTCTCTTTAAAAAGCGCATGATCAAACGGTACAAGGAACGGATCAAGTTTATTAACATCGATCCCCGTTACGCGGAGACCATCCGGGGGATCACTGGATTTCAGATCTATCACGGAAAGGAGACCCATTAGATGCCCGTTATTTCACCGCTTTGCGGCCGCGCCCTCAGGGGCCTTGTTCTTTTCATGTTCATCACCGCCATGCTCATCTCCGGAACAACCATCACCGCCAATGCAAAGACAAACGCCTATCAGGAGATCACCTCACGGATACTGAACCTCTTCCCTGCCTTCGCCGGCAAGGTGCAGGATGTGCAGGGGTCAACGGTTGTGATCCAGGCGGCGCCGGGTTCCCCGGTCGCATCCGGCTCCTACCTCATGATTAAAAAAGAGACCGCAAAAGGGGCCACACAGTCGGTTATTGTCCGCGTAACCGGGGTTTCCGGCCAGGAAATCCGAGCGGAAAGAATCGGGAAACAGGAGATCAAAAAAGGAGATCCGGTCACGGGATGGCCGAGGCCCCTTCCTGTCGCTCTCGTCCCCATGTCCAGGGAAGCGCTCGGTGTTCTCATGGAATATTCTCCGGCCAATGGTGACCTCGCCCCGATACGGAATGAAGACGTGCTCGCAACCATGATTGAGAACCATTATGCGGATTTTTCAACCGCCGAAAAGATGGACCTTTCGGTCCTGGGGTCCGCCTTGAAGACCCCGCTCATCCTTGAAGTCAAGATCCTCTCGGGTTTCGGGGAGAATATTCTGCAAATGGCGCCTTATGCCGTTGAAACAGGAGCCGGGCTCGACACCTTTTCAGTCCTGCTTTCGTCCCGGAGTACTGCCATGGCTGAGGCACGGCCCCTGCCTGCTCCAGTCCCGGCTGAAACCACGGCCGCCGCTCCCCATCAGCAGGGCGTAGATATTCTTTCCGCTGACAGACCGGAAACCGAGGAGGCCGCCGCGCCTTTGGCGCTCCCCATGACCGCAGCCGGCAGCGCTGTCCAACCCGCCATGCCCAAACTCCCCCCATTGCAAGGATTTAATGATCCGGCACACTGGGTACGGATCCTCAAACTGGACCAACGGATCATGTCCATGGCCGCAGGAAACTTTACGGGAGATAGCAATCGGGCGTTGGCTATCGGGGTGCCGGGGAAGATTCAGATTTATACGCTCCGTCAGGAAATGCTGAGGGTGAGCCAGAGACTCGAAGATCAGGATCTCAGCACACTTTTCTGGCTGGAGGCATATGATTTGAACGGAGATGGCGTAGACGAGATCATCGTCAACACGGATGAAGGAGTGCTTGTTATCACACACCAGCAAGGATCGCTCCGGATCGTACATCGCCGGAAAGGGCTTTTTATCCGCAGAACCGGGAGCGAACTCTATGCCCAGACCCTTTCCGGCCTGCAACTCGGAGGAGGTCCCGTGCATGCCGTCCGGTGGAATAACAATGACTGGCAGGAGGGAGAAGAACTCAAAGGTCCAGGCTCCGAGAATCTCTTTGCCCTCGTTGAGGCCTCTTCGGAGTCTGGGCTTTATCTGAGCGCAGACCATCATCTCATGAAGGCTGAGACACCAGTCTCCTCTGAGACATGCGGCCAGACCGATGCCCCTGCGCTGATCGCGGTGGATTATCCATTGTTTGCGCGCGGCATCGCAGTGTCCGGCGGCGCCCTCTGCCTCAAGAACCGCGATACGGGTTGGCCGCAGGTCGGGAAGATGAAATATACCGGGGGCGGAAGCGCCCTCTTTCTGCCGATCGAAGGAGAAGCGAGTCTCTCTCCTTCCTTCCGGGGCTACCTTGCTGATATCGCGCTTGACGATCTGGACGGGGACGGCGAAGGGGAGATTCTCGTCTTACAGATCATCAAAGGCATCTCAGGAGGGGCCTACGTATTGATGTACTAATAGCGCCTGATATCGGCTCTCGGGCTGTTATACACCCTATCCCACACTCTCTCCGAACTGTTGATAACAGATCCATAAACGAAAAACCCCTCTTCCCGAACGGGGAGAGGGGTTTCCGGTTTCCAATAAACTCCAGAATTAGAACATGAACTGTAACTCCACATCCCAGATGTTGCTCTGTTCCCCGTACTCGCTACTTGACGTTGTACCAATCTTGGTATCGTCAGAGGTGTCAAGCGTGTAGGAAGCCGTGATCTTCAGGTTTTCCCTAGGGGCAAAGACGATGGCCGGCGTCCAGTAGCTGTCCTTGGAATCGCCGGATGTGACCGAGCCATCGTCATAGATATCGTAGCGCAGGATGCCCATGAGATTGTTCGTAATCTTGTAGTCCGCCTCAATGGAATAGGCCTTGTCATCGTCCTCCCCGCTGCCGGTGTTGACATCCTTATCCCATACGTAGGCGGCCAGCAGGTCCAGGGGACCCATCCGGAGATTGGCCGAGAGATCATAGATCCTGAACTTGCTGTTCTCCAGGATGGGATTCGCCACCGCAGAATCAAACTTCTCCGATCCCATATTGGCCTGGTAGGCCAGGAATGAGATGGAGCTTCCCTCGATCGGGCCTTCGGGCATCTCCCCTCTCAGGACGATGTAGACATCCTTGTTGCTCTCAATCCCCCCTGTGCTCGTTGTAAGCTTGGCATTGAAGTTCCCCCCCTTCTTGTCCGCAACACCCACGGCCCAGAACGCGGGACCGGTATAACCGTAGTACTCAATCCCGGTCGTGGTCCCCAGATCTGAGAGGGCTAACGGATGAGATTTGGGAGCGTCCAATGCCCGTTTCTGGTCCGAAAATGAGGTCCATTCCGTGGGAGTGAAGCCCCCGACTCTTACGTTGGCTAGGGAAGTTCCGCCGATGTTGGTCCACCCAACGAAATAATTCGCCAGTTCAGTTTCAGCCTCACCAGCCGGCATTTCAAACTCCATCCAGACCGGGATGTTCTCAGCAATGGTGCCCGATGCAAAGATAGCACCGAAGAGCGTGCTCCCCACGGTCGAGGAGATGCTGTCACCAGATGCATCCTGTTCCTGTTTCTCGAAGATCCGGATCTTGCCCCGAACACCCATCAGGTTCCCGAGACGCTCGTCCAGGGTCAGGTCGTCCGTGATAGCGGTCTTACCCTTGGTGGATCCATCCTGCTCCCCGGGGATCTGGAAACCGTTCCGCATGAATTTCTCGCCGTAGTAGTTGAGGCGTGGGAAGGTGAGGGTATGGCAGGTATTGCAGGCAAGTCCGTACTTTCTGGCAAAAGCGGATGTGGCCCATGCATTTGGGGAGAGCATGACCATGCTCATTGCAAACACAAACAGGCCGATAATTGAACCCTTCAAAATTCCTCTCATAACTGTCCTCCTTTTCTTCTTGATTAGTTTAGAATCAGGTACAATCTTTTACCCCATCTCACCTCCTTTCAACCTCATTCAGCTGAGAGAATACGCTCTCCGCTTTTGTCCGCCCTTGAATTTAAGATGGGCGTTTTTAAAATAGGAATATCCAAATTATACAAATGTTTATAATGTAAATTATAAAAAACGGATAAACTATACCAAGGTCATTTTCATCTGTCAAGAAAAAAAGTCAATCTATTATTAACAATAATTTGTAAAAAAAGGGGAGCGGATTGACCGCTCCCCTTTGCATGCATCTTCCTGTTCAGTACCGCTTAGAACGAATAGGTAGCGGTCACATAGACGGTGTTCACCTTGTAGGGCTTGTAGTACGTGTCCATGCTGAGAAGGCCATTGTAAACATCGCTGGTATTGGTCTTGATCGGGCTATAACCGTCATACAAGTAGTCATCGATGGTCCATCTCTCGTACTTGTAGCCCAGGGTCGTGGTCCAGGCCTTGCTGAGCTTGTAGTTCAACCTGGCACAGACTGTGGCCAGCCTGGTGTCGTCCATATTCCCGAAGTCCATGGGTTTGAAGGCATTGTTGTCCATATTCGAGTTGCTATACGGACTGGCAGGAGCAATACCCACAGCACTGGCAAAGTCAACCTTGCCGTTGGACTTGGAATATGTGCCGTTGAGGTCCAGGTCCAGCAGGCCCTCGATGATCCCGACTTCAGCGCCCAGACCGATGGTGTTCACGATGTCCGTAATCTCAGCAGTCCAGTTGCTTGGATCCGACACATCGGAGTATGTCGCGGAAAACGGATCACCGGCTTGAGAGGGCGTCCACTGGCGGCTGCGCTGCATGGATTTCTGGTTTTCGTAGGTGTAGAAGGCATTCAGGGTCAGCCTCTTGTTCACCTCGTAGTCAGCGTCCACGGTCCCGGTGTAATTCCTGTCATCCTGGAGCCCGAATTCGGAATCCTTGTAGTCGTCCTTGCCGTAGGAGAGTTCCAGGTTCAGATTCAGCTTGTCATTGGGCATGAGGGTCGCTGCAGCCGAGGCCTTGAGACCATCTTTGGACGCGGCATAGAACTTGCGCATCCAGGGGAGTTCGCCAGATGTGTAGTCCGGATAATCCGAATCCTTCTTGAAATACTCCAGAGAGAGCCGTCCGGTGGCCCAGTCCAGTACCCGGCTGTCGAGGGATATCTTGTAGATATCCTCATCCTCGCTGTCGGCGGATCCATTGGAAAAGGAGTTGGTCTCTTTTTCGTAGCCCACGGTCAGTGTCGTCCGGTCCATAAGCTCATAGGCGAGTTCCAGCTCTGCGATCCGCTTGATGTAGCTTACGTAATTCGGGGTTGAGGACCCCTCGATGGTCGCATCGGACCGCACATAGTTGGCGATGGTCAGCTCATCGGTCTTGTTCCTGCGCTGATCGTATTTGTACCGCACCTTGACGTCGAGCTTCTCAGCAGGACGCGAGGTCAGAATCAGGTCATAGAGCCGCGTATCCACCTGGGCATTCACGGAGTTTGCAGGCAGAGCAAGCGGATAACCTGCGATCGCTGTATTCGTGGTCACCGGCATTAGATCATCATCCTGTTTGGCATAGCCGTAGGCGATGTTCGCGGTCGCCCGGGTATCGTACACGGGAAGAAGCGTCGAGAGTGTGGTATTGATACTGTCAAAAGTGTTATCCGGGGGAAGCGATGTCCTTCCTGTGCTCGAGCCGGTGAGATAGCTCGATGAGTAAGCCGCGATAGAACTTGTTGCACTAACGTTTCGGGGGTCTCCCACGGGAATATCCGTATCATCGTCGATACGGAATGGGTTGTCATAAAGTACCGACAGGTTATGGTTGTTAAATGTCGAATGCCCGTAGCTCAGATTGGCATAGTAGGGCTTGGTGGCGTATTCACCCTTGAGCCCGTATTTGGTGGTCGTATAATCAATGGGCTCGGGGATTTCCACGGCATTACTGAACCCGAAGGTCCCGCCGAAGGGCCTGGAGCCGTCCCGCCTTTCCTGGGAAAAATCGAAACCGAATGTGAAGGGATCAAAACCCATCCATTCGAGTCCGGCTGCAAAGGTGTCCCGTTTCAGGGAGAGATCGATCTCATTGGCCGCATTGACGTAGGGGCTCAGCCGGGTCGCCAGATCGTTCGTGGTCGAACTATTGTTCTGTGGTAAGGTATTGTTCTGGAGATCGGTCTGCATGGCATCGGGCAAAGACAGGACACCGGAGCCATTCCCGGAGTACAAGGTCGGGGCATCATAAGCGAAATTATGTCCCATCCGGTTGAACTTCAGATTGAACCGGTAGACACCGAAACTCCCTTCCTGCAGGCTCAGCCCCAGATCTTCCTGAGACCTGGCATTCAGCAGGAACTTCCGGTAGAGGTTGGCACCCTCTGGCGCCGAATAGAGATTCATCTTCACCGAAGCCCCGTAGTTGGAGTTGGTCTGATACCGGTATTCATTGAACTTGGCATTGTCTTCGTCCCCGCCGAAATACTCAATACCGGCGGAAACTTTTCCAGAAACATCATCGGCAGCCATCCCCCGTACGGCAGGGAGGAGTACCAGGACACAGGTGCAAAATATATAAGTCCATAGTTTCATAAATTATTCCTCCTTTCCATGAAAGTCAGTTATCTCATAAAGGTCTTGCCCGACGGATGGTTACTGCCGTGAATATTGTTATGGCAATTCAGACAATTCCGGTACGCTCCCTGGACTGCAAGCTGCTGAAAGGTCGTATCCCCTTTACCCGCATCTGCCGGATTTAGTGCACGTATCTGACCCGGATGGCGCGAGTTGGAATGACACGACTGGCAAAGGTACGGGGTCTTCCTGACCAGGAGCTTGCCGTAACTCGAACCGTGGGGCGTGTGGCAGATCGTGCAATCCTCTGACGCGGGACGGTGCTCAAACAGGAAGGGGCCCCTCTTTTCAGCGTGGCACTCAAAACATTTTTCATTGACGGTATTGGCCGATATCTGGTGCGGTGCGACCGTACCGTGGGGATTGTGGCAGTCGGTGCAGGTGATCTTGCCTTCACGGATCGGATGATGGCTGGTGCGCTGGAGTTGGGCCCTGATGGTCCCGTGACACTGGAAGCAGACATCCTTGATATCGGACTTCACCAGGAATTTCTCATTCCCGCCGTGGACCGAGTGGCAGTTGGTACAGGTCAGCCCTTTGGCTGCATGGGTGCTGCTGTCCCAGAGGGCCTGTTTGCCTTTCTGATGGCATTCGAGACAGGTGGCATTGATCTCATGTGCCGAAAGGCTGGTGTCTTTGCCCAGTCTCCGGGCCGTCTCCTTGCCTCCGCCGGCGTCCACATGGACAGCCATGGGACCGTGGCAGGTTTCACAGGCATGCCCGGCCGCGGGGGTGCGGCTGTCGCCTTTCTGCCCGTGAACGGTCTTTGCAAAATTGTTCGCCAGTTCTTCATGGCATCCGGCGCAGGCTTCGGCGCCGGCATACCCTTCCTCAGCGGCTTGCACCGCTCCGCCCTGCCAAAGACTGAAGATGATCACGGCCGCAAACAGGCTCGCGGGCTTCAGCCATCGGACAGAACATTTCCACCAAACTTGTCTTTTCTCCATAAAGTCCTCCTTTCTTATTGGGACGTTCTGAATGGGAATTGAACAGAATTTTTATTTTAACTACACGATGCTTTTTATTAGACTACCACCTTCCTTTATTTAGTTAAGAGAATACGCTCTCCGGTTCAGCATGCCGCACACCCTTGAATGAGATGGGCGTTCTCGAATAGCAATATCCTAAATAATACAGATGGTTCTAAAATGGGAATGATAGAAAAAATATATCAAGGCTATTTTTACCTGTCAAGAAAAAAAGCTAAACTATTATTAACAAGGATTTGTAATAAAGAGATTTTTTAGATAGAACCCAAACATGAGTGTTAAGCAGCGTTAATCGTAGTTTTAAATTCAAAAGGGCTGTAGAAAATCGTCAAAACCCCTCATGCACCTGATCCAAGCTTAAGTGGCCCTATTCGTAAATACGGTCGTATTCGAGTGCCGTAGGGCGGTATCCTCTGCGTTCCGATCCTTGCGGCGTACCACAGTGGGCACGCCTCAGTCGCGCGCCTTGATGAAACCGCCCTACGACCCTCTCGGTACGTTACCATATTCACGAATAGTACCACTAAATCCGTGCGTAGCCTGAAAATAATCGTTTGACGGCCACGGACATTTTCCCGAGAAGGATGTTGAGAAGGTTTTCACGCGCAAGAAAGGGGAGTTTGGAACGCTGACGGAACCCCAGCAGGCCCCTGGCCTCACGGACCGCCGGGTCTTCGGGCGCAAGATCCATGGCCCGGTCCAGGTATTTTAGCGCATTGACCCTGAGGCCGTGATAAAGATAGACCTTGCCGAGGTTGACCAGGAGATACGGGTCATCCGGCTTCTGCTGGAGGGCCTCAGAGCACCTTTTGAGCCCGAGGTAAAACCCGTAAAAGCTCCGGTCCGAACGGGCTGCGGCAAGGCCGAACAGGGAGCGGACCTGAGGACCGGCGCCGGGCCTCAACGCCTCGGGCTTGAGGAGGGTGACCGCCTGCCTGAAGGCCCCCTCTTTCAGATATGCTTCAGCCTGCTCACAAAGTTTCCTGACATCCACTATCCGGTTCTTCTCCTTTTTGGTCAGATAAAACAAGGGTTCAAGGGGTCGAGGGTTCAAGAGTTCAAGGGTTCAAAAGTTCAAGGGTTCAAACGGTTCAACGGTTCAACGGTTCAACGGTTCAAGGGGTTCAAGGGGTTCAAGGGTTCAAGGGGTTCAAGGGGTTCAAGGGGTTCAAGGGGTTCAAGGGGTTCAAAAGTTCAAAGGTTCATGGGGTGAAGTGCAGCGCTTGAACCCTGGACCCTTGAACTCTTTAAACTCTTTGAACCCTTTAAACCCTTGAACTTTTGAACTCTTGCCCCCTTGAACCCTGACTTCATCAACGATCCACTTATCTCAGTATCCTCTTGTCCCCTTTGCGGGCCGTGAATCCGGCGGCATCAAAATATTCAAGCAGCGGGATCAGGTATTTACGGGTGCTGTCCAGCAGGTCCCTCATCTCTGACACGCTGATCTCGCCCTTCTGATCGAGAAAGACCCGCACTTTGTCTCTGGCCTCCTGAAGCGACGCCGGGTCCATGAAGAGATCCCCCTGGATATGGACAAGCCTCCCGGTCTCCATCAGGTGGCGCATCAGGTCGGCCACATGATCAACGTCCAGTCCCAGTGTTTCGGGAAGGGCCTTGGAAGACGGGGGCTTGAGCCCGGTACGTCGGTAGAGTTCCCGGATCTTTGCTATGGCGGCCTCTTCCTCCTGATTCAGGCTCACCTTGTGTTCGGAGAGCCTGACCAGATTCTCCTCGATATGGACCTTCCCTTCCCGTTCCAGCCGGCCCAAAATGACCTGGAAGACCTTCTCCTGAATGGTCACGGAGAACCTGGAGAAGAGTTCGGCCTTGGGCATGCCGGGTTCCAGCGGCTTGTTTTCATGGAACGCCTTGAGAATATTTATCACCTTCTCCTTGGATAGTCCATCATAATCCTCGTGGAGGAGATGAAGGGTCTCTGGAATGATGGTCACGGCCCTCCCCTTTTCTCTCAATGTCTGCAGGATCTTTTTCGCGGGCCCCTGTGCAATAGGGAGGCGGCAGCGAAATCCGGCAAGATCCATACCCCTGTACCCTGCGTGACGGAGAAAGACCTCGGCCTTTTCTTCGGGTTTCCCTTTTTCCAGGATCTCGAGAGCGGGGACCAGATCCCTGTCCGAGGTCTTGTGCCTGACCGGCATGGGATCCAGGACACTCCCTCCGCCGATGGTCCTGTTTTCAGATGCGGAGCGGAGGATAAAACGGTCTCCGCCCATAACCACCACCGGCCTGCTAAGCCTGATCTGGGCATAGCACTCGCCCCCGGGAGGGAGCTCTTCCCGGCCCAGAAGGACCGCAACGCCGCTGCACCTGGCGGCCCCGTTATAAAACCGGATCATCCTGCGGTTCTTCATGGGCTTCTCCACATCCGGCAGGAGGGTGATCCGGGCGTCCAGCATAAAGGTCGGGGTCAGGAGACCCGGGGTGGTCACGGTATCCCCGCGTTCGATCCGGTCTTTTTCGACCCCCTGAAGGTTCAGGGCCGTTCGCTGGCCGGCCAGGGCCTCGTTCACGGGCTTATCGTGGACCTGAACCCCCCTGACCCTGGCCGTCAGGCCTCCGGGGAGGATCTCCACGGTCTCTCCGTTTCCGACCCTGCCGGATACGAGCGTGCCGGTCACCACGGTCCCGAATCCTTTCATGGTAAAGACGCGGTCCACGGGGAGGCGGAAGACCCCACCGCTCCCTCTGGACTCCACACCCTCGCAGATCCGTCTGAGCCCCTCAAGAAGTTCGGGGATCCCCTGCCCGGTCTTTGAGGAGACGGGATAGATCCCCCCGCCCTCCAAAAAAGTATCTTTGGTCAGCGCCTCTATCTCCTGGGTGACCAGATGCAGCCAATCCCCGTCCACCAGATCTGTTTTGGTGATGACGGTCAGGCCTCTCGGGATGCTGAGAAGACGGCAGATGTCAAAATGCTCCCGGGTCTGAGGCATGATCCCTTCATCTGCTGCGATGACCAGCATCACCAGATCCATGCCGCCGACGCCGGAGAGCATATTATTGATGAACCGCTCGTGGCCCGGCACATCCACAATCCCGATCTGAATCTCCCCCGGGAGGGTCAGCTCGGCAAAACCAAGATCAATGGTGATCCCTCTCCTCTTCTCTTCTTCAAGGCGGTCGGTGTCCACTCCGGTCAATGCCTTGACCAGGGCAGTCTTCCCATGGTCCACATGACCGGCAGTCCCGAGGATAAGGTGTTTCATACTTTGGTTCTTCTCCCATATAGTGGGTAAAAAGGGGTCGAGGATCCCAGGGGTCAAGGGGTCAAGGGGTCAAGGGGTCAAGGGGTCAAGGGGTCAAGTGAAATACCGATACCGGTAAACCGAGTACAAGAACGCAAACAAAATCTCCGTAGAAAAACCCTTGAACCCTTTGAACCCTTGAACCCCTTGAACCTTTGAACCCTTGAACCCTTGAACCCTTGAACCCGATGAACTTTCTCCCTATATATCATTCCCACGATAAAATGACAAAAAAAATATGCACCCGTCTTTGATTCCTGGTGGAGGGTCTGATTCCATCTGTCAATAAATTAATAAGAAATAATTGACTTTACTTCCAGAAGATAAAATGATATAAGTATTATATAATACAAGGTATTACAAACTATCCGGAACGTTCGAATTTACTGAAAAACGGGCTAAAAAAGATATACCCAGACAGGAAACCTGTCCGGGCTTTTTATAAATACCTGATTCGGCAGGCCTGAGAGATCAAAAAACTTAATATACCGATTCAAATAGAAGAAAGCCTTTACCACCCTTGGGGGAAATGAGAAAATCTCCGAAATTTCCGGTCATCCCGAGCCAACCTGATGTCCGGCAGAAGTGGATTGTCTATAAATGAGTCTTGTCGGTAATTTAGCAGATCTGCCTCTTACAGACATCTTTCAGATCGTCAGCCTGAGCAAGAGGACTGGCGTTCTGAATATCGCTACGTCAGAGGATAAGGCTTCGATCACCTTTTTGAACGGAAATGTCATCAAGGCCTCCTCGACCCGGAACAAGATGACGCTTGGGTCCGTGCTCAAGGCAAAGGGGCTGATTACCGATAGGGATGAGATGATGGTCATGGAGACTCAAAAAGTAACCAGGGCGCCTTTCGGCTCGATCCTGGTCCACAAAAATGTCATTACCCGCGATCAGATGGAGTTGATCCTCAGGGAATATATACAGACCATCATCCTTGAACTCCTGGGCTGGGAGGAAGGGCACTTTCAATTCGAGCTCCTCTCCTCACCCGGCGATGTGCTTCCGGCCAATGGGGCTGAACTGATCCTGCAGCAGGGGATCGAAACCCAGCACCTGATCATCGAGGGGGTCAGGCTCCTGGATGAAGAGAGGCACCGGAAACAGCAAAAGGATAAGAAGATGAAGGCCATTGGATTTTCTTCCCTGATGGAGCAGGCACCGATTTCCCTGTCCGAATCCAATCCAGCAGATCCGCCCCAGGATAATACCGGCCACCCTGATGGCCTCTGGGAATCCATCCATGACGAGATGGATCTGGAGAAGGCCGAGACCTCTCCCGCCCCGGCCGCTGCAAAAAAAGACGAAGAACTCGACTTCCTGGAGCAGTTGATGTCTGAGGTGGGCGAAGACTTCGAAATGGAACAGACAGCCGGGGAACAATCGGACGGGCTCTCGTCTCTGAAATCGATGGTGGAGGAACTCAAAGGCCCCAGCAGCCTTTCAGAGGTCTTACTCCTCATCCTGCGGTATGCAGGCGATTTCGTAAACCGGGCAGCGCTCTTTGTGGTCCGTGAAGAGGAGATCCGGGGGTTCGGCCAGTTCGGTCTGCCCGGAGAAGACAATACGGCCAATGAGCGGGTCCGCAATATCATGGTCCCGAGCAAGAGCGATTCGCTCCTCACATCGGCAATCCGCGTCCGCTACAAGGTTCGGGGGAGTCTCGATGGGAACAAGTCCTGGGACCGGTATCTCCTGGAAAACCTGGGCGGGAACGCCCCGGAAGAGTCCGTGGTCCTCCCGGTGATCAGCAACAATCGGGTCATCGCCCTGCTTTATGGAGACAACGGTTCCCGAGGGGGTCCTATCGGGGATATAGGGGCATTGGAGATTTTTATCATCCAGGCCGGTTTCGTGCTGGACCGGTCTCTGTTGGAGAGCAGGCTCCAGGATATGCAAGGACACTAAAATGATCGTTCTTCCCTGTATCAGCCTTTACGGCCGCAGGAAAAAAGAAAGACAACATAGGAGGGGAATCCTGTGAAACGATCGATTCTGGTTGTAGAAGATTCCGCCACCATGCGGTCCCTCATCGCGTCCACACTCGAGGATATGGGGGATTATGACATCACGGAGGCCTCAAACGGTTTTGAGGCGCTGAAGATCCTGCCGGGACGATCCTTCGACCTGATCATCACCGACATCAACATGCCGGACATCAACGGCCTCGAACTGGTCAACTTCGTGAAGAAACACCCGACATATAAGGATACCCCGCTGATCATTGTCACGACCGAAAAAGCCGAAGAAGACAGGAAAAAGGGGATGGCCCTGGGGGCAGACGATTACATCACCAAACCTTTCTCCCCTGATGCATTGCAGAACGCAGCCAGGAGGCTGCTCAAAGAGGAATGAAACAACGGACGTCGGCGCCGTAAATAAGGATTGCACGCCATCGGGCCGGTTATATAAAAATAAAGGGTTGCAAACTCATCCATATAGAGAGAAGAGATGACTGAAAAAGGACAGGACAAAGCCATTGCCGAATTTCTTGCCGAGAGTGAAGATATTCTCGAAAGCATCGGGAACAATCTTGTCAAACTCGAAGAAGGCTTGAAAAAATCCAACATCAACCCCGATGTGGTGAACACCATCTTCCGGGGCGCCCATTCCCTGAAAGGGCTCTCGGGCATGCTCGGATTCTCCACGGTGTCCGAACTCAGCCACAATCTGGAGAACCTGCTCGACAGCCTGCGTCTGGGCAAACTGGATCTGACCAGTTCTGTTCTGGACGGGCTCTTCTCAAGCCTGGAGACCCTCAATAACCTGATCACCAGGATCGGGAGCGAGGGGAACGACCAGATGGATATCAGCAAGGCCTTGTCCACAATCAACAAGATCCTGCACGGAGACAGTGAGGAAGCTGCCGGGAAGAAACTGGAGATGAGTGATATCAATCTCTCGTCATCAATCCTGGAGGTTCTCACGGAATACGAAGAACACCGCCTGCTGGAAAATGTCCGCAAGGGATCGCGGCTCTTTGAGATCAGGGCAAACTTTGACCTGACCACATTCGATCAGGACCTGCAGCGGCTTACCAAAGACCTCTCCGAAAAAGGAGAGATCATTACCACCCTTCCCAGCACCGGATCAAGCCCGGATGCAGGCATCCAGTTCAACATCATCCTGGGCACAATGTCCGGTGAAAAAGAGATCAAGGAGATCATCTCCATTGAAACCACGACGGTCAACGAGATCCAGTATGCCGCTGAAACCGATATAAGCGAAATCAATCCCGAGCCCTTGCCCCGGATGGAGAATGCCGCCGGAGAGGACAGCTTCATCAATGACATCAAAGGTCTCACTAAGACCGTACGGGTGGACATCAACAAGCTGGATAACCTCATGAACCTTGTGGGGGAGCTGATTCTCAACAAGAACATGCTTCAGAAGATCGTAAAGGATATGAGGCAGCACCATGGTTTCTCCACGATTGCCGGTGACCTGCACAAGACCACCGATCTGCTTGAAAGGAAGCTCGCTGAACTCCAGGATGGCGTCCTGGAGGTCCGCATGATCCCCATCGGCCAGATCTTCAACCGGATGGCCAGAATCATCCGCAAGTTGTCCAAAGCCTCCGGCAAGAAGATCAACTTCAAGACCTCAGGGGAGGATACGGAACTGGACAAGCTGGTCATCGAGGATATCGCCGATCCCCTGATGCATATCATCCGCAACGCCATAGACCATGGTATTGAATCCCCCGAGGAACGCAAACGCCTGAAAAAACCCGCCGAAGGGGTGATCAGACTGGAAGCGTACCAGAAAGGCAACCATGTGGTTGTGGAAGTGGAAGACGATGGCGCCGGAATCGATCCGGAAAAGATCTTTAAGAAAGCCGTGGCGATCGGGCTGGCACAGAAGGATGAAATCCTCGACAAGGAACAGATCCTGGATTTTATCTTCTTCCCGGGTTTCAGCACGGCGGAAAAGGTGAGCGAGATCTCAGGACGCGGCGTGGGCATGGATGTTGTTAAAAAGAACATAACCGCATTGGGCGGAATGGTCGGGATCGCAAGTGAAACCGGCAAAGGATCGCTGTTTACGATCACCCTGCCCATCACCCTGGCGATCATCCCGGCCCTGATCATCCGGTGTTCGGAACAAACCTTCGCCATTCCCCTGAATGCGGTGTCCGAGAACCTGATCGTGCCGAAGGATTCGATTCAGACCGTGGAAAAGCGGGAGGTCATCAAGCTCAGGGACCGGACGCTGTCGCTGCTGCGCCTTCAGAAGGTCTTTGGATTGAATGCCGTGAACGGCCATTCCAAAAAAGCCCTGATCGTGGTCGCCGGCCTCGCTGAAAAAAAGATCGGCATCATTGTTGACGAATTCGTCGACAAGCATGAGATCGTCATCAAGCCGATCGGCAAGACCCTGAAAAAGATACCCGGTATCGCCGGCGCAACGGAACTCGGCGACAAAAGGGCGGTTCTGGTCCTTGACGTCGGATCCCTGATTGAAGAGTCCACGCGGGGAGGGAAATCCTGATGAATGAAGCCAAAAAATCCGCTTCCATTCTGATTGTGGATGACTCGGAGGCCATCCGCGTGAAGATCAGAAAGGTACTCAGTTCCGAGAAAGGCCTATTTGAGTCTTTCTACGAGGCTGAAAACGGAATTGACGGCTACAAGAAACTGCTGGAGCACAAGATCGATCTGATCCTCTGTGATGTGGTCATGCCGCAAATCGACGGGTTCAAGCTTCTGCTGATGGTTAAAGGCCATCCGGAACTCAGGGATATCCCGATCATCATGCTGACCGCAGAAGAAGAGCAGGAAAAGAAAAACCTCGGCCTGCAGAAAGGGGCGAGCGACTACCTGACCAAGCCATTCGATGATTTTGAGCTTCTTGCCAGGGTTCGTCTCCACCTGAAACTCAAACTTCTTCAGGACGAACTCATGGAAGCGAACAAGCAGTTGACGCATCTGTCCATTACCGATGCCTTGACCCAGGTCTACAATCGAAGGTACCTGATGAAGATGATGCTGAACGAAATCAGCCGGTCCAAGCGTTATCGGTCCGATCTCTCTTTCCTGCTGCTGGACATCGACAACTTCAAGGCCCTGAATGATACCTATGGACATCAGGCCGGGGACCAGATCCTGATAGATATCTGCATCCGGATCGGCAAGACCATCCGAAGCACGGACATCCTGTCCAGGTACGGAGGTGAGGAGTTTGCCGTTCTCCTGCCCCAGGTCCCGCTGACCGGCGCCGAGAAGGTGGCTGAAAAAATCCGCAAGGAAGTGGCCGAAAACCCATTCCAGATCAATGAAGATAAGATCAACGTCTCACTGAGCTGCGGCATATCCTGCTTCCTGGAAGAAAAGGTCGATACCATCGATACGGTCATCATGGAGGCAGACCGTGCCCTTTATGAGTCCAAGAAGAACGGCAAGAACAGAGTGACCATATCCAAAGACTGCCTGGAATCCATCAGCGTCCACGAGGATGAGGATAAAAAATGACAGATAAAAAAAGGAAAGCGCAGGAAGTAACGCCTACGGTCGTCATGGAATCTGTGGAAAACACAGAGCAGAAAGACTTGCCCGAAGGCGCTGATTTAGAAACTGCCAACGACAAGATGGCGGAAGTCATGGGATTCAAGCTCGGCGAAGAGGAATACGCCATTGATATCATGAGGATCAAGGAAATTACTCCCATCCTCGATCTGACTCCCATACCCAGGGCGCCTTCATATATACTGGGCATTCTGTCCCTGAGGGGCAACATCCTTCCGATCTTCGATGCAAAAAAGAAGATGGGGCTCCCGGATACGGTACTCACGGAGAAGGCCAGGATTATCGTATTAAAGAATGAAGACGAGCAAGTCGGCCTCCTGGTGGATTCGATAACCAGCGCGGCACAGATCCCTGAAAAGTCCATTGAGCCGCCGCCTTCCATTATCCGCGGTGTGGAGGCGGAATATGTCAAAGGCATAGGTCGGTACAAGGGCCGGATGATGATCATCATGAACATCGACGAGATCATCAGGATGGAGTAGTCCCAACCATGGACTTTGTGAACCCGGTCCTGGTCGTTTGAATCATAAAACTCTTTTCATCTTGCAGGAAGACAGAAGATTATGAACAAGAAAATAATTTCCATGAAAATCCGCCATAAGATCCTGGCCTTGAACCTCTCTCTGGCCTTTATCCCTCTGATTATCGCGGGAATTCTATCCTTCAGGGTGGGCGTCGACGCACTGACCCAGGTCATCGGCAGGAACCTTCAGAATACAGCGTCTTATATTATCGATTCCATGGACAGGGACCTGTATGAACAGGCCCTGGTCCTGCGCTCGTGGACCGGGCTGGCCCTGATGCAGGATGTTTCAAAAGGGGATCCGGACGGCAGGATCGCCTCGCACCTTTCAGACATATCCGGGAGGAATCCCGGCATCTACCGGGACCTTCTCTGCGTGAATAACCGGGGCGTGGTCATCGCTTCGGCAAACAAGCACCGGACCGGCATGAATGTCTCAAACGAAGCCTGGTTCCAGAAAGGTGTGGTCGGGGGGACCGCTTATACAGGCCCTGTCGCTGACCTTGACAATACGAAGGAAAACCTGATCGTCATGGCCCAGCCGATCCATGACGCCTCGAACCATTCATCAGTTATCGGCGTCATGGTCTCCATGCTGAACTGGGAAAGCTTCTCCGGCCCGGCCAGGCTCATGAACGGTGGTGATACAGGAGAATTGAGAGATGGATATTTGAGTCTTGTCGATGACAGCGGCACCGTTCTCTTTCAATTCGACAACGCTGGAAATCCGGACAAAAATATCGTCCGGAAATCGCTTCCGGCCGGTGCCCATTTTCTGCAGAAGATCCTGCAGAACGGAACGGGCTTTGTGACTGAGCAGGAGGAAAACGGAAAGATCTATCTTTCCGGGTTTGCACACGCTTCAGGTTACAAGGACTTCAAGAAACTGGGCTGGTCCGCCATCCTCTCCGTACCCCGTACCTCGGCCTTTGCACCGGTCTATAAGCTTGGCAAACAACTCGGTATCGTGGGGGTTTTGTGCCTGATCCTGATCCCCGCCATTGCCATGCTCTTTGCCAAAGGGATCACCCGTCCTATCACGAATATGGTGTATATTCTCAAGGACCTTGCAGGCGGAGAAGGTGATCTTACGCGGCGCATCGAAGTGCAGACCGATGACGAGATCAAGGAACTCGCCGACTGGATGAATATCTTCATCACGAACATTCAGAATATCGTCCGGCAGATCAAAGAAACCATGAAAAATGTCTCCGACTCGTCAAGAAAAATTTCCAAGGGCACTGATGAACTGAATGCCGGGGCCGAGGAGCAAGGCAGCGCCATACAGGGGATCTCGGTCTCCATGGCATCCATGGACCAGATGAACCGGCAAGTCGCTGACAACACAAAAAACCTGGCATCACATACCGAGGAGGCCTCATCCTCCATCATACAGATGAGCGCTTCCATTGATGAGGTCGCGGAAAACGCCAAACATGCATCCAATGCCGTGGAAGAGACCTCCACCTCGATTTCCGAGATGGCCAATTCCATCAACGAGATTTCAAGCAACATAGATACCGTCTCTTCCAATTCCGACCAGACGGCCTCATTCACCGAAGAGATCAATCGTTCCATCCAGGAAGTCGAAAAGAACGCGAAGAACTCACTGAAGATTTCTGAACAAAGCGTTTCCAAGGCGGAAGGAGGCATGACCGCCGTGATCCAGAGCCAGGAAGGAATGGTTAAAATCAAAGAAACCTTTGAAGAATCAGCCATGGTCATAAAACGGCTCGGGGAAAAATCCGTGCAGATCGGTAAGATTCTCAAGGTCATCGATGAGGTGGCCGATCAGACCAATCTGCTGGCCCTGAACGCCGCTATTATAGCGGCACAGGCCGGGGAGCACGGCAAGGGTTTTGCGGTTGTGGCTGACGAGATCAGAGCCCTGGCGGAGCGGGCCGCAACCTCCACGAGTGATATTTCAGGGGTCATCCGGAACGTCCAGAGAGAGGCGGAGGATGCCGTCAAGTCCATGGAGGTCAGTTCAGGCAGCATTACCCGGGGGATGGATCTCTCGGTCCAGGCCAAAGAGGCACTGCTTCAGATCATGGACAGCGTAAACCATTCCAGGAGCATGGTGGAACAGATCGCCCAGGCAACGGTCGAGCAGAGCAAAGGGAGCCAGATGGTGAAGAAGGCCGTGGAAAAGATGACCGAATCACTGCGCCAGATCGCCAAGGGGACCCAGGAACAGAAAACCGGATCCAAACAAATCATTGAAAATACGGAGAAGCTCCGTGAAATGATCAATCATGTCAGCCGGGCCATGCAGGAGCAGGCAAAAGGAAGCGGACAGATCGCCAAGGCCATTGAAGAGACGAACTACAAGACCCAGGAGATATCCAAGTCCACGGTAAGCCAGACTGAAAAGACCCAGGAAGTCCTGTCCAACAGCAAGACCATCGAACATATCGCCGAACGGAATACCCTGCAGATACATGAGATGACCAAAGCAATCAACGGTATGGCAGAAGAGGTCGACCATCTACAGGCTGAAATCGATAAATTCAAGGTATGAAGCGGAGGATACCATTCAATGTCAAACCTGAATGAACGATTGAAAGCATCTACACCCTTCCTGATCGTCTGTGTGCTCATCGCATGGATCGGGTATCAACTCATGGAGTCCTCGAGTACCGTGGAGAACCGAATCCTGGCACTGGAGCAGAATAAAACCCTTGCATCCGGGTTATCTGATCTTCATCAGACCTGGGAAACCCTGGGAGCGAAGCTTGGCGTATCCCCGGACCCGTCATTGATCACGGATCTGAGAAAAACCCTCAGCCAGGCCTCTTCACTGATCGACGCATCCCGGAAAAAGGATCTTCTGAAAGACGTCAACAAATCCGTTATGGCCCGGTGGGACGATCAAATCTCAAAAACGGAAACATTTCTTGAACAGGACGTCTCCAATATCCGTCCTGATCATCTCACCGCAATCCATAATGATTTTCTTCATGAACTCGGCAATATGGAAGCGGAGGCTTTCAAGGCTCAGGACGGGGCCTTTTCGGCCCTTGTGGGATACCACCCTCTCTCCCCTGTGCTGGCCTTCTTCATGACGGCAGCGACCCTGCTGCTGGTCCTCTTATTCGAGAATTTTGTCGCGGGACAGATCAGGGAACACCTTCTGACCCTGCGGGAAAACCTGATCCGCCTCAACCAGAGCCGCCTTGACCTGGACAGCAGGCTCGTTCTCGACATAAGGGGCTGGATGGGCTCGATCTATCCCTTCCCCAAGATTGCATACCTCTTTAACTGCTTTCTTGAAAAACACAAGGATGTTCTTAAAAAGATACAGGGCTCTGCTGACAATTGTGAGAGCACCACGCGCCTGATCCGAAACTGCCACATGGAGATCTACGAAGGGACCCGGGTCCAGGCAAATGCCACGGATGAGACCTCTTCATCAACCTTCCAGATGAACGCCACACTGAATGAAATCGGATCCAATGTGCAAAGTCTTACCCGGTCGGCAGAAGAGTCCTCGAGCTCCATCCAGGAAATGGACAGCTCCATTCATCAGATCTCGGGGCAGGTCGAAGAACTTCTGGCACTGGTGGACAATTCATCATCCTCCGTCAATGAGATGGTCGCATCCATCGGACAGATCCAGGACAATCTGAATTCCCTCAGCAATTCGGTTGATGCATCAACCTCTTCGGTTTCCGAGATCAACGCATCCATCAAGGAAGTGGAACAGATGGCCAAGGAGTCCGCTCTCCTCTCACAAAAGCATACCACGGAAACCTCCGAAAAGGGAATCAAGGCCGTGCAGAAAACAATCGAGGGAATGAACCGTATCCGGAATACGGTCGAGGATACGGACCGGATGATCCAGTCCCTGGATCAAAGGTCGGAAGAGATCGGTGAGATCCTGACCGTCATCGACGAAGTGGCCGAACAGACCAACCTTCTGGCATTGAATGCCTCCATCATCGCGGCCCAGGCCGGGGAGCACGGGAAAGGATTCTCGGTCGTGGCTGACGAGATCAAGGCCCTGGCCGAAAGAACCGCCGCCTCCATTGAACAGATCGAGAAGGTCATCTCCAATGTTCAGGAGGAAACCAAAAACGTCTCTCAGGCCATACATCAAAGTGTACAGCAGGTCAAGGAGGGGGTCGCCCTTTCCCAAGAGACAAAACAGGCGCTGGAACTGGTCCTTGAGCAATCCAAGAAGGCAAGCGAGATGTCATGGAAAATAGAGAGCGCCGCCATTGAACAGGTAAAATCCATTTCCCACGTAGACGCCGAGGTCCAGAATATCAACCAGATGGTGCACCAGATCACTTCAGCCGTCAACGAGCAGAACAAGGGAGGAGGGATCATCCGGGAGATGGTGGAAAGGCTCAGGGCATTCACCTATGAGCTCAAAAGATCTCTGAATGAGGAATCCAAAGGGAGCCGGATTATCACCTCGGAAATAGAAAATTTCTTCAACAAGATCCAGGAGATCAACCGGGCCATCCAGGAACACAGAAAAGGGAGCGAACAGATATCACGATCCATCGAAAGGATACGGATCATCACAGAAGAGAACATGAACCTGACCGACGACCTGAGCACGGCTATAGGCTCCCTGTCCGTTCACAATGAGGAACTTCAGAAGGAAGTACAAAACTTCCATTTCACATCCGAGGAAAAACCTCTTGTCCTGGGAATCATCCCCCTGGAGTCCGAGGTCAAGATGCAGATTAAATTCACCCCCCTGGCCCGGTACCTGCAGATGAACCTGGGGAAGAAAGTGGAGATCCTCGTAGCCAAAGATTTCGAAACCGCCGTCCGGGACCTGGGGACCGGTAAATCCGACTTCGCCTATATGTCGCCGTCCACCTACGTCGAGGCCAAGAAACTCTACGGGAGCCGGGTCATTATCAAGGCCGTACGGAACAACAGTCCGTTTTACCGTGCCGTGATCGCCGTTAAAGAGGCATCTCAGATGAGATCGGTCTCTGAAATCAAAGGTAAGAGGTTCGGGTTCGGAGATATAAAATCCACGTCTAGCTATCTCATCCCCAAGGCCATGCTCCTCAAAGAAAACCTATCCCTGTCGGATCTAAGGGACTACACGTTCATCGGCAGGCATGATGCCGTGGCCTGGGCGATTGTAAACGGAGACGTCGATGCCGGCGGTCTGCTCGAACCTGTGGCAAACAAGTTCATCTCCAAGGGGCTGAAGATCCTGAAGGTCTCTGATGACATCCCGGAATTCAACTTCTGCGTCCGGCGAGACCTTGACCCGGAAATAACCGAGGCCATCACCAAGGCGCTGCTCGCGCTGGACGAGGAAAAGAGCGATGATCGGAATATTATCAAAGCCGTCGAATACGAATATAACCGTTTTATCCCGGCTGAAGACAAGGACTATACGGGCATAGAAGAGATGATGAGCCTTTCGGAGCAAGGAGCGGCCTGACCGGCGGGTGTTTAACTCCGGGTTCCTGTATCGGCCTTCCGGCCGATCTTCGGAACCCGGGATGATTACGGAGTTTTTCATGATCATACAATGTGAACAATGCAAAGCCCGCTACAAGATCGATCCCTCAAAGTTCAGCAAACCGGAGATCCGTCTTCGCTGCGCTCGATGCAAACATGTCTTTACTGTCTCATCAAAGAGGCCCTGTATCCTTGTCGCCAAGGAAGACATGAATTTTCGCTCCTTTATCCGGGAGCTTCTGGAGAAGGAACCTTTTGATCTTGTCTTTTCAGGAGACGGGGCAGATGCCCTGGAAAAAATCCGTCAACTTCATCCCAGTCTGGCTATATTGGATGTGGCCCTGCCGAAGATCTTCGGCTTCGAGTTGGCGGAAATCCTGAAGTCGGACCCCATGACCCGTGACATCCGCATCATCCTTCTGACGGCCATCTACGACAAGACACGCTACAAGAGGTTGCCCGAATCCCTGTACGGAGCGGACGACTATATCGAAGCCCATCATATCAAGGACAAGCTGCTCATCAAGATAAGAAATCTTCTGCCCGGATTGTCCCAGCAGCAGATCGCTACGAAAGAAACCGTGCGAAAACCCGATGCTGAGAAACGTTCATTTGAGGATACCTTATCTGAAGAGATCAGGAACAAGAGCAGGCGGCTGGCAAGGATCATCATTTCCGACATCGCCCTTTATAACCAGAAAAAGGTCGAAGAAGGGATAAAGAACGGCAACCTGGAACAGAGATTGGCCCAGGAACTTCAGGAAGGCGAGGTCATGATGAAACAGCGGTTTTCTGAGCTGCCCCTGAATCACTGCAGAAAACTGTTACGCAATGAGATTGAAGCCCTGACGAACAAGAACAGG
>CAKKPE010000114.1 GCA_919901565.1 bacterium
AGCCGCCGTGCTGCTCGATGACCTCGTCGATCTCCTTCATCAGGCGGATGGTCTCGTTGAGCGCGACGACGATCTTCTGGTAGTGAGAGATGTCGTCCTTGGAGAGCGTGCGGCCCTTGCGGTCCTTGAGCCACTTCTCGCAGACCTGATAGCCACCGATGTGGAAGTTCCACACGGCCTCGGGCACACCGCGGAAGCCTATGGTGCCTGGCGTGGCGGGCTGGCCCTTCTTCGTCGCAGCGGCGTCGAGCCAGACGGTGTCGTTCGACCAGCCGACCCGTCCGACCTCGGGTTTCTTGGGGCCGGTGAAGGCGGTGATGAAGTGGTCGAGCTTGGGCGACTCCGTCAGGTGAAGGGCGACGAGTTCGCTACCAAGACGAGCCAGGGATTCAAACAAGACGCCTGTCCGGGGGATCGGAATCCGAGCGTAATCCATCCGCAACTCGTCGCGGTAAAGAGCACGGTAGCTTCCCGAAAAGAGAATCGAGTAGATGAAGCCCAGCACCTCGACCGCGTCCGGCACACGCCCTACTTGTCTGCTAAGGGAATCAAGGAACGGCTTGCTGAGATTGGGAGTGAATCGCGGCTTGCTCCTCGAATCATCGAATAGCGATGCGAGACCCCCAGACAGCTTTTCATCGAGCCACAATGGACTTAGGTTCGCACCACGATCGTGAGAGCCCGTTTTCATTTCTATCGCGTGGCGCGACACAAATGCGTGGGTAAACTCGCCCGACGGCACTTGGCGCACCGATACCAATCCGAGATTCCGGCCTGAGAGCATCTGCACCGCCACATCAGCCCGGGGGCGGTCGATCAAGCGTGGCTCATAGAAGATCCAACGCTGGTCGAACGGACGGTACAGAATCGGACGGACACGCTTTTCCCAGTCGGGTTCGTTTCTCAGTGCTCGCCGCACATCCTCGAAACCGTCCTCTGCCTTCGACGCGATATAGTGCCGGAGCTTCCCGATCAGCGAAGCCTTGTCGAAATCGATCACAAGGTCGTCCCGATGAGTCTTGATGCCACCGTTGTCCAGCCCAAAGATGTCCTCGATGCTGCTGAACCGTCTGTAATCCTCGGAGCTGTTGTCAACGCGAGCAAACAAATAGAATGGCGGGATTGGCGACACCATCTGCCACTCTGAATACACGGACAATGCCGCGGATTTTTCTACGCGTGTCCCCCACACCTCTCTGAATGACACCCGAGAGCCCGGCGCTGGCACCATCGCAAACACCCCGATCGCAACTCCCTGCTGAATATCGAATACGTTGTCGTTTGCTTGGCCGGCGGGGGGGAGCTCTCCGACGTTTGAATCTCCATGCAGATCACACACCTGGATCACGCCGAATTGACTGAGAAGAGCCTCCCGGACGCCACGATGAATTACCCCAACCAGATACCCGCGATTCGAGACCATCCCATGCACCCCCCCTCCAGAGCCGTAAATGAGTTCCTGCGATAGCCCCATGAATTTCAGATAGTCATCAGAGAGAGGCTGGACGTTTCGTTCAGTGTGAACCGACGCTTTGTACGGGGCCACCAGGCCCTCTGCCGCTGCGGTTCGATTGGCCGAGCTCTTCGAGTAAGGAGGGTTCCCAATTACCACGGTGAACCGCTGCTTCCGCTTGACCTCGTTGACCGCCTGAGCCTCGTGCGCGAGTGCCGGGATCGCGAACTCAAAGGTCCCCGAGAAGTCCTGCGCCGGTTCTAGTGCATTCGTCAGGTAGATCCGCGCCCGCTTGTCGCTGCCGAAGGCGTAGCCGGTTTCGTAGAGCTTGAGCCCGACCTTCAGGTGCGCGATGGCGTAGGGCGCCATCAGGAGTTCGTATGCGTGCAGGCGCGTCAGCAGGTGCTTGGGCACGTATTCGTTCCACAGCGCCGCCATCTTCTTCTCACCGTGGCCCTGCGCCTTCCACTTGGCGGCCATCGTCTTGTGAATGATGTCGATGACCTCGACGAGGAAAGTGCCGGTTCCGGTGGCGGGATCTAGGATCTGCACGAAGACCTGGTCGGGTGACGTGCCTTCGGGGATCTTCAGGTCCTTGTGGCGCTTGGCCATCTCGCCCCAAGTGGTCGTGTCGGCGAGACCGTCTTCGAGGCCGAACTCGGTGCGCAGCAGTTCGTCCACCGACCGCACGATGTAGGAGACCACCGGGCGCGGGGTGTAGAAGACGCCGCGCTGCATCCGCTTCCTGGCGTCGTACTCCTTGAGGAACAACTCGTAGAAGTGGATGACCGGGTCTTCCTGCGGGTTCTTGTCGCCAAAGTCGAGGACGACGGCTTCCATGTTGGCGTCGTCTAGCAACTGCACGACTTCGCTTACACCCAACTCGTCGAAGTCGATGCCCGGCCCGCCCGCCTTACCGCGCCGCCCACCGACCTTGAGGAAGGTCTCCATCAGCTCTCGCAGGAACGGGTTGGTGCGCATATGGCCGGCGAAGTCATCAACTGTCTTCTTGTGCGGGTCGGCGATGCGCGCCGAGAGCAGACCGTAGGCAATGGTCTGCGCGTACATGTCTGCGAAGCCGTCGGCGTCGAGGTCGTGGACCAGCGACGTCTGGAACGCCTTCATCAGCTTGGTGAGCGGTCCTCGGTCGGTCTCGATGGCGAGCGCGGATTTGATCCGGTCGCGGATGTCGCCCGCCAGCTTGGCCAGGCGGATCGAGAGTTCCTTCGAGGTGGTGACGACCTCGCCGTGGCGCAGGGTGAAGGCGCCGCGCCAGCCCTTGCGCCAGGCCTCGACATCGGCGTCGTCGTCGGGCCAGGCCAGATGCTGCGTCAGCTCCTTTGCAACGGCGTCAAGATGCAACGCCGTGTCGAGGTTGTCCCAGCCGAGCACCTTGAGGGTGGGCAGATCGTGGCCGTCAGGAGCCTTCGAAAAATGAGCGAAGCTGATCTGGCGCTCGTCACCTTCTCCGTAGTTCGAAACGAAGAGCAGGTCGTCGGCGGCCCAGGCGGTGCGGTCGGCGCTGTTGGCGGAGGCGCGCTTCTTGAGTGCCACCTGGCTCAGGATGCGGCGCAGCGCCACCACCGGGAGCTTCTTCGGCTCGAACTTGACGAAGAAGATGCCCCAGGGCTGGCGTGTCGAGAGCGGCTTCAGGCGCTTGATCTCGGTGATCTTGGCAGCGGTCTTCGGGTCGATGCCGAGCTCGTCGGCGGTGAAGTCATAGAAGAGATCGTCCACGTCCTCGAACGAGTCCCGAGCAATCGGCCAGCCCATCTCGTCGCGCAGGTAGGCGATGAGTTGGTCGAATCGCTTGATGTTCGCGAGCGCGGAGCGGTGGTCGGTCGGCATGGCCTCAGCCCTCGTTCAGTTCCATCCAGCAGCGGAGCGCCGGCTTGACCCCGACCGGAGCGTCCACCCGCTTGAGGTAGGTGTTCTTGATGTGCTTCTCGATCTTCGCCCGGATCTCGACGAGGGTCTTCTCCTCGGTGGTGCACTTGCGCGGCGTCTCGGGTTTGGAGCGGATGCTGGCGACGATCTCGCCCGGCTCCTCGAGGATGGCGTCGCGATCGAGGTCGTAGAGGTACCAGCGGGTCGTGCCGGCCTCTTCGGTGAACTCCCCCGCCTGCTTGTCGAGGGCGGGGAGCGAGTAGCAAAAGAACACTCCACGCGCCCCTTTAGCCACGCGCTTGCGTCCGCTAAAGGTGGCGCCGGGCAGGCGCTTGAGGCGCGAATCCAGCTCGGGGTCGACCTGGAGCAGGGCCTGGTACTCGAGGTGCATGTCCTCGACGGCGGTCTTGGTGCCCTCATAGGCATGGTTGAACTCCCTGAGTGCCTCGTAGTCGTCCTCGGGCGTCAGGAGCTTCCTGCCCTCGATCCCGAGTGTTTTCGAGATCAGCAAGGTCTTCTGCGTGACCTTGGTGTAGAGGGTGAGAATCGCATTCAGCTCCTCGGGGGGTAGGAAGTTCCAGAAGCTCACCTTCCCGCGGGAGGTGGCTACCTCCGGGTGGTCAGCGACGAGCTGCTTCTCCACATCCGGGTTCATGCGCCGGTCCACACGGCCGATGCGCTGCATCAGGCGCACCGGGTTCCAGTGGATGTCGTAGTTGATCATCCGCGACGCGTCCTGGAGGTTCAGACCCTCGGACAGAACATCCGTGGAGATGAGGACGCGGATCTCTGTGCGGCCCTTGTCCGCAAGTGCGGCCGACGAGCAGCCGTTGTAGTATGGGGAGAAGCGCTGGATGACCTCGGCGCGGTTACCCTTGGAGGCGCTGTCCACCTGGGCGACTCCATCGATGCCGGCCTGGTCGAGCTGGCGCTTCAGGTAACGGGCGGTATCGGCGAACTCGGTGAAGATCAGAACTTTCTGCCCCACGAGTTCCTTTGACTTGAGCAGTCGGACGAGCTTCTGAAGCTTGTCGTCGTTCTTGGGCTCAAACTTCCGAGCCTCGTCGAGAAACTGCACGATCTGATCGAGGTCGAGAAAAGTCTCGGACATCATCTCCTCGACCTTGTACTCGTTGCGGTCGAGGCGTTCGACGGCGTCGAGCATCTCCTGGGGCACGATGTCCTCGTCCTCGGACTCGTCGCCATCCTCGCCCCAGATTTCGAGTTGGCGGTGTGTCGCATAGCCGAGGATCTCGGCGTTCTGGGACTTCCAGCGCTCGAGTCGCTTCTTTTCAGCGTCGGTCCCGCTGTGGACCTGCAGGAAGGCGATCAATTTCTGCAGCAGACGGTCGCAGGAAAGCTCGAAAGAGATCACGGAACTCTCAAACCGCTTCAGAAAGTTCGTTCTGATCAGGCCGACGATCTGACCCTGGCGCCCTTCTTCCAAGGGGTCGATGCTGGTGTCCGGTCCCTTGTACCAGGCAAGCGGGTAGTACATCGGCAGGGTGAAGAGAGGGTTCTTCCGGGTGAAGGCCTTCTCGAACATGTCGAGTAGCCGGCCGTAGGTCTTGCGGATGGAGTATTCGGCCAACTGCGGAGCCTTGCGCTCCGGGAAGGCGGCGGCGTTGCCGGTCTCGCGGATCTGGCTCTCGCGCGCATAAGCTCGGCTGCGCTGCACGACGAGATGGCGGAAGATCTCGTCGGTCGCCAGAATTTCCTGCGCCTCCGCCATCTCTTCGACGACGTCAGTCACGTCATGCCCGACCCGGGTGCGCAGCGCCTTCTCCATCTGGTTGAAATGTGCGCTTAGATTGTTGACGCCCAAGGTTCGGCCGAAGTACGCCTCGTCTCGGCGAGTGAACAGCTCGGCCATGTGCCGGAAGTCGCTCAGACGGTTGTTGATCGGCGTGGCCGTCAGCATGAAGAGGGTCTTGGGCCGGGCAGCTTGATCGAGCAGCTTGTAGAGCTGGTAGTAACGTGACGGTTCGACCTCTTCGTCAGCGTCGCCCTGGCGACCCGGATTGCGGAAGTGGTGGGCCTCGTCGATGATCACAACATCGGCGAGTTCGGCGATCCGGCGAAATCGCTCAGGAAAGTCGCCCTTGCGCCCGAGGTCCGTGTGGCTGAAGACGGCGAGGTTGCTGAAGTCGGCGTTCCCGCCGACGCCACCGATGTGCGGCAGCCACTCGCGCAGGTGCGGATCCCAAACGCCCTCCTTTGTGGCCTTGGGAGCAAAGAGCACGACCCGCTTGCCTTCGTGGAGGATGAGCCGCTCGATCAGCATCAGTCCGACGAAGGTCTTGCCGAGCCCGACGCCATCGCAGAGGAACGCGCCACCGTGCTGGCGCGCGATCTTCATGAGCGCCCAGTAAGCCTCCTTCTGATAGCAATCGATCCGGGGGAACATCTTCGAGCGCGTCTCGTCCCACTCGGTTGCGGTCAGCTCGTGGCCGCGGAAGAACTCCTGGAGTGCCTTCGCGTAGACGTCGAACGGCGTGTAAAGGTGCGTGTGGCGTGAGATGGTCTCGATGACCGCATCGGTCACCTCGCTCGCCAGGTTCCAGTGCGCCTCGAACCACTCTTGAAGCTGGGCGACCTCGCGTGCGCTCTGGACCTGGATGTTGAGCTCGATGTTCTTGGTGAGTCCCGGGCGGGTGAAGTTGCTCGACCCGACCAGGGCCTGGGCACCGACCACTTCGAGCTTGGCGTGCGTGATGTAGGCCTTGGCGTGGAACTTGTCCTTGTCGTAGACGCGGCACTGGATCTGGCCCGAGCGGAGGGCTTCCAGGATCGCCGGGACGCTGTGGAGGAACGGGTTAGTGTCCTTTTCGTTCTCCAAGCTTTTGTCAAGCTGCTCCGTCGCTCTGGTTCGGACCGCATCGAGGAGAGCCCTACGCGTACGCTGGGTTGTCTCCGCTCCCATCAGGATCCTAATCTTGTCGAGTGACTGCCACTTCCCGTCGAGGGCCAGGAGCGCTCCGATCTCGAAATAGCCCGTGGCGATATCAAACGCCTTGGCGATGCCCGTCCACTCTTCTAGGTAGCGCAACCCGGTCCAGCCGGAGACACTGTTATCGACGATGAAGAGGTCTCGGCCTCTGGATTCAGCGGTCATTGAGGTCCTCGCATCGATTCGAAACCTTGCGAAAGCACAATTGGCATCGCATCTTCACATACCATTTAAGTCGCCCGTACATGAAGAACCTCAGCCGTGCCAGGCTTTGAATCGTAAATTAAGATTTCTGCAAAAAACAAGAAAACCGCCCTATACTTCACTCTTCCCTGTGAAATATCCGACGGTTTCATAGAACCAATCCCCCTCTTTAACTAAAGCGGTCAGCATTCAGCGGTCAGCAAGAACTACAGCGATCCAGTAGGAAGTGTGTCGGTGATACGTAGTCAGTGGTCAGCAACTTCTCAACACCATCACACGACCTTGTTAAGAGATACGCTTTTTTTTGAAATATTGCTCCGGAAAAGCGGTGTCTCCGGCATAGATAAAGCGGAAATGATTATAATCAAATGAGGGTATTCAATGCAAGATAAAAGACGGGGCGGTAAAACCAGATGACGGACGACGGCAAGACAGATGACAGATTAAGAACGGTGGGCAGTAAGAACGGTAAGGGCGGAGGGCAGGGGACGGAAGGTCAGCGGAGGAGAATAATGAAAAGGGGACAGATATCCCCTTTAATCTGAGCTCGGCAGGAAACGATTGAGAGACTGTATTGGGGCTAACTCCCGGATTTCTTGAGTTCCAGAAGGACCCGTTTGGCTACGGCCTTCAGGGTCTCGAAAACGCCGGGACCCTTGGGGGCCACGGCCTCAAACCAGGGGACATTGAGGGGGTTCAGGGATGCCTGGAGTTCTTCAATGGTGGCAATATTGTCCAGGTCTCTCTTGTTGTACTGCGTGACATAGGGGAGCTTGGCGAGGTCGTATCCCTGCTCCATGAGGTTTTCCTTGAGGTTTTCCACGCTCTCGATGTTGGCATCCATCCTCTCCAACTGAGAGTCGGCGACAAAAACCACGCCGTCCACCCCTTTGAGGATCAGCTTCCGGCTGGCGTCGTAGAAAACCTGGCCGGGGACGGTGTAGAGATGAAAGCGCGTCTTGAATCCCCGGATGGTGCCCAGGGCCAGGGGAAGAAAGTCGAAAAAAAGGGTCCTCTCGGTCTCCGTGGCCAGAGAGATCATCTTCCCCCTGGAGTCCGAGTTGGTTTTTTCATATATGAACTGAAGATTGGTGGTCTTTCCGCCGAGACCAGGGCCGTAGTAGACGATTTTGCAGTTGATTTCCCTGGAAGAGTAATTAATAAACGACATGCTTTATCCTTTGCGAGAGAGGGCTCCTACCCAAACAGCCTGTCTATATCTTCATCTGTAATCTCTTCTAAGGGAGAACCGAGACCTTCTGACTCCTTGCCTTCACCTTGCTGTTTCTTCTGTTGAATCTCCTCAAAAATGCGGGTTAAAGCCTCCGCGCTCTTCTTGACCCTGAGGCGGACCAGGCCGAGGGAAGACCGCTGGTCAAAAATAATGACCAGGATGACTCTTCTCCCGATAATGGTTATATGAATGTTGTCTTTTTCGCCCTCGTGGAAAAGAATGGAGAATTCCTTTTCACCGATGAGCTTGGCCATGCCTCCGGTGGCGGCGATATTCCCTGCTGTCAGGGACGCCAGGGAGGTCGTGTCCATATTCTCATTCTCTCCGCAGCTCGTAATCAGCTGGCCATCCCGGTCCACCAGAAAGACCATTTTGGCGTTGGTCTGCAGGTGAAGCTTCTTGATCTCCTCGTCTATCTTTACGAAATCCTCTTCGTAAAGGACAAAGTTTGAAAGTGGCATTGACATATTGTGCCTCTTGAATGGGCCATGCTCAAGGATGCTTGAGATCAAACATGGTGTTATAAGCTAATATATTATATTTAACATATATTTAGAGAAATTACAACTTTTTTATTTTTCTGTTTTTTCTGCGGGTTGTTCTCCCTGGCCTGCCTTGTGCTTTGCCAAAAGCGCTTCCCAGTCCTTATCGATCTGTTTTTGCGTTTCTTTGATGATCCATTCATTTTCCGGTTTGAAGAGGTGTTTGAAACGGCCCTGGACACTGAACCACTCCTCGATCGGCTTCTTCTCCTTGGGCGTGTAGGTGATTTTTGTCTTTCCGTTCTCCACCTCGTACAGCGGCCAGAAACAGGTGTCCACGGCAAGCTGGGCCTCACGAATGGCGCCATCCAGGGCCGAGCGCCACCCCCGATTGCAGGGGGAGACGATGTTCAGGAAACTCGGGCCTTCGGTGTTCAGGGCCTTGCGCACCTTCTGCATGAGGTCCCGCCACTGCGATGGGCTGGCCTGGGCGAGATAGGGGATGTCGTGGGCCTCCACGATTTTGGTCAGATTCTTTCTGGCCTGCATCTTGCCGGGAATCACTTTGCCTGCCGGGCTCGTGGTGGTCGCCGCCCCTTTGGGGGTGGAACTCGACCTCTGTATCCCCGTGTTCATATAGGCGCCGTTATCATAGCAGACATACGTGAAATCATGGCCCCTCTCCAGGGCTCCGGACAGGGACTGGAGCCCGATGTCGTAGGTCCCGCCGTCTCCTCCGAAGGCTATGAACCGGATCGGCCGGTTGATCTTTCCCTGTTTTTTTAGAGACTGATACATGGCCTCGATTCCCGAAGCCGTGGCCGCAGAATTTTCAAAGGCCGAATGGAAAAAAGGCACCCTCCATGCCGTAAAGGGATAGATGGTGGTCGCCACTTCGAGGCAGCCCGTGGCAGAGGTCACCACCACGGGGTCCTCCGCGGCCAGAAGGATTTGCCGCACAATGATCGACGCCCCGCATCCGGCGCAGAGGCGGTGTCCTCCGGTCAGAAGGTCTTGTTTCCTGGATAACTCTTTCAGGGTCAGCTTGCTCATGATAGGCTCCTTGTGTCAGTTTCGTACCGTCATGTACTCGGCCAGGGTCTTGATCTTCCCGGTCTCGGAAATCTTCAGAAGTTCCTGGAAAACGTCCCGGACATGCTGGAGTCCCAGGTCTCTGCCTCCCAATCCGAATATCTTGTTGATCATCAGGGGTCTTTGTTTCGCATCATAGAGGGCCGATCTGAACTCCGGAAAAAGAGGGCCGCTCAGGCCGTTGACGCCATCGGCCCGGTCCATCACGCAGACCGCCTTGACTCCGGAGAGGGCCTGTGCGATTTCGTCTGCGGGGAAGGGGCGGAAGACCCTGGGTTTGAGAAGGCCGGCCTTGACACCCTTGCCGCGCAGGTCATCGATCACGGTCTTGACCGTACCTGCTGCGGAATTCAGAACCACGATGGCCACTTCGGCCCCGTCCAGATGGTATTCTTCAAAGAGACCGTATTTCCTTCCCGAGATCCTGGCGAACTCCTTGGCCACCTGCAGGATCACGGGCTTGGCCTTTTTCATGGCCTCATATTCCTGGCGCTTGTGTTCTATATAGTAGTCCTGGAGATCCAGAGGACCGTAGGTCATGGGGTTGTCCACATCGAGGAGGGGCCTGTTGGGAATATATTCCCCGATGAAATCCCGGACGACCTGGTCATCCAGCAGTTCCATGCTCTCGATGGAATGGCTGATGATGAAACCGTCCATGCCCACCATCACGGGCAGGCGCACCTCCATGTTCTCTGCAATGCGGATCGCCTGAATCACGTTGTCGTAGGCCTCCTGCGCGTTTTCCGAGAAAAGCTGGATCCAGCCCGAATCCCTTGCGCCCATGGCGTCCGATGTGTCGCCGTGTATGTTGATCGGTGCTGACAAAGCCCGGTTGGCCATGGCCAGCACGATGGGAAGCCTGTTGCCGGCGGCAATGTAGAGCATTTCCCACATGAGGGCCAGCCCCTGCGAGGAGGTGGCGGTCATGACCCGGCCTCCGGCCGCGGCCGCTCCGATGCATGCGCTCATTGCGCTGTGCTCGCTCTCGGCCGGGACCAGAACGGTCTTGACCTCGCCGTCCGAGACAAAGCTGGAAAACTGCTGCATAATCTCCGTGGACGGCGTAATCGGATAGGCGGCACAGACATCGGGGTTGATCTGCCGCATCGCGTTGGCCACGGCGATGTTGCCTGTCATTGCTACTTTCTGTCCCATGGGTTCTCCTTTTATCCTGATTGGTATATTCTTTTGTTCTCTTATTTTCCTTCCTGCACCATGGTGATGGCCTGGACCTTCTTCGGGCAAACGTCGGCGCAGACTCCGCACCCCTTGCAGTGTTTGAGGTTGAACCCGGTCATCTTTTCGTCTTTGACTTCAATGGCCGTGTCCGGGCACGATATCCAGCAGACCAGGCAGTGAATGCACTTTTGTTCGTCCAGTACGGGTTTATAGGTCCTCCATCCGCCGGTGACGTAGTTGTCCGCGTTTCCCGCTTCTTCAATGACCCCTCCAGTCGGGATCTCTTTCCAGTTTTTTAGTCCACTCATTTTCCTTTCACCTCCTTGTAGGCCCGCTCAACGGACTCGGCGTTCCCTTTGATGATTTTTTCCGGAAACTTTTTGCCCAGGGTCTTTTTCATATCCTTGAGCACGGTCTCGAGCTTTACCAGCCCGGTCACGCGGGCCAGTGCCCCCAGCAAGGGCGTGTTCGGAATGGGCCTTCCCAGACAGTCAATGGAGATCTGCGTCGCATCCACGGTAAAGACCTTGTCTGCTGGCCGGCCGATCTTCTTCGCAATCTGCTCGGGCGTATGTGTTGTGTTGACCAGAAAGACAGCGGCTTCGGGAGTCCCTTCGGTCACGTCCAGTGTATCCATCAGGGAGCTGTCCACAACGATCACCACGTTGGGGTTGGTGACCTGACAGTGCATGGTGAGCGGCGCGTCGCTGATCCGGTTGTAGGCGCGAAGGGGGGCCCCCATACGCTCCGGTCCGTACTCCGGAAAGGCCTGCACATATCCGCCTTCGGCCATCGCGGCTTCGGCCAAAACCTTGGCCGCTGTAACCGCCCCCTGGCCGGCGCGTGCATGCCATCTTATTTCGGTAATGCCCATAATCCTTGTCTCCTTTCTTTACAAAAAAATTTATCGGCTATTTCACAAACAGGGCAGTCAATATGTTTCCCGGTCTTAGAGTTCACTCCTGCCCTCCATGGCCTTGGACAGGGTCACCTCATCCGCATATTCGAGATGCCCGCCTATGGGGATCCCGCGGGCGATCCGGCTTATTTTACAGCGGCACTTGGATCGAAGGATCTGGAGCAGGTACATGGCCGTGGCCTCACCTTCAATCGTCGGGTTCGTAGCCAGGATCACCTCCTTGACCGGTTCGAGTTCAAGACGACGGACAAGGGACTGGATGTTGAGCTCCTCGGGCCCAACCGCATCCATAGGCGAAAGGGCGCCGTTGAGTACATGATACTGGCCCCGGTATTCTCCTGTCCTGTCGATGGCCATCACATCCATGGCCTCCTGCACCACGCAAATCATCGAGGGGTCCCGCTTCGAATCTGAACAGATCCCGCAAAGCTCCGATTCGGATAGATTTCCGCATCTGGCGCAGAAGCGGGTCTTCTCCTTGAGATCCTCGATGGCCCGGGCCAGCCCCAGGGCACGCTCTTTCGGCATCTTCATCAAAAAGAAGGCGAGCCTCTGGGCCGTCTTGGATCCGATCCCGGGAAGCCTCTTCAGCTCCTCGATCAGCCTGTTCAATGAAGAGGTTTTCACAATGCCTTTTTCCTGTGGTCAGGACAGATGTCCCGTTTTCGCAATTAAAAGAGTCCAGGGATGCTGAGCCCGCCCGTCAGTTTCTTAAGATCCTCCTGCATCATCTCCTTGGATTTCCGGATCCCCTCATTGACTGCTGCAGCGATGAGGTCCTGCAGCATCTCTATATCATCGGCATCCACGATCTCGGGTTCAATCTGTATGGAAAGGATCTCCTGCCGCCCGTTTATCTTCACGGCAACCATGCCGCCCCCGGATGAGGCGTCGATCACCTTTTTCCCGGCCTCTTCCTGGGCCTGTTTCATTTTCTCCTGCATCTGCTGGGCCTGCCGCATCAATTCATTCAACATATTTGATGACATGACCGTTTTCCTCCTTAGTGGTCCTGTTCGTAAATATGCCACCGTATTTACGAATAGGGCCACTTAGTGTTCGGCACCAAAGTCCTTCACATCCTGAACCTTGCCCTTGAAGATCCTCAGGGCCTCCTGAACCACATGGTTGCCGAGATTCTCCTTTAAGAGCCGGTCTTTCTTTTCCTTTTGCAGGTCTTCCTTTGTCTCGGTAAGCGTCTTCTTCCCTGGTTCAGTGCCGTTGTGTAATGAAAAGGCCAGGGCAAAATCCCTTTGCAGCAGGCCCTTGATTATTTCAACCATTTTTTCTTTTTTTTCCACGGCCATGTCGTAGTGGATCTTCTTTTTAAATCCGATGATGATCTTATGAGGCTCCGTCTCTTCAAGAAATCCGTGTTCCAATATCGAGCCGACTAAGGGGTTGGCCTTGTTCGCGTGATTCACGATTTTTTCCCAATCCAACGGGAGCGATGCCTCTCTGGAGGAGATAGGGCCCTGCTCAGAAGGTTTATGTTCGGGAGAGGTTGAGGCTCGATACGTATTGTCTGCAGGAGGGTCCTGGATCAACGTCCGGCCGCTGCCGGCGTCCCCGGCACGGAGCTTCTTCTCCAAGCCTTCTATCTGGTCAAGAATCTCCTTGAACTCCAGCAGGGGCTTGATGCGCGTCATCCTGAGCAGCGCCACCTCCAATACAATCCTCGGGTGGGTGGAGTGACGGATCTCCTCTTCGGTCTTGTTCAGGTATTCTATAAACGCAAGAAGCCGGTCCTCTTCAACTGTTTCTGAAATCGGACGCAGCTTCTCGACCTCCTCCTTTTCGATATGGATCACGTTGTTCGGGCTCTTCAGGATCTTGATCATCAACAGGTTTCTGAAATAGAGTTGAAGCTCCCTGCAAAACTCGACAAGGTCCACTCCAAGGGAATGAAGTCTCTCCACCAGGTTCATGACTCTCTCGGCATCCTGTTCAATCAGCGCAAGAGTGCATTCGTCCAAAACCTCCGGGTCGATAACCCCCAGCACCAGCTTGATATCCGCAACCGTTATCTTGTCCCCGCAAAAAGAGAGGATCTGATCCAGCAGGCTCTGGGCATCCCGCATGCTCCCTTCGGATGAGCGGGCAATCAGGCGCGCCGACTCCCGGTCTATTACAAAACCTTCCTGTTCGGAAATCCTGAGTATATGGTCGGTGATGTTCTGAACCGGGATGCTGCGGAATTGAAAACACTGGCAGCGGGACTGGATGGTTACGGGGACCTTTTGCGGTTCTGTGGTTGCAAATACAAAGATCACGTGGGACGGCGGTTCTTCCAGCGTCTTCAGAAGCGCATTAAATGCGGCCTTGGAGAGCATGTGTACTTCATCGATGATATATATTTTGTACCGGGTGCTTGCCGGCGCATACAGGACATTCTCCCTGAGCTCCCGGATATCGTCAACGCCGGTGTTGGAGGCCCCGTCGATCTCGATCACATCCATGGCATTCCCCTGGGTAATCTGAAGGCAATGGGAACATTCGTTGCAGGGCGACATGGTCGGCCCTTTCTCACAATTTAAGGCCTTGGCCAAAATCCTGGCCATGGTGGTCTTCCCCACACCCCTCATTCCCGAAAAAAGGAACCCGTGGGCAATCCTTCCGGATTCCACGGCATTCTTCAACGTCCGGGTGATATGCTCCTGCCCGATGACATCTTCAAAAGACTGCGGACGGTATTTCCTTGCCAGAACCTGATATGACATCACTGTATCCTTTTATATCGGAACTCTTTTTCACAATCACTCTCAGGACGAAGCGGTTTCAGGCTTCCCCGCGGCACACAAGATTCCATGCTTAGGGCTGCTCCTATCACGGCCTGACCCGGTTCACATGTGCTTGTTGCGCAGGACCTGGACCACTTCGCCCTGACAGCAATTGTTTTTTTTCTTTAAAATATTTTTAATTTCAATTTGCTTCAGCAAATTGCCACTTTTTTCGCGAAGCGAAAAAATGGCGGAGAGGGGGGGATTCGAACCCCCGGTAACTTTCGCTACACACGATTTCCAGTCGTGCACCTTCGGCCACTCGGTCACCTCTCCTGAAATTTTAATTGCAATTTGCTTCAGCAAATTGCCACTTTTTTCGCTAAGCGAAAAAATGGCGGAGAGAGAGGGATTCGAACCCCCGGTGGGACGAGCCCACACCTGATTTCGAGTCAGGCGCCTTCGACCAGCTCGGCCATCTCTCCTAAAATTTTTATTCGAAAAATTTTAATTATAATTTGCTTCATCAAATTGCTTCTTTTTTCGCGAAGCGAAAAAACGGCGTAGATCTGATTCGTGAAAAAAAATCTTGTAATAATAAACTCGCTTCTTTTTCCAAAACCCCGCCTGTCACAAGGACCTGGTGGTTCAGGCGAAAATCCTGAAGGATATTATATTCGGACCCAGAGGCTCCTCCCTTGGTGTCTCTGGCGCCATATACCAGCCTCCCGAGACGGGACTGTATCATGGCCCCGGCACACATGACACAAGGCTCAACCGTGACATATAGGGTTACATCGGTAAGCCGCCACCGATCCAGCATTGCTGCCGCGTCGCGAAGCGCAATAATCTCAGCGTGTGCTGCCGGATCCTTTAAGGTTTCTTTCAGATTGTAACCTCTTCCGACGACCTGATCGTCGAACACGGCCACAGCACCGATGGGAACCTCCTGGCAGGCCAATGCCTTGTGCGCTTGTTCCAGCGCTAACGACATATAGTACCGGTCTTTCAAGCAGCCCTGCCTTTCCATAAAGGGTTTATATTTATTCATAAAACATGGTGCGCCCAGCAGGATTCGAACCTGCGACCTTTGGATTCGTAGTCCAACGCTCTATCCAATTGAGCTATGGGCGCTTTTTTCACGAAGCGAAAAAATGGCGGAGAGAGAGGGATTCGAACCCTCGGTAGAGCTTTACACCCTACACTCGCTTAGCAGGCGAGCGCCTTCAGCCGACTCGGCCATCTCTCCTAAAATTTTTCCTGCGTAAAAATTTTAAAGCGCAATTTGCTTCAGCAAATTGCTTCTTTTTTCGCGAAGCAAAAAAATGGCGGAGGAGGTAGGATTCGAACCCACGGTGCTTTCGCACAACGGTTTTCAAGACCGCCGCCTTCGGCCACTCGGCCACTCCTCCTGTCTTTTCTATACGGCACGAGTAGAACTCTCGGATTCAATCCTCTCAAGACCATTCATATAAGGACGAAGCACCTCGGGAATGGCCACGCTGCCATCTTTTAACTGATAGTTCTCAAGAATGGCAACCAGAGTTCTGCCTACAGCCAGCCCGGAACCATTCAGAGTATGAACAAATTCGGGCTTCGCTCCGGAAACCGGACGATAACGAATCGACGCCCTTCGTGCCTGAAAGTCCTCAAAATTGCTGCATGAGGAGATCTCCCGGTAGGCGTTCTGCCCCGGCAGCCAGACCTCGATGTCATAGGTTTTTGAAGCAGCAAAACCAATGTCTCCGGTGCAGAGGGTCACCACGCGGTAGTGGAGGTCAAGGCGTTTAAGGATATCCTCTGCATCCCCAAGAAGCCTTTCCAGTTCCTGATAGGAATTCTCGGGTTCCACCAGCTTGACCAATTCGACCTTGTTAAACTGGTGCTGACGAATCAGCCCCCGGGTATCTTTTCCGTATGACCCGGCTTCCCGTCGGAAACACGGGGTATAGGCGGTAAAATAAACCGGAAGCCGGCCCGGCTCCAGGATCTCCTGGCTGTAAATGTTTGTCACCGGGACTTCCGCCGTGGGAATCAGGAAAAAATCCTCGTTCTCGTCCTTGAACACCCGGAAAAGATCCTCTTCAAATTTAGGCAGTTGGCCGGTCCCGGTCATGGTTGCCCGGTTGACCATAAAGGGCGGAAGGATCTCCTGATACCCCTTTTCACGGGTATGCACATCCAGCATAAAATTGATCAGCGCACGCTCCAGACGGGCGCCCAATCCTTTGTACAGCGTAAAACGGGCGCCGGCCAGCTTGGCCCCGCGTTTAAAATCCAGGATATCCAGTTTTTCGCCGATGTCCCAATGTGCCTGGGGAGGAAAATCAAATTCCGGCGGCCGTCCCCATCTTTTGACTTCCGGATTGTCTTCTTCTCCTTTTCCTTCCGGAACCGAGGCATGCGGGAAATTCGGTATCCTCAGCAGGATTTCCTGTATGGAGGCCTCGACTTCCACCTTTTTTTTCTTCAGCTCCTTAATCTCCGCTGAAACGTCCTTCATTTCCTCCTGCAGCAAGGAAGATTCTTTGTTCTCCCTCTTGAGCTGGCCGATTTTCTTTGAAACCACATTGATCTTGTGCTGTATTTCCTCCAGCCTGGTCCTGAGATGGCTGTTTTCCTCGTCCAGCTGCACGAACCCGTCCAGAGAAAAAGGCTCTCCCCTGCGGGCCGTCATTTGCTCTATGGCCTCAATATTATTTCTCACAAACTTCGCATCAAACATGCAAAAACCTACCCCCGGGATGGAAAAAATGAGAACTTACAAGCTATCATTCTGATGAAATTAAGTCAAATTATTTTCAGGCAGACTCTTAAAAAGCCGCTTTTACCCTTTTGATCTTGCCCCTTGTCTTGTGGTTTTTTTCTTCAGTAGATTGTCGATCTTTCGAAGAATGATCTCTTTGTTGGGATAGTCTTTTTCCACAGATCCCAGCACAGCAAGGGCCTCTTCTGTCTCACCCATCTCTTCGAGCGTGTCTGCCAAACCGAGTTTTGCATTCGTGGCCAAAGGGCTGTTGCTGTAAAGGGCGATAAAGTTTTCAAACTCTTTTTTTGCCTGCCTAAGATCTCCCTGCCTGAAATAGACGACACAGATCCCGTAGGCGGCGGCATCCTGGTATTCGCCGGCGCCATACCGGTCCAGAAGCATGGAATATTCAATCTTTGCCTGTGCATAGTCTTGCATGGCCAGATAACACTGGCCGATATGGTATTGCGCCTTTACCGAAAGGTCGGATCCTGGAAAATGGTCTATCAGCTTCTGGAACTCGACAATGGCCTTTTTATAATCTTTAAGATCCGCATAATAGATATCTGCGATCTTTTCCTGAGCTTTTTCACAGTAGGGCGTGATATCCCCAAGAGAAACCGCCTTTTCAAAAAAGCCCAGGGCCTCTTTAGGCTGCTTCTTGAAAAGCAAATAAACCCGGCCGATCCAATATAGGGCTTCCTGAGAGGTTTGAGATCCTGGATAAAGCGATGCCGCCCTCTTGTAGTGGAAAAGGGCATCTTCCACCTTACCTTGCCGCAGGGCATCCCCGGCCTTCAGAAGAATCTCGGAGGGAGGCGTATTCCGGCAGGCCGTAAATAACATCAGAATAAAGACCAAAAGGCCTTTGGCTCTTGCCGGATTATTCCTCCATCTCCTCCTCATCTTCCTTTTCTGCAAGAGTGGTGATACTTGTAACCTTGTCATCTTTCTCAATCCCGATCAGCTTGACTCCCTGCGTATTCCGGCCAATCACAGAAACCCCGCTGACCCTCATTCGAATGACCAGCCCGTTCCTGGTGATCATCATCAGATCGTCTTCGTCCGTCACCTGCCGGATGCCGACGACCTTGCCGTTTCTCTCTGTGGTCTTGATGGTGATAACCCCCTTGCCCCCCCGGCTTTGCACGGGATATTCGGAAACGCTGGTCCGCTTTCCGTATCCATTTTCGGCTACCGTAAGGAGGGTGGCTGCCGGGTTCACCACTTCCATGCCGACAACTTCATCGCCCTTGCCAAGAGAGATCCCCTTCACGCCCCGGGAGACTCTCCCCATGGGTCTGATCTGGGACTCATGGAACCGGATGGCCAATCCGTCCCTCGATCCTAAAAGAATATCCTGTTCATTGTTGGTGATGGCGGTACGGATCAACTCATCACCGGAGTCCAGTGTCAGGGCCGTAATTCCGTTCGCGCGCGGGCGGCTATAGGCAGAAAGAGCGGTCTTCTTGACGATCCCTTTCTTCGTGGTCATGATGATAAACTTATCCTCTTCAAAATCCTTGACCGGGAGCGTATTCGTGATCTTCTCATCCGGCCCCATTTGCAGGAGGTTGACCATGGCCTTGCCCCGGGCGGCCCGCCCTGCCTGCGGGATCTCATGAACCTTGAGCCAGTAGACCTTCCCGCCGTCCGTAAAGAAAAGCAGATAGTCGTGCGTCCTGGCCACGAAAACCCGCTCGACAAAATCCTCCTCTTTGGTATCCATGCCGGTGACGCCCCGACCGCCCCGGCGCTGGGCTCGGTAAAGGCTCACGGCGTTTCTTTTGATGTATCCGGAATGGGAAATGGTGATGACCATATCCTCTTCGGTGATCAGATCTTCCAGTTTGATATCCGCCTTTTGGGCGACGATTTCTGTTCTTCTCTGATCTGCGTATTTTTCCCGGATCTCTTTTAACTCCTCTTTGATGATTTTCAGAATCTCTTCATCATGGGCCAGAATATACTGAAGCTTTTTGATCAACTCATAGGTTTCATTCAACTCGGAAAGGATCTTGTTCCTTTCCATGCCGGTAAGGCGCTGCAGCCTCATGTCCAGGATGGCCCTGGCTTGCACTTCAGTAAGGGTATAGGTCTTGATCAGGGCAAGTCTGGCGGTATCGGGATCCGAGGAATTCCTGATCAAATGAATCACCGCATCCAGATTGTCCATAACAACCTTAAATCCCTCCAGAACGTGTGCCCGGTCCTCGGCTTTTTTAAGGTCGAAGAGACTCCTCCGAATCACAACCTCCTTCCGGTGGTCCAGAAAGAGCCGAAGCATATCAAGGAGGGGCAAAACCCTGGGTTGGTTGTTGACCAGGGAGAGCATGATCACACCGAACGTGGTCCGCAGATTCGTATGTTTGAAAAGCTGATTCAACAGGACTTCGGCGACTTCATATTTGCGAAGTTCCAGAACGATCCTCATGCCGTCGCGGTCTGATTCGTCCCGGATATCCGTAATCCCTTCGACCTTTTTGTCCTGGACCAGCTGCGCAATATCCTCGATGAGCCTGGATTTGTTCAATCCGTACGGTATCTCCGTAATCACAATGGCATCCTTGGCCCCTTTTCGCTGAGACCTCTCGACCATGGTCCTGGCCTGAAGGGTCAGCTTTCCCCGGCCGGTTGTATAGGCATCCCGAATACCTTCCTGTCCCAGGATAAATCCTCCGGTAGGAAAATCCGGCCCGTGTACAACCGTCAGGAGATCATTGATCCCGGCGCCGGGGTTGTCGATCAGGAGGTTCAGGGCATCCACAATTTCGTTAAGATTGTGGGGCGGAATATTCGTGGCCATTCCCACTGCGATTCCCGAGGATCCATTGATCAGGAGATTGGGTATTCGAGCGGGAAGGACCGTCGGCTCCTGATGGGAACCATCAAACGTAGGCATGTAGTCGATGGTTTCCTTGTCAATATCGGCGAGCATCTCCTCTGCGATCCGGGTCAGCCTGGCCTCGGTGTACCGATAGGCCGCTGCAGAATCCCCATCAACCGAACCGAAATTCCCCTGGCCGTCAATGAGCGGATAGCGAAGATTCCATGCCTGGGCCATGCGCACCATGCTGTCATAGACGGCGGAGTCTCCATGGGGATGAAATTTCTTCAGGACCTCTCCGACCACCCCGGCAGACTTGGAGTGTTTTTTATTGGAAAGGAGGCCTTCCCGAAACATGGCGTACAGGATTCGCCGATGAACGGGTTTGAGGCCGTCCCGGATGTCCGGCAGGGCCCTCCCCACGATGACGCTCATGGAATAGTCCAGATAGGACCGCTTCATGGTCTCTTCGATATTCATTGGCAGGATGGTGCCTTGCTGTTCCATAATCTTCCTCTGTTTAAATCACTTAACCACCGACAAAACCGGGGGTTAAGTGATTTAAATATCCAGGTTCTTTACCTTCAGGGAATTCTCTTCGATAAAGGCCCTGCGGGGCTCTACCTGGTCCCCCATAAGGATCGTAAAGATCTCGTCCGCCGCCACGGCATCCTCAATTTTGATCTGCAAAAGCCGCCTCTTCTCCACATTCATGGTCGTTTCCCAGAGTTGTTCCGGATTCATTTCACCAAGCCCTTTATACCGTTGGATGCTGAGCCCCTTTTTCCCCCGGTCCAGAATGAAATTCACCAGATCCCTGGACGTATTAAACTTCATGCGCTCGCCGTCTTCTTCCACATGATACGGGGGCATGCCAAGCCCCTGGGCCCGAGGGTTCAGCTGGAGTAGTTCCTTGTATTCGGGTGACTCGAGGAGCTCCTTGCCGATCTCTACATTCTGAGTTCCCCCGTTTTTTTTGATTACAAAGATCGCCTTGAAACATTCGTACTCTTCGTCCACTTCAATCTGTACCGAAGACCTGGAGATTTCCGGGAAGAAGAGCTGCAGATATTTTATGGCCCGACTCATCCCCTCTTTCAGTCCCTCTTTGGTCTTCAGGGTTTCTTCCTGGAGCCCGCCTTCCAGAACAATGGCCCGCAGAACATTTGCAACTATTTTCTTCTTCTCAAAGCGCTCCAGAATTTTCTCGTACCGGACCAGATTTTTGAGAACCTGAATTCCCTTCTGGCTCGTAAAGGCCCCCCCTCCGTTCTCTTTTATGACCTTCAGCCCGGTGATCCCGGAGTTCAGGAGATAATCCTCCATGGACGCCTCGTCGGGAATATACTTCTCCTCTTTCCCCCGCTTCACCTTGTATAAGGGCGGCTGGGCAAGATAGAGATACCCTCTCTCGATGACCGGGAGCATCTGCCGGTAAAAGAAGGTCAAAAGAAGCGTGGAGATATGGGCGCCGTCCACATCCGCATCCGTCATGATGATGACCTTGTGGTATCGGATCCTGGAAATATCAAAATCTTCCTTGCCGATACTGGTGCCGAGGGCTGTAATGAGAACCCTGATCTCCTGAGAGGAGAGCATCTTGTCGTAGCGGGCCTTCTCCACATTCAGGATTTTCCCCTTGAGCGGCAGGATGGCCTGGGTTTTTCGGTCTCGCCCCATCTTAGCTGAACCGCCTGCAGAATCCCCTTCCACGATAAAAATTTCGCTGAACGCAGGATCCTTTTCCGAACAGTCCGCGAGCTTTCCAGGAAGTGAATTTCCTTCCAGGACGCCTTTTCGACGTGTCAAATCGCGAGCCTTGCGGGCCGCCTCCCGGGCCATAAGCGCATTAAGCGACTTCAAGACGATCTTTTTTGCTATGGGCGGGTTCTCTTCAAGAAAGATATTCAGGGCTTCGTTCACCACGGACTCCACGATTCCCTTGACATTGCTGTTTCCCAGTTTGGTCTTGGTCTGCCCTTCAAACTGAGGATCCGAAACCTTCACGCTGATAACGGCGGTCAGGCCCTCCCGCACATCATCCCCGCTCAAAGGTTTATCCATTTTTTTCAGGAGGTTGTTCTGGGCCGCATAGGTATTCAATGTGCGCGTTAAGGCCGACTTGAACCCGATCAGGTGCGTGCCCCCGTCCACGGTATTGATATTGTTTGCAAAGGCGAAGATACTCTCAGTATATCCGTCGTTGTACTGCATGGCAATCTCTACGCTGACGCCTTCCCGTTGTTGTTCGAAATAGATTGGTTTGTTATGAAGAGCGGTTTTATTCTTGTTCAGGTGCTCTACAAAAGAAACGATTCCCCCCTTGTAGAGAAAGATCTTTTCTTCCTCGCTGCGTTCGTCAACCAGAGAAATTTTCAGACCCTTGTTGAGAAAGGAGAGTTCCCTGAGCCTTTTTGAGAGAAGGTCAAAACTGAACTCGGTCACCTCGAAGATTTCCTGATTGGGGCGGAAGGTGATCCTGGTTCCGGTCTTTTGGGTTTTACCCAACTTCTCCAGGGGCGCCACCGGCACGCCGTTTTCATACCGCTGATGATAAACGGATCCCTCCCGTTTGATCTCGAGTTCAAGCCATTCGGAGAGGGCATTGGTCACGGATACCCCCACACCGTGAAGACCGCCGGAAACCTTATAGGAATCATTGTCAAATTTTCCCCCTGCATGAAGTTTGGTCATTACGACTTCTGCGGCCGATATCTTTTCCGTAGGGTGGAGTCCGACTGGTATTCCCCGTCCGTCGTCCGTCACGGTCAGGCTGTTGTCCATATGGACAACCACATCAATTGTGGTACAGAATCCTCCCATGGCCTCGTCCACGCTGTTGTCAATGACTTCATAGGCAATATGGTGAAGACCGTACGTATTGGTATCCCCAATGTACATGCCCGGCCTTTTCCGTACCGCTTCCAGGCCTTCCAGCACTTTAATGCTCTGTGCATCATATTCCATAATTTAGGCGCTCCGTCCTCTTGAAAGAATCTCAACCCTGTCTTTTTATAACAAGGCATTCTACATTTTTTCTCTCTATGTTACAAGAGTTATCTCTCCTTTTTGTACCTGAAAAACCCTTGTGCAGGACCTCATTTTCCCGACAAAACCATCATCGGTTGTCGTCAAAAAAACCTGCCCGAGACCCCCGATCTGCCGACACAGAACCTCCTGCCGGTTTCGGTCCAGTTCCGAAGTCACATCATCGAGCAGGACAACAGGAAAGAGTCCTTTTTTATTCCGGTAGAGCCTGGCCTCGGCGAAGGTCAGGGAAAGGGCAAACATGCGCATTTCACCCCGGGAGGAAGCGGGCTTTAACGGCCGGCCATCCACGAAAAAGTCCAGATCGTCCAGGTGTGGGCCGATGAGACCGGCCCTCTGGCGGATCTCTTCGTTCTCTTTCTGATCCATGACCTGTCGAAACGACTCTATCCATGCAGAAAGGTCCATGGCCGGGCCATCGGACCGGGGCTTTCGGAACAATGAAGAATGATACAGGATTTGAATCTCGGCTTTTTTTTGAAAGAACTCTTTGAAGACCTCCCTGCAAATCGGAACAAGATCACCGAGATAATAAAACCGTTTTTCCAGTATTCGGCTTCCGGCCTGGACGAGCTGCTCATTCCACGCATTTAAGGTCTCCCTGGGCGCCATATGATCATGGATCAGGCGCAGCAACCGGTTGCGCTGATGCAAAATCCTCTTGTATTCTTTGAGGAAGAGCAGATATTTCCGATCGATTCTTGAGATGGCCGTGTCCATAAAACGGCGCCTGAATTCCGGCGCTCCCTGGACCAGTTTAAGGCTGTCCGGAAAAAAGAGGACCACGGCAAGCTCCCCAAAATAATCGACCCCTCTCCCCACGGCATTCCCGTTGACCTTGACGATCTTTCCCCCTTCCCGCATGAAGACCGAAAGTTCCTTTTGAACACCCAGGGACCGGACCCGCCCCAGGATCCGGCCATGTTCGGACCCGTGCAGGATCAGGTCCCTGATGTGGGTCGATCGGAACGAAGAGAGATTGGAAAGCATGTAGATCGATTCCAGAAGATTGGTTTTCCCCTGCCCATTCTCGCCGTACAGGATATTGACCCCTTCTGATGGTTCAAGATCGCAGTTGTGCAGATTTCTGAAATCGTGGAGGGTGAGTCTCTGAATATTCATTTCTGGGGGTGGTTCGCTGTTTGAACAGACTCAAGCGTGAAGGATCTTTTCATTAAATGCGCATGGGCATAATAACGCCCAAAAACCCCGGGTCCAAAGGATCTTCTAATCGAGTAGGGCTGAGTGAATCACGGAAAAGCATGGTAACCTCATCGCCCTGCAAGGCAGAGAGAACATCCTGTATATATCGGACATTGAAGCCGGCCTCTAATTCTTCATCCTGATAGTCTGAGGAAAGGCTTTCCTTGGCCTCTCCCACTTCCGGGTTGCTGGAGGAAATCTGAATTTCTCCCTTTCGAAGTGAGAGCTTTATAGAATTGGTCTTCTCATCCGAAAGAATAGAGACCCGGCGAATGGCCCCCTGAAACAGATCTCGTTGTATCATCAGGCGGATATGATTCTCTTTTGGAACAACATCTTCATAATTCGGAAATTTAGCATCGATCAAACGGGAGAGGAGAGTATAGTTCCCTTCCTGGAAAACAATATGATTTTCTGAAACAGTGATCTCAACATCCTTGTGGTCCCCTTCATCCAAAAACCGCTTTAATTCAAGAATCGCTTTTTTAGGAATGATCACCTTCAGCGGAACCTCAGCGATTCCCGCAGAAAGGAGTTCTCTGGAGACCATAGAGAGGCGATGACCGTCTGTTGCCACCATTTCTATAGACTTCTTTTTGCTTCCCGGAATGTGAAACAAGACCCCGTTCAGGGAAATGCGGCTCAGGTCTGAGGAAACAGCGTAAGAGGTTTTTTTGATCATCTCTTGAAGTATTGCGGCGTTAAGAGAAAGTTTTAAGGTCTTCTTGATTTCTGGAAAAGAAGGGTATTCCTGGGCGGACAGGCCGCGAAGTTTAAAACTTGATTTGCCGGACTTTATAACCATCTGCAGATGATCATCGGTTTCAATCCGGATCTCTTCTTCTTTGAGTTCCTTGGCGATTTCATAAAATTTGCGGGCCGAAACCGTAATCATGCCTGGATCCGCAATTTCTGCGGGAACAAAATCCTGGAGACCGATTTCCAGGTCCGTCGCAAAGAGTTGTATCCCCTTTTTTTGCGTTTCTATCCTGACGTTCGAAAGAATCGGCATGGTGTTGCGGGTCTGCACGATACTCTGTATTTTATGCAGTCCTGAAATAAGGTCGCTTTTGTTAATCTTGATTTTCATCCAAAGCACCTCTCAATTAATGAGATTGAATTTCTTCCGTAAGTTTTTGCACCATGTTCGAGAAATCCGTATCTTTTTTTATTTTGCCCTCTATGTTCCGGCATGCATGAATCACCGTTGTATGATCTTTGCCGCCGAAGGATTTCCCGGTTTCTGGCAGAGATTTGTCCGTGAGCTTACGGCAGAGGTACATGGCTACCTGTCTGGGTACGACAATGGTTTGTGTTCTCTTTTTGGATTTGAGATCACCGATCCGGACATTGAAATGTTCCGAGACCTTTTTCTGGATTTTCTCGATAGTGACGAGATCGCCCTTTTCATTGAAAAAATCCTTCAAGACCGTCTTTGCCAGGTCTATGGTAATCTCTTGACCTGACAGGGAGGCGAAAGCCCCGAGTTTAATCAGGGATCCTTCCAGCTCCCTGACGTTGGACCGTATCTTTTTTGCCAAAAAGAGGCTGACTTCATTAGGAAGGTTGATATGCTCGATTTCCGCTTTCTTGCAAAGTATGGCAACCTTGGTTTCAAGGTCCGGTGGATGGATATCTGCAAGAAGTCCCCACTCAAAACGGGAACGGAGCCTCTCCTCCAGGTTTTGAATCTCCTTGGGGTAACGGTCGCTGGAAAAAACCAGCTGTTTTCTTGTGTCATAGAGGGCATTAAATGTGTGAAAGAACTCTTCCTGCGTTCTCTCCTTATCAGAGAGGAACTGAATATCATCTACCATCAAAACATCCATGTTTCTGTATTTATTTCTGAATTGCGACATACGGTCATAACGGATACAGCTGATCATTTCGTTCATGAAATGTTCCGTACTGACAAACGTTACTCTGATGTTGGCGTTTTTAGAAAGGATGTGGTGACCGATCGCATGCATGAGGTGTGTTTTCCCGAGACCTACGCCTCCGTATATAAAAAGCGGATTGTAGGCTTTGTAGAGAACCTCTGCAACAGCCCTTGAGGCGGCATGAGCAAATTGATTGCTTGGACCGACCACGAAGTTATCAAAGGTGAACCGCGGATTAAGAAAGGACCGTTCTTTCGTTGAGGTGGAATCCTGTTTTTCCGGAAAGGCATCTATGGGTTTGTTTTTTTCTTTTTCGTTATGATCTTTTTCGTTTAAAATCATTAAGTCCTTGCTCACGGAGAAAGATAATGTTTTTTTCGAATCCATGGTTTCAAGAATATCTTTAATGACGGTCAGATAATGGTTTTCTATCCATTCCTTAGAAAACTTGCTCGGAACAGAGACCATAATCTCATGATCGTTTTCCTGAAAGAGTTTGGTCGGCTTGAACCAGGTTTCAAAACTCTGTTTAGGAATCTGCTTACTGATTATTTGAGTAATTTCTTCCCAAGTATTCATAAAATTAAAAGAATATAAGAAAATTAGTCGTAATCTATTATAAAACTACAATTATCAACAGGGTTTTCCACAAATGTGAATAACGTAATTTTACTTTATTATTCATTTGGTTACGCATAAAAAGGTCTTGATGCTAAACAGTATTGTGCGATTACGGGTCTGAAGAATGTTTTTTTACAGTTTGAAGCATGTGGTATCTCTAATTTTTTAATTCGTTTGCCGTTTTTTTTGAGAGACAGGTTAAATAAGATAGCAAAACGATTTTTTGATAGCAAGCCTTTTTTTAGTTAATATTATTCTTATAATTTTTTTCAATTTCACTGGGTTGTGAGGAAGCTGTATTTCTTTTGTGAATTTTTTTTGTTTATGGCCTTCCTTTCTCCATCAATCCATAAAACCAAAATAAAAACACGCTGTATTTCACAAAGAACTTTCCTGTTAAACCATAGAAGACAAGCGGAATATAGGACCTCTCCACTATATTCCCAGCTCTTACTGTTACTATATAATTTATTATTATATATATTAAGTAATAATAGAACCCGTGTAAATCATTGAAGGCCCCAACCTTGGAAATCTATCGTCTTCTAAAAAATGGTCTCCCTTTTATTCTTGACAATAAAATTTCTTATGAATATACTTTCATGTTCCAACAGATATTACGAGGAGTTTATTATGTCAGTGACATTGAAACCGAATAATCGAAAAAAGAAAAAGACGCATGGATTTCTCGTGCGAATGAAGAGTGAAGGGGGTAGAAAGGTTATAAAAAGGCGCCGTGCCAAAGGGAAAAAAAAATTAACCGTATAAATTAAAGAGCAGACAGGTTTGTTTGGTCCGATGAAAGAAATTTGGATTCGAAAAACATGGGAATATCAAAAAATATACAGGGAGGGAATCAAAGAGGTCGGGAAAAGGATGATCATATATTCTTGTCAACATGAAGGAAATCCGGCACGTTTTGGAATTGCGGTGACGAATAAAATTGGAAAGGCTGTTGTTCGTAATAGGGTTAAAAGAATTATAAGAGAAGCCATAAGAAGACAAATCAAAAATTTTGATGTTGGTTTTGATACTGCAATAGTGGCAAGGAATAAGATTATATTATCGCCGTTGCAGGAGATTGAAAAAGAACTGTTAAACCTCCTTAAAAAGGTCGGAAAGAAGAAAGACGTTGTTAAGAATCATTAACGTAAAACTAATACGCCTTTACCAGCGCTGGATATCCCCATTTTTTTTTGGAGCATGCCGTTTTTTCCCTTCATGTTCAGAATATACCCTTGAAGCGATCTTAAAATATGGTGTTGTGAGAGGATGGATGCTCGGTTTTCAGAGAATTTTGAAATGCCATCCTTTCCATGCCGGAGGGTACAATCCTCTGAAGTAATGCCTACCTGTATTTTTTTTAAAGAACGTGATACGTCAAAGGAGAAAATACATGGAAAAAAGGGCAATGTTGGCCTTTGTTCTGTCTCTCATTGTGCTATTCGCCTATCAGTATCTGTTCCTCTCAAAAACGCAAAATCAAAGTAGTATTCCCCAGACAACAGAAGAAGCGCAAAAGAGGCAGGAAGCGGAGAAAGAACCATTAAAACAAAAGACCGCTGAAAAAAGTGAAAAACAAGGCTTCTCTCTGCAGGAGAATGTTGCATGGCCGGTGGAAGAAGAATATGTCCTGGTTGAAACAGATCTGGCGGAATACCAAATTTCAACACGGGACGCCATGATTAAAAAAATTGCCCTTAAGAAATATAAAGATGATAAAGGCATGCCCATTCAGCTGATACCTGAGGGCACGGTGTTTTATCCTCTGCAGATCATTTCGGAAGAAGGGGCGGCTTTAAATTTTATTCCTTCTGAAAAAAAGATTATGGTTGGTGACAAAAAGAAATTGCTTGTCATGAGCTATTTGAATCCCGGAGGGAAGAAGATAGAAAAGGTTTTTGAATTCTCTCGTGACAGCTATGAGGTGAAAGTTAAAATAGATCAGAACTTCCTGAAGGCATATCAGGTGTTGGTCGGATCCTATCTGACCAAGCCCAATGAAAAAGAGAACCGCCAAACTGAACATGCCGGCCCCGTTATCGATTTTCAGGGCGAAATAAAACGGGTTTCGTCCAAGGAAATCAAGGAGAGAAAAACCTTTGCCGGGAATATACCCTGGGCTGCCCTTGAAGCAAAATATTTCATGACCGCCCTGCTCCCGGAGAACAAGGATGCGGTTGCGGTATTGGACCATTTTGAAAAAGAGGAGGCACACAGTCTGGTTCTGGGCTTTTTGGGAAAAGAAGAGAATGCTTCTTATGTTTTTTACGCGGGGCCGAAGGATTATGAGCTTCTGAAATCTTTTGGAAACGATCTGGAAAAAATCATCAATTTCGGTTTCTTCGAATTTTTGGCCAAACCGATGTTTTACATTCTTAAATCCATGTACAGGTTTGTCAGGAACTACGGGCTTGCCATTATTCTTTTAACAACGCTTATCAAGATCATCTTCTGGCCATTGACTCACACACAACAAAGGTCCATGCAGCAGATGCAAAAAATTCAACCGGAGATCAATGCTCTTCGTGAAAGATATAAGGACGACAAACAGAAAATAACCTCGGAGACCATGGTACTCTATAAAAAATACAAGGTTAACCCGGCCGCAGGGTGTCTTCCCCTTTTGATTCAGATACCCGTTTTCTTCGCTCTGTATAATGTTCTGCTGAATGCCATTGAGCTGAGGGGCTCACCCTTTCTCTACATAAAAGATCTCTCTGCAGCGGACACGCTGTTTGGACATGTTTTTGGGTTTGCCGTAGGCCCCCTTCCTCTTCTGATGGGAGTAAGCATGTATATGCAACAAAAAATGATGCCCACCACCATGGACCCCAAGCAGGCGCAGATTTTTCAATTCATGCCGTTGATTTTTACATTCATGTTTTTAAATTTTCCTTCCGGGCTGGTCTTGTACTGGCTGGTCAATAATGTATTGACCATTGTTCAACAGTATCTTACGAATAAACGAAGACTGGAGGTTTAGAACATGCAAAGGTTTATTGAAAAGGAAGGCAAGACCCTGGATGAGGCCAGAGAAAACGCCTTGAAAGAACTGGGTGCAAAACCCGAGGATGTGGATATCGAGGTGCTTGATGACGGAAAGGCCGGTGTTTTGGGGTTTGGTTCCAGGAGTGCGAGGGTCCGGGCCACACTGAAGAAGGGCGTTTCGGAAAAACAGGGGCATGAGAGGGAAGATGGCCTGCTGACCACAACAGCGGAAAATGCCGGGCCCGCCCATAAAACGCAGGCAGAGGAACATGCCCCTGATCTTGAACGGGCCGGGGAGCTCTTGTCGAACATGATTCAGAAGATGCACATGAACGGAAACGTTGAATCCCATATTCGCGACGGGCAGGCTGTTTTAAATGTGATTGGAGAGGATTCGAACCTTTTGATCGGGAAAAAGGGGCAGACCCTGGACGCTATCCAATATCTGATGAATCTGATGTATAGTAAGGCGGCCAAGAAGAAGGCCAACATGGTCGTGGACGTGGAGGACTACAAGGTTAGAAGGGTAAAAAGGCTTCAGTCCATAGCCTTGGAAACCAGGGACAAGGTTAAGCAGACCCAAAAGCCGATTGCCATTGCACCCATGGATGCCCAGGACCGGAGGATCATCCATGTAACATTACAGGACGATGAGCACGTAAAGACCATAAGTAAAGGCGAAGGGCTATTTCGAAAGGTTGTGGTCATTCCCAAGTAAGTAGAGTACGTAATACGATTCATTCCGGGGCAGGAAACATAAAGGCGGGGCTGGCTCCTCGCCTTTTTCTTTCCCAGGGGGTCTGAGGCTTGTCAAGGATAAACAGCAAGGATACCATTTGTGCAATCTCCACCCCGATGGGGACGGGAGGGGTTGGAATTGTCCGGATGAGCGGAACAAAGGCGATGGACATCGCTAATAAAATTTTTGTTCCTGTTTCGGACAATGGTAATGGGCCTGATCGGGGGTATAAAATCAGGTATGGAAAGGCGAGGGATCCGGAAGACGGGCAAATCATCGATGAAGTCTTGCTTACAGTCATGCGCGCACCCAAAACATATACCAGAGAAGATGTGGTGGAGATTAACTGCCACGCCGGTCCGGTGGTCTTAAAAAAGATCCTGATGACCCTTGTAGCCCTTGGCGCCAGGTTGGCGGATCCCGGGGAGTTCACCCTGAGGGCCTTTCTAAACGGAAGGATCGATCTTGCCCAGGCAGAGGCCGTGATGACACTGGTTTCTGCAAAGACCGAGGCCGCTCTGCGATCAGCCGTACAGCAGCTCAGCGGCGAGTTTTCAGAGAAGATCGGTAAGATCAAATCCGATCTGATCCATATCCTCTCCGAGGTCGAGGCGGCCATTGATTTTCCTGAAGAGGACCTCGATTTGATTAAGCCGGATGTGCTGATAAAGAAACTCATGGACCTGATCGAAGAGGTCGGCCGGTTAATTGAATCAGCCAAACAGGGGAAAATTCTGATCGAAGGGATTGCAACGGCGATCGTTGGAAAAGCCAATGTCGGCAAATCGAGTCTTTTAAACCGCCTGCTCATGGAAGATCGGGCCATTGTCACGCCATTTCCCGGGACAACCAGGGATGTGATCGAGGCCATGCTCAACATACATGGAATCCTTCTGCGGATACAGGATACGGCGGGAATCCGTGAATCCGGTAATCTCATTGAGCAGGAGGGGATAAAGAGAAGCCGGGAGAGCATCCAAAAGGCGGATCTGGTCCTGATGGTTATGGACGGCTCCAAAGAACCGGACGATGAAGATGTCCGGATTGCCCGCATGCTGACGGACAAAGATACCGTTCTGATTTTAAATAAGATGGACCTTGTTGACAAAAAAGAACAAAAATGTAATAATTTATCAATTATAGACATCATAAGGCCTAAAATAATATTAAACACCTCTATTCTTTATGATTTGGGAGTAAACGAACTAAAAACAGGGATAGCCGAGCTGTTTTTTCAGGGGAAAAGGGGGCATGATGAATCTCCGGTGGTCACCAATGTCCGGCACGTAAGCGCCCTGAATTCAGCTGAAGAGGCATTGCAGCGGGTGCTCCAGGGGGCCGGCCAGGGATTGTCCGAGGAATTTTTAAGTGTGGACCTCCGGGGTGCGCTTGCGGCCCTTGGGCAGATCACGGGTGAGACCACTACCGATGATATTTTAAATGAGATCTTCAGCGGTTTTTGTGTGGGCAAGTAGTAAGTGTTTGAATAATCAGGGAGTTTGACATGTTCCACGTGGAACATGGAGCTGGACCCATGGCCATAAACGGGAATGAACAATTTGAGGTTATCGTGGTCGGCGGCGGGCATGCCGGATGCGAGGCCGCGCTGGCATCCGCCCGGATGGGGTGTGCGACGCTGCTCGTGACCCAGAATCCGGATCATATTGCACAGATGTCCTGCAATCCGGCCATAGGCGGGCTTGCAAAAGGGCATATGGTCAGGGAGATTGACGCCCTGGGAGGGGAGATGGCACGGGCCATCGATGATACCGGCATTCAGTTTCGGATGCTGAACACACGAAAAGGACCGGCCGTTCAGGCCCCGAGGGCACAGGCAGACAAGAAAAAATATCGTGAACGCATGAGATCGGCTTTGGAGATGCAGGCAAATCTGGCCATTCACCAGGGCGACGTCAAAAGGCTTTTGATCGAGAACCACGAGGTGGCCGGCGTGGAGACCCTGGCGGGGAGCCTGTACCTGTCCGGGGCCGTGATCCTGACCACGGGGACGTTTTTAAAAGGCCTCATACACGTGGGTATGACGAGCTTCCCCGGGGGACGGGCAGGAGAGCCGCCGGCGGTGGAGCTGGCAGATGACCTGTTGAGCCTTGGATTTGAAATCCGGAGATTAAAAACAGGGACCCCGCCGAGGCTTCACGCGGAAACCATCGACTTTGACACCCTTGTTCCCCTGGAAGGTGACCCTGTGCCCCCGCCTTTTTCCTTTTCCACCCGGGCGATTACAAGGCCGCAGGTCCCCTGCTACATCACGTATACCAACGAAAAAACCCATGAAATTATCCGAAAAGGCCTGGACCGGTCACCGCTTTACAGCGGCAAGATAAAGGGCATCGGGCCCCGCTACTGCCCCTCAATAGAGGACAAAGTGGTCCGGTTCCCCGGAAAAGGGAGACATCAGATTTTTTTGGAGCCCGAGGGACTGGATACGATGGAGATCTATGCAAACGGGATATCCACAAGCCTTCCCCTGGATGTGCAGACCGGGTTTGTCCGCACCATTTCAGGTCTTGAAAACGCCCTGATCATGAAACCCGGGTATGCCGTGGAGTATGACTTTGTTCTCCCGACGCAGCTCCTTCCCACCCTGGAGACCAAAAAGATTCGCGGCCTTTTTCATGCCGGGCAGATCAACGGGACATCCGGATATGAGGAGGCCGCTGCGCAGGGGCTTTTGGCCGGGATCAATGCGGTCCAGCATCTCCGCGGGAAAGAGCCGGTGGTCCTGAAACGTTCGGAGGCCTATATCGGCGTCCTGATCGATGACCTGGTAACCCGCGGCACAGAGGAACCCTATAGAATGTTTACATCCCGGGCTGAGCACCGCCTGCTTCTCCGTCATGACAACGCGGACCTCCGGCTGTGTGAGAAAGGCTATGGGCTGGGGCTGGTTTCAACGGATGAACATGAACGGTTTTTAATGAAAAAAGACTTGATTCACAAAGAGATGGCGAGAATGCAGAAGAAAACCATCGTTCCATCTCCTGATGTCAATGAAGTCCTGGGCCGCCTGGGCAGCGCCCCTATTCAAGGCAGGACGTCGATCTTTCAGCTGGCCAAAAGGCCGGAACTGAATTATGAGAACCTTTCGGTTTTGGATACCGGGAGGGGTCCTTTGCCCAAAGAGGTTTGCTCGATCTGTGAAACCGAAGCGAAATATGAGGGGTTTATCCAGAGAGAGAAGGACCAGGTCATGAGGTATGACGAGATGGAGGGGATCCGGATCCCCGAGGAGATCGAGTATGGGCAGATCCAAAGCCTGTCCCGGGAAGTGCAGGAAAAGCTGAACCGGGTCCGGCCGCTTTCGATCGGCCAGGCAGCAAGGATCTCTGGGATCACCCCGGCCGCGATCTCTATTTTATTAATCTATTTGAAAAACAAGAGGTGCAGAATTGGCTAGTCAGAAACGTCTCCTTATCAGCGGAATAGAAAACCTTGGTTTGAGAATAGGTAAAAAAGAACTTTCAGCCCTGGATCTTTACACCCAGGTGCTGCTGGAGTGGTCCGGCCGGATCAATCTCACGGGGCATCGGGACCAAAAACAGATCGAAATCTTTCATTATCTCGACTCCCTGTCGCTCTTTAAAACCGGCCTGATCCAGCCGGGCCTGTCCGTGCTGGATGTGGGAAGCGGGGCCGGATTCCCGGGGCTTCCCCTGAAGATCTTTGAACCCACCCTTGAGATGACGCTCCTGGAGGCTTCGGAAAGGAGATGTTTTTTTCTGCGCTACCTGGCCCGGCTCCTCGAATTGCCTGATGTCCGGATAGAGGTCGGCCAGGCCAGGGATTTTGCACGGGAGACAGAGGCCTCTTTTGACCTGATCGTCTCCAGGGCGGTGGGGAGCATGTCCAAGATCTCCTCCTGGACCGTGCCCATCCTGAAACCCGGCGGTCTTATCCTGCTCCAGAAGTCGAGAAAGGTGGAGAATGAAATACAGGAAAACAGAAAAGAACTCCAGAAGCTGGGGTTAAAGATCCGGGAGACGATCCCTCTTTCCGTGCCGCATCTGGATCGTTCCCGGTTTGTGGTTGTTCTTGAGAAAAACTAAGTGGTCCATCCGATATGTTCCACGTGGAACATATCTCTCTTCGGCAAAACTTTTCTCTTCCAAACGGAAACATTCTGTGATACCTTTCCCTTGGCTGAGAGAAGGCATTACCCCGCTGTAACTGTGCTTAAAACAACATTTTTTTGATTTCGCCCACGACAGGCGGCCCGATGTGCCGGAATGCGGCGGACATCGGATCATATAAAAACCTATTGAGCAGAGATGATTGTAGCCATTGCCAATCAAAAAGGGGGGGTAGGCAAGACCACCACGGCCGTAAATCTGGCTGCTTCTCTGGGTGCTGCCGAAAAAAGCGTTCTTCTGGTCGACGTGGACCCGCAGGGAAACAGCACCAGCGGATACGGAATTGATCGGGCATCGATCAAGTCGAGTGTCTACGACCTGTTCCAGGACAAAGACCTGAAACAGGTCATCATCTCCACCCGGGTTCCATACGTGAGTCTTGTCCCGTCTTCGATTTCGCTGGCCGGGGCCGAGGTGGAGCTGGTGGGGATGGAGGACCGGGAGTTCCTGCTCAAAAGAATTTTGTCCTCGGTTTCCGAAGAAGAATATGATTATATCCTGATCGACTGCCCTCCTTCCATGGGGCTCTTGACACTCAATGCCCTCACGGCAGCGGATGCCGTGCTGATCCCGCTACAGTGTGAATATTATGCCCTGGAAGGGCTTTCACATCTTTTGAACACCATTGAATTGATTCGGCAGCACCTGAATCCGAACCTTTTTATCCTTGGCATCCTGTTGACCATGTTTGATATCCGAAACAGCCTCTCCTCTCAGGTGGCGGAAGAGGCGAGAAGACACTTTGGAGACCTTGTTTTTCAAACCGTGATCCCAAGAAATGTGAGGTTGGGTGAATCCCCGAGCCACGGGATGCCCGTTCTGCTGTACGATATTCGGTCCAGAGGGGCGCAGAGCTATCTGGATCTTGCAAAGGAAGTGATTCAGCATGCAAAGAAAAGCCTTGGGCAAAGGGTTGTCGGCCCTCATCCCGGATAAGCCGGCCGTCGTAAAAGAAGTTGAAAACAGAGGGATTCGGAATATCCCGGTCGATCAGATCCTGCCCAATCCCCATCAGCCGAGAAAGAACTTTGATCCTGAAGCCATGGCAGATCTCGAGAGATCCATCAGGAAGCGGGGCGTGATCCAGCCGATTTTAGTCCGGGAAGGGAAACATGGGTTTGAGCTGATTGCCGGTGAGAGAAGGTGGCGTGCAGCCAAACAGGCCGGCATTATGGCAATTCCTGCCATTTTACAAGATGTTTCAGATCAGGACTCACTGGAAATCGCCCTGATTGAGAACCTCCAGCGGGAAGACCTCAACCCGCTGGATTCTGCCGAGGCCTATGAGCGCTTGATCAAAGAGTTTCATCTGACTCAGGAAGAGATCTCCCTGCAGGTTGGAAAACAGCGCCCCACCATTACCAATATATTGCGGCTTCTCAGCCTCCCTCCGGAACTCAAGGCGTATGTCAAACAGGATAAACTCACCATGGGCCACGCCAAGGCCATTCTTTCGTTGGGCAAAAAGCCCCAGCAGATTTCATTGGGCCGCGAGATCATCAGGAAAGGCCTTTCTGTCCGGCAGGCGGAGCAGATGGCCCAAAAAATAAACGCCGGTCTTCGGGAAACGGCCCCATCGGCCAGGAAAAAAGAAATTCACCTCTCGGCTGTTGAGGATGAACTGAAGCGGTCTCTCGGGACCAAGGTGCAAATCCTGGACCGCAAGGAAAAGGGGAAGATCGTGATCGAATACTATTCCAAAACGGAACGTGAGCGGCTCATTTCCATGCTCCGGGGTTCGGTGCAAACGTGAAATCCAGGGAGGCCATATGAATTTTAGGATGATAACAGGAAGAAAACTAAAAAAAGGGGTAAAATATAAAGCTTCAAAGATATCGCCACCGATTTCTGGAGACATAGATACTATTCTGGGAAAAGAAACCACTTTTAAGGGTATACTCACCTATGATGGAACGGTCAAGATAGACGGAAAAGTCGAGGGGGAGATCCTCGCCAAGGATACACTCATCATCGGCGAGGATGCAGAGATCAATGCCGAGATCAGAGTCGGGCGGATTATTTCACGGGGAAAGATAAAAGGAAACATCTTTGTGAAGGAAAGGGCCGAGTTTCTGGCTCCGGCGGTTGTGCAGGGAAACATCCAGACGCCTATTCTCGTGATCGAAGACGGGGTGACCTTTGACGGGAAGTGCGACATGGGGGCGGTCGCAAAGAACGTTAAAAAACCGGAACTCAAGATCACCGCCCTTCATCAAGAGGTGGTCAAGGCCAGGGCCGGAGATTGAGAAAGGCCTCCTGCAGGAATCGATCAGGAAAAAAACTAAAAATATTTCGCGACTTTTTAATACGAACGGTTACTATACAAAATAAAAGAGGTGCCGGCATCCGGACCTTTGGGAAAGGAGGTGATCCATGTTCTTTAAGTAGCTGTTGGTTTTTTGTATGCCCGAATGATCCTTCTCATGACATCGCATAATCTTCTTAAATTCCTCTTTCTAAAATTAATCTGCCTGCCTTGTTCCCGAGGATAACCGGAGAAGGGAATACAAAGACGCAATGGGGCGTCATCCATCCAATCCAACAAAAAAGAGGAGTATGGCTATGAACGATTCAATGAAAACAAGGATTTGTATGTTTGTGTTCTGCTTGCTGCTGGTCTGTGCCCATTCTGCCCGTGCAAGCCTCATTGTCAATGAAATCATGTACGATCCATCGGCTGTATCGGATGCCTACGGCGAGTGGTTTGAGATCTTCAATTCCGGTGCCGCCCTGGACCTTCAGGGATATTCCATTGCCGATTCCGGGGCTTCAAAAATGATCAATGAATCTCTGGTCATCGGATCAGATGGCTATCTTGTGTTTGGAAGAAACAGTGACATGAACATGAACGGCGGGGTTTCCGTTGCCTATACATTCACTTTCAGTCTCGGAAACACGACGGGAGATACCGTGTCCATCCTGGACCCGAACGGTATTCAAATCAACAGCGTCACATACGGGCCCGGTACGGGATTCCCCTCGGGAACCGGCGCCTCTCTCTGTTTTAGCGGTCTTGGCGACAATAGCCAGGGAGCAAACTGGTTGAATGCAAAAGACATAGGGATAACCTACGGCTTAGGAGATTACGGAACGCCCGGGGCGCCGAATATTGCAGCGGTTCCGGAACCGTCCTCTCTGTTTCTGGTGGTCTCCGGACTGGCGGGGCTGCTTGTGACCGTAAGGCGAAGGAAATGAGTTTTTGGACGGCCCTTTCCCGGAGACAAAATCCCGGGGAAGGGCCGTCCCCTATATTGCACACAGGATATCATGGCATGAACCCGATGCCGCTCGAGCCGTCATTTGAAGATACGCAGATCTATTCACTGCGGAAGCGGGATCAGGATACCATCAGGCGAGTTTCATGAATTTTTTTACTGCGAGGCCTGCGATCATGGAGATTAAGAAGAAGAAATAGAGCCATCCCGGCTGAAGGCCAAAGAAACCTTCCTGTTCGGGGTATTCGATGCGGATCGCCTCTATCGGAGAGTCAGAGGGCAGTGATCCGTCCATAGAGGTCAGGTATGATATCCAATCTGTCTGCTGATTGATCTCCGGCTGGATCCTCTGAATGTTATTGGATATCACAACGCGATGTATATATTGTTTTTCTCCCTGATGGAAAGTGAGATTGTATATGCCGGATGAGCCGGCGCTAATCTGCCAGCTGACGCGCCTTTCTTCAGGGATACGCATAGCCTGCACATCCATGATCAGCCCTTCCGGGAGTGTGAGTTCAATCCGTTCCAGGCTGTTTGTATCCCCTGCCGTTGCCGAAACAACAAAAGACTTGCCGGGACGGATGGGGTAATAACTGTATCTGGCGTTCAGATCGATGACAATGAAGATGATCGGAATGATCAGGAGAACCGCGGATTTCAAGGTATATCTCAGATAATTGAGATTCTCCTTCATAATATCCTTCTGGATGGTAAACATCTCCGCCATGTCTTCCTTGAAAAGGCGGACCTCCAGGAAATGAATCTTGATCTGGTCCCGGATCTTCTTTAGTTTTTCCTGGTCCGTGGTCCACCTGTAAAGAAAGACCATGACCACGCCCACAACCACGGAAACCGCGGTCAGCCCTGCATAGGGGGACATGCCCGCAAACGGGGAGAGGACAATATCAAAGAATTCCGAGATGATTTTAATCATTTTCATTTTTTAACACAACATAAGGGCCCAGAGAACCTGTCCGCTGACACCAAGACACGCTCTCTATGAAATATATCCCAATCCCTGCAGCCTTTTCTTGACATCATCATCTTTTCCGCCTGAAGAGGGTTTTCCCTGGTCACGCTTCATCTCCTCTTCGAGGAGGTCAGTGACCCATTCGGAAAGGTCTGCATATCCCTTTTCCATGGCGAAGCGGGATGCACGCTCAAAGAGTTCTTTGCTGAGAGAGACCTTTTTTGCAAACATGATGGTTTCCCTTTCTCTGTCCGGTGTTACTCCAGCACATCTTTCCCTGTCATGCCCGGCGCGGGGGCAATATGGAACTCGTTCAGCACGGTCGGGGCGATATCTATCAGGGAGGGATCAGTTTTCGTGATCTTCCTGTTTGAGAGAAGAATGCCGGGGACCAGCACCGGGTCGATACAGTGGTCTCCGCTCCATGCCTTGAGGTTATCCTCCACCAGTACCCTGGGGGCTGCCCCGAGCGCTGTTTGCCAGG
>CAKKPE010000115.1 GCA_919901565.1 bacterium
CACCATGACAATTGTCACCCTGAGCCTGTCGAAGGGTGGATTGTCCGGTCGGGCCGCAATACCGTTCAGTTAAGATGAAGTCATCCCCGAATGTCTCTATCGGGGATATGGTTTTTCAGGCAGTTTAAACCAGATTCCCGCTCAGAATCGTTGCGGGAATGACAAAATTCGTGACCGATTATCCTTAAGTAAACAGTATTGGGTCGGACCGGACCATGACAATCATTTAACAAGGAGGCGTGCAAAAATGAAGAAGAATAAATACGGATGGTTGGCGGCAGTGATCATGAGTCTTCTTTTTATCAGCAGTCTTGCCCAAGCCGGAACGGTGGACCTGCCGCAGACCGGGCAGACCAAGTGTTACGATACAGCGGGTACCGAGATTTCCTGTACGGACACGGGCCAGGACGGGGATATCCGGGCGGGTGTGCCCTGGCCTGCTCCCCGGTTCATGAACAACGGAGACAGCACGGTCACGGACAATCTTACCGGGCTTATCTGGACTCAGAATGCAGGCACACCCACCGTGGGCTCATGCACCGGCGGATACAAAAACTGGCAGGGATCGCTCGATTATGTTACCTGCCTCAACAACATCAACTACCTAGGCCATTCGGACTGGCGCCTTCCCAACGTCAACGAACTCGAAAGCCTCATCAACGCGGACGAGCCGAATTCAGCTACATGGCTGAATGTCCAGGGTTTTACCAATGTGCAGTCCAGCTACTACTGGTCGTCGAGTAGCTACGCCGACGATACGGGCTACGCTTGGATCGTCAATATGTGGTATGGCTACGTGGACGTGGGCTACGGCAATAAGACGGTCTACGACAGCATTGTATGGCCGGTACGTTCCGGACAGTCCACCGCTCCTTCGCAGGTCTGGAAGACGGGCCAGATCCTGAGCTACGCGGCAGGAGATGACGGGGCCCTGCAGAGGGGCGTTTCCTGGCCTGTCCCAAGGTTCACGGATCATGGAAACAGCACGGTCACGGACAACCTCACCGGACTCATGTGGACCAAGGATGCCTATGCGCCTGGGCCGTCTGCATGTTCTCCGGGCATAACCAAAACCTGGCAGGGTGCGCTCGATTATGCGGCGTGTCTGAACGCCAACAGTGATCTTGGATATACCGACTGGAGGGTTCCGAACAGGAAGGAGCTTCGGAGCCTCGTGGATTACAGCCGATACAATCCTGCCCTGCCCACAAACAATCCTTTCTCGAATGTGCAGCAATTCACCTACTGGTCGTCGAGTAGCAACGCCAGCAATACGAACAGCGCATGGTTGGTCGGTATGCTTTTTGCCAACGTGGTCTACTACAATAAGACGATCGCGTACGACAACCACGTATGGCCGGTACGTTCCGGACAGTCTGGGTCATTTGATATATTGGATCATTTTGATTTTGACCCGATCTCTTCTCCGCAGACCGTGGGCGCCCCATTCAACGTGAAGATCACGGCAAAGAACGCGGGCGGGCAGTTGGTGACGACGTTCAGCGGGCCGGTCACGTTAACCTGCAATGTCGGTTCTTTGAGCAAGAGCCAGACGACATTTGCAAACGGCGTAGCCTCACTGCAGGTGTCCATGGATTCGCCGGGGAATAACGCCCGTATCAGCGCTGTGGGAGGCGGGGCATCGGGCGCCGGCAGCCCCTTTGATGTCAACGGCGTCAATGCCGATCAGGGGAGCATCGGAGGCATCGTCACGGACAGCGACGGGAACAGATTGACCGGAGCGGATGTCCACCTCAGCAGCGGCATGGGTTTCTTTCAACAGGGCACGGTCAACGGGAATTACCAGTTCTCGAATCTCCCCTGCGGCACATACTGGATCTGGGCCATATACAATGGGACTTCCAGTAAAGCCTATACTGTCTCTTTATCTTGCGACCGCTGTGTTGCGCAGGACTTACTGGTGCCGACCTGCAATCCCAACAACACGCTGACTCCGATTCTGCTCGTACCCGGATTTCCAGGCTCTTCCACGGGCAAGGGGATGGCCTGTCCTACACTGACCAAAGATTACATGGATGTTGATTCCCCGGCATGGGTACAAGAGTCATGGGGATTGCATGATCCTTTCGGTCACCCGGGGTGGAGAGGCTTAATAAATGATTTGGAACTCATGGGATACAAAAAGGATTGTACCCTCTTTTCAGTGCCCTATGACTGGCGAAGGGACGTGGATACAATCGCAAAGGATTATCTCAAAAAGAAGATTGAGGAGGCCAAGACCCAGTCGGGGAAGGATCATGTTGACATTATCGCTCACAGCATGGGCGGGCTTGTCACCAGGGCCTATATACAGGGGAGTAGTTATGGTTATGATATTGAGAAGTTTGCCATGGTCGGGACCCCGAACCACGGAGCGGCGAATGCCTATTACATGTGGGAGGGCGGCGACCCCAAATTGGCGGATGACCTTAAAGGTGATGGTATTGATTTCAATTCGAATACTCTGAATCTGTTGTATGAATCCATGCGCGACGAACCGTTGTATCCTCTGGTAATAAAATGTACCAATATAATCTTCTGCAATCTTGTGCGCGATTTCGACAATCCTAATTATGATCTGACCGCCATGGATTTCATCCAGACGGAGGTTCCGCCCATGAAACAGCTCCTTCCGACATATGATTTCCTGATTGCTGTCGATCCGTTCGGGATCACACAGAACCAGTGGCTGAAAGATCTGAATACGAATGTTGATCTCAAGGGTGTCAATACAGAGATATTTGCAGGGTATGCCAATGGAACGATCAAATTGATTTTTGTCGGGTTGCCTAATGACCTGTATCTGGACGGTTTTCCGTTAGGAGACCCGCAAAAAGATACTACAGGAGACGGAGACGGCACGGTCCTTACATCTCTCAGTGCGAAGCTCGATGAAGCTTCTGTGCCGATTATTACGCACCAAAAGACAGGCGAGCATGATTTTTTAATTCAAACCTATAATAATGATGAACATGAACTCATCCAATTCGTTACAGGGAGCCTGCCTCCGGCAGGACCATTATACAGGGCAAAGGCTGTAGCATTGCAGAATACGGTTGCCCTGTCTTTCTTCGGCAGGATTTCACCTTATATCACAGACCCATCGGGGAGCAAAAGCGGCATCAACCCGGCCACAAACGTCATGGAGGATGGGATCCCGGAGTCAACGGTCGCTATTGATACGGATTCAGGGAGAATTTACATAGAGAATGCCATAGACGGCGTCTATACCGTGGATTTGAAAAGTGTGAGGAGTGAGGACTACAGGCTGATCCTCTCCTATATGGATCCCGTAACAACTCTACAGAATGAGTTCATGGGTTTCAGCCATGCCGGAACGACCTCCTTCACCTTCACGGTGGACTCCGCCTCGACTGAGAAGATGACGATTGACCATCCGCCGTCTCCGCCCACGGGCCTTCAGGCTGATGCCGTGGACTCGGAGGGCCTGAAGACGAGGCTCACATGGAGTTTGAGCGCGGACCCGGCTGTTACGGGCTATAACCTCTATGCGAAATATACGGACGAGCCGTATCTGGCACAGATCGGGATCTCGTCGGGGAACTCGTTCGATACCGGGGATCCCTGGGCCGAGAATGCATCTATCCCGACACGGCTCTACGCCATATCCGCAGTTAAGGCAGACGGCACCGAGAGCTTTCTTTCCGGTATGGTCAAAAATGACGACCGTGACCATGACGGGCTCTCCGATGAAAAGGAAGTGTTATACGGCACCGATATGACCAAGCCGGATACGGACGGGGACGGACTGACCGACAGTGAAGAGATCGTGCGCGGGACTAATCCCCTGCTCGCGGATACGGATGGGGATACCTACAGCGATTATGATGAAGTGAAAGCCGCGTCTGATCCGCTGGACAGCAGTTCACTGCCCACACCATGCAGCAGCAGCACGGACTGCGGCACGGAGTTTTATTGTGCGAAACCGGACGGCCAATGCGGCGATGCCGGGATCTGTGAATATAAACCCAGCGCCTGCGATCCGATAGATGATCCGGTCTGCGGCTGCGACGGCATCACGTATCAGAATGCATGTGAAGCCAGCCTGGCCGGCGTGTCCGTAAACTATAATGGGGCCTGCGACACCGACGGCGACGGCATCCCGGACAATCAGGACAACTGCCCCCTGATATCGAACCCGAAACAGCAGGATAAGGACAGCGACGGAGTCGGCAACGCCTGCGACAACTGCACGCTTACTGCCAACCCCAGTCAGTGTGATGCAAATGGGGACGGGTACGGCAATATCTGTGATCCGGACCTGGACAATAACGGCATGGTGGAGACCAGGGACTCCAAGCTCTTCAGGAAAGTCTTCGGCACGTCGGACCCGGATGCAGACTTTGACTGCAACGGTTTGGTGGATATCCCGGATTCCAGGATCCTGAAAAAGTACATGGGCAAGCCGCCGGGCCCGAGTTGCATCGACACGAATCCGGCATGCAAGAACTGAATACCGGGAGGGCGGGTGCCGTAGTGTCGTATCAAGATTGCAGTGTCTTTTGGTGTTACCCCCTCATCCTAACCTTCTCCCCAAAGGGAGAAGGAACATAAGGAAGAGATCAAGATTAAGACACAGCCTCTATGGGGAGAAGGGATGTTTGAACTTCCTCTCCCCTTTTCAGTGATTTGAATTCTCCCTCAGCGCCCGGTCGCACTGCACGCCCGCATTCTCTTCGAGCAGCCGATTGAATCTCGGCCGGTAGATCAGGTCGAACTCTTCTGCGTTGTCCGGGAACAGAGAGAGGACACGGTTCCGTGTATCCTCGATGACCGTACGGGTCTCACGCTCGGAGAGGAGCGCGTCCGCCAGGATACCGGCCGCCTCGTCCACAATCTTCTTCAGTTGCTGCATCTTCTCTTCTTCGTCTCGATACCCTCGTCCGTATGCAGCAGGCTCCTCACTCATTACATTTCTCTCTTTTTTTGCAGGCGCCGGAGCCTGTGTTCGATCTCCCCGGTCTCTTCGGGGCTGATCGAAAAAATACCCAAGGCCTTGGAGGCATACTCCGCCGCCAGATCGTAATCCTTGTCGTTGTGTTCATAATGCTTGGCCAGTTCGATCAGGGGAAAGGTCTCACGGCGCGGGTCGATGGCGACCATGTCCCGCCAGGCCTTGAGAGCAAGGGCATCCCTTCCGCTCCTCTTGTAGGTCAGGGAGAGGTATTTCAGGATCTCCCATTCCCTTTCCGAATAGGCGCAGGCCTCCAGGGCGGAGACGAAACAGGCCGCGGCCTCATCGAACCGTCCCCCGTCCAGATGGATCCTCCCCAGGGAATAGTGTTCCATCCCATCCCTGCGGCACGACGCAGTATGGTCCGTGATCATCCGGTGGACCAGGATGGTCAGGGTGACCAGGGTCAGGATGTCGAGCCGGTTATGGTAGAAGACCCGTTCCAGCCGGGTGGGATCCCTGGTCTGCAGATACTGGAAATAGATCTCCGGGATCAGCTCTCCGGGGACATCATCCACGCGTTCCAGGCCGAGGAGCTCCCGTTCCAGATTGGAAAGCCTGCAGCTATCGAGGCTCCGTTTCCATATCCTCCTCGCCGGATAGAGCAGGTCCAGGTGCGGCAGGGCCAGGACGTCGGGCGAAAGCCGGGAAAGGATAAAGCGGGCCTCGAGCAGGGGAAGGTCAAAGGATTTGCCGTTGAAACTGACCAGGTACTTGAACCGGCTGAGCCGCTCCCGGAGCAGGGTGAGCATCTCCCTCTCCTCGGCCTGGTCCAGCATGAGAAACTGCTCCACCACGAACTCTCCCTGTTCAAAGAAACCGATCCCGACCATAAAAGCATAGGTCCCGGTCCCCCCGGAAAGGCCAGTGGTTTCGGTGTCCACGAAGACCGTCTCATCCGGATGCACGCCGTGGAGATCCGGGTGGACCCCGAGCTCCGCAAACATATCAAGTGATATATGATATATATCTTCCAAACGTATGTTTCCATGCTGTTTTACTGCATCGTAACCCTGACGCGCTACAAAGATTTCCGAAGACTCCACGGTATGGAGATGACCGGGGATGATGGCCTCGATTGCAGAGCCCTGCCAGGGGCCCTCCCCTCCCTTCCTCTCCGGGACGGGCTTGTTCATGATGCGGTCGATCTGCGTGCGAAGCCCGGAGATGAGGTCTTCCCTAAGATCACGCCTGGACGGCGGGGCCGCTGATTTGATGCGGTTCATTCTTTCTCTGCTATCACTCATGTCTGATAGTCTCACAAATGCCATCAAGAAGATACGGCACAGTAAAAAGCTTACGAAGCCGTCATGTCTGGATCAACCTCAATACAGAGGGTCTTGCCCGAGGCCGCGGGGGTCACGATCACCACGTTTCCCCTCATGGATCCGGTCCACGGCCTTTCTCTGATGGGAATAGAGGCTGCTGATCCCGCCCTGGTCCAGCACCCGGACCAGGCGTTCCGGCACCCAGGACGGGAAAGGCGCATATTCCCCCTCCCTGTACGGAAACACCCTTTCGGCGGTGAACCGCTTTGCAAAATCCCTTCGAGCCCGCCATGTCTCCAGGACCGTTTCCACGGGCATGGCCATTCCCCCTTGAACGATACATATCCCTGCAAATCTTCCGGGCATAGTCTACATAAATTTAAACGGAATGAAAAGAATGAAATCATGGGACAGAATCGGAAAACCTTACTTTTTATTAAAGTTATCCGGAAAAGTTCCGATATGGAATTCAAGGCATGATTTTTTTCATGACCCCTCCTTTCTCGAAAGCGCTTGTCCCTGAAAAGACAGGCGCTTTTGTTTTTAAAGCCATAAAACATCGCTGTTGTTCAAAGGGGATGAACAGGAAGTATTTGGAAGTGGAAAAAGAACCGGTTCCGCTGATCAGAAAGCAAAGGAGAATCTTAAAATCATCTGCGGACCGGTCATGCAGGTTATTTCTTCAGGAGGTCAAGCACCGTGCGCACGGCTTCTTTTGCATGGCTTGCAGCGTGGATTCCCCGGATCTCCCAGGTGTCCAGCCCCGCTACCGGCTTTCCCATCTTCAGGGCGAGGGCGATCTCGGACAGGGTCCCGTATCCTCCGCCCACGGCGATCAGTGCGTCCGAAGCCCTGACCACGATGGCATTCCTGGCATGGCCGAGATCCGTGGGGATGGGGATATCAATATAGGGGTTGGCCTCATCCCTGGTCTCCCCCGGAAGGATGCCGACCGTGGTCCCCTTCTCCTCCCGTGCCCCCCGGGCAGCGGACTCCATGACGCCGCCCAGTCCGCCGCAGATCAGGACCGCCCCGGCCCGCGCCACCTCCCGGCCGACCTCCAGGGCCATAAGGTTGGTCTTGTCCTCGTTCCGGCCCGCTCCGATGACACCGATGTGAACCATGGATATCCCCGGGAAGCTCCCGGCGGCCTTCTGCAGGGAATGCGCCCGCCTTGCATTTCAGGTTTAAAGGTCTATTCTGGAGCTATATGGGTGTTTCCCCGATCCTGCCGAGGATCCTGGCGGCCTCGACCACCACCCGGTTGTCATTGTCCTTGAGCGCCTTCATGAGGAGGGGGTGCAGGCGATCATAATCGTTGAGGCTGCCCAATGAAAGGACCGTCCGGAGCCGGACATCCGGGTCCTCATCCTCCAGGGCATTGAGTACGGCATCCATGCCCTCGGTGAGATCGCCCTGGGTCAGGATGTTGAAAAAATCCATCTGTTCCACCTCGCCGAGATCGAGCGTGGGGCGCGCCATCCGGACCTTCTCGGATAGGCCATGGCCCTCGATGGAGGCCTGGGAGAGGAGATTGACCACCCGGTCCGGAAAATTCATCTTCCCGATCATGGTGGAAATCCGCGTGGGCCTCCCCTCTTCGAGTTCATAGACACCGGTGTAAACAGCGGCCCCGCGCGTCTGGTTCTTGAGTGAACGGCTGATCCGTTCGTACATCTCGGCAGGGGTTGCTTCAAGCACGCTCTTGGGGGCATAGATGATCACGGCGATGACGGCGGCCGTGGAATAATCGTAGCCTGAAGCGAAAAGGTCTCCTCCCTTCCAGATCGCCTTGAGCTGTTCGAAAAGAAACGCCTCGTCCAGCGGCCCGTTCAGGTTGAAACTGCAGGAACCGTAGATCAATAACCCTCGAGAGGAGAAGACCTTGCGGAAGTCTTCGCTGTCGAAACTGATCAGGCTGCGGATCTTGTAGGCGTGGTCGGCGCTGTTGAATTCATCCAGGGTCTTGATGACCCGCTCGTTGGCACGGATATAGTACTCGGACAGGCTGACCCCCGGAAACATGTCCAGGATCTTCTGATTGTCGATCAGGATCACGCTGTTCAGGTTCTGTCTCAGGAGGGTATTGACGGACTGGATGGCGTTCACCTTGGTCATACTGCTTTCGCTTTCCGCAGGAAGGGTCACCAGGACAGAGATGGGAATGCCCAGGGGTCGCAGGATCTCGGCCAGGATCGGAAGATTGCTCCCGGTCCCGCCGCCCATGCCGGCTGTCAGAAGGAAGAGGTCCGAGGACTTGGCCGGCTCGCTGAGAACACTCAGGATCCGGTCCCGGTTGGAAAGGAGGCTCTGCTTGCCAAGATTGAGATCCCTGCCCGCTCCGCTCCTCCCGTTCAGTCCCACATGGAGCCGGAACTCCTTGGGAAGGTCTTCCAGGCTCTTGAGGTCGGAGAACGAGGTGTTGAGGGCAAAGGACTCGTAGCCCCGTTTGGCGAACTCCACGGCCAGATTGCCGCCGCACTGCCCCAGGCCGACCACGCTGATCTTCAGCCTTTTTCTGAAATCCTTGACTTTCTCATCCGCAGGTTTCATGAAGGTCCCCCTGATGCGTTCCCCTGTCCGAGGGCCGTACCTCACCGCAGGGCAGAGGAAATTTTTAATGATCATTGCTGAAAAGCTTGATGCGGTCCCGGGTCTCCCGGCTTCTGCAGGCCCAGAACAGCCAGCATCGTATCAAATCAGGGCCGGAGGTGTCAAGACTTATGCGACTTTCATGGGGACAACAGCGCTCATTTTTGATAAATGCTCTCCCAAGACGCGGATTTGTTTCTTCCATGTCAGAGGAAGCTGATCTCTCGGGTGGCCGCTGCCACGACATAGCAGCGCTCGATGTTCGAACTGGTATCCGCCGGTACGAGGAAGAACCCCGGGCGTCCGGGCTGGTAGCCTGTCGTGGTTCCCAGCATGATTTCGCCGTCCTTGAACACCACCCTGATTCGGCGCCCGGACGGAGGGCATGACGGGTCGAACTCGTTCCGCTCGCTGTGCTTCGGGTCGCCTCTGAAGTCCTTCACGAAGAAGAGCGCCTTCAAGTCCCTGGTCTGGATTTCCATAGGCTTCGCACCGGCCGGGGCGCTCTCGACGTCCAGATGAAAAAAGTCTTTCGCCGGGGAAAAGTCGGCTGTCATGCCCTTGACCAGGAACCCGTCAGCAAAACGTGCCACGACTTTGTTCACCTTTCCCTCCTATCGAAAATCCATGCCGAAGCGATAACCCTCGGCCCTACTCCCTGCCAGCCGACTCGCTATAACTCCATGCCCGTCGAACGAATTTGAATTAAACATCAGGCCCGAAGGGACTTTCCGATTCAAGGGGTTGTTAGCCACCGCCCTTGATTAAACTGTTCCGCGCTCAATGTCCTCGTTTTGCCGGTTTTTGAGAAAAGATAAAGATAGACAAGATGATTAACACAAGAAGGGTTGCCGAAGCTGAGTAGCGGCTTAGATCCAAGCCGCCCTTTCCGATAGGTTTGTCCAGGAAGTCGCCGACGACCGCTCCAAGCGGCCGAGTAAGGATGAATGCCGCCCAAAATAGCGCAGTGCTGGATATGGTTGTTCGGTAGTAAGCGACAGCGATTACTGCCAACATTGCGCCAAACAGGATTGCACCCCCACTATACCCAAGGCCCGCTGTATCGGCTGTCCAATCGCCGAGCGCAGTACCCAGGGTTTGCGAAAACATGATTGTCACCCAATAGAACATTTCAGATTCCGGCGAGCACACGGTATCAACGGCTATCGAACCAAGAGCGCGATGCCAGAGGAATAGTGACGCCAATAGCAAGGTGAGCAATATGGTCGTTCCGCCCGCATAGCCGATGCCAAAAGAACGATCCACTAAATCTGCCAATGTCGTCCCCACTGTTGTTGTTGCAATAATTGTTGTCCAGTACAGGACAGGATGGAATTTCTTCGCGGAAACCTGGGCTATTACCGAAAATAGGAATATGGCTGCAAAGATCCCGGTGCTGACGAGATAGCCGAGATTCATTGACATGGACACGGCGTCCCCTCCGGTCTCACCAAGGGTTGTAGCAAGGATCTTGATAATCCAGAAGATCAAGGTTACTTCTGGAACTTTACTGATAATCTCTTGCTCTTTTGTCTTCATTTTTTCCTCATTGCAACTGGGGATGATAATTTTTCAGCGGCCAATAATAATCAGATGGATTCGCATCGTATGCGTGAAACCGGTTCCTGACCCATATAGTACGCCTTTAAACATCAAATACCGCTGCGATAATGCCCGTATATTCTATCACTTCTTGAGCGGTGTTTCACAAATCCAATGATCGTTTCAGCCAGGGTAAGCACCCGTTCAGCGTCTTCGTCTGTTCAGGCATTTGCAATCGTTTCAGATTGGCCTTCTTATACCAATCACCTAATACTTAACCGGCCTGTATTATATACTATTCTATTCTAAAATTCATAGTATTAAATCGCCTCTTTAATGGGCGCCGCCCTTTTTTTGACAGATAGCGCAGGTTGGACTCGCAGAGGAAGAGTATTGCGAAAGGATCGACCCGTGAATGAGCCCTGGTTGATAATCCATAGGGTTGACAACCCTTGCGAATCGGGATATGTTCTGCAAAACTCAGAACAATAAAAACCTACAGCGAGGGGTGCTATGAAAAAATGGTCCGTTTCCACAGGCTCTGTTCTTCTGATGATTCTCTTCCTGACGTCCGGGTGCATCACGGTCCAGTTGGGGACGCGGGCGCCGCAGGACAAACTCAGGGAGACGGTGGTGGAGGGGCACGGGTGGGACAAGATCCTGATCATCGACATCAACGGGTTCCTGAGCGATATCCCGCCATGGCGCCTCTATTCACAGCCGGTAACCACACTCAATGAGGTCAAGGAAAAACTCCGCAAGGCCGAAAAGGACCGCCGCATCAAGGGCGTGGTCCTCCGGATCAACAGCCCCGGCGGGACTGTAACCGCCTCGGACACCATCTACGATGAAGTCAAACGATTCAAGGAGAAGCGGCATGTCCCCGTGGTAGCCCAGATGATGGACACCGCTGCATCAGGCGGGTATTACGTGGCCCTGGCCGCGGACCGGATCGCGGCCCAGCCGACCAGCATCACCGGGAGCATCGGGGTCATCGTGCAGAAGTTCGATGTGCATGAGCTGCTCGCCAAGATCGGCGTCATGAATACACCGGTCAAATCCGGCGAGCACAAGGACATCGGCTCCCCCTTCAGACCGCAGACCGAGGAGGAGCAAAAACTGCTGCAGAAGACCATTGATGAGCTCTACGGCCGTTTTGTGCAAACCGTGGCTGATAACCGGAAGGGGCTCACGCGGGATGAGGTCCTGGTCCTGGCCGACGGGAGGATCTATACCTCGGAGCAGGCATTGAAGAACAGGCTCATTGACCGGATCGGCTACCTGAATGATGCCATTGAAGAAGTGAAAAACATGGCCGGACTGGAGAAGGCCCGGGTGGTCATGTACCATATCCCATCCACCTACACGGAGAACATCTATTCGTCCGTTCCCCTTCCCCCGGTCAGCGAGATTCATCTCCTGGATCTGAACCGGGGCCTTGCAGGAATGGGGAGTCCGTTCCTCTATCTGTGGGAGCCTGGGCTTCAGGGCTGGTAACTGTTCCTGACGGCGTGCCCGACAGCAACGGAAGCATGACCAGGGAGAATGGATCCACCCTGGCCCCGTTGAGTTTTGCGCCCCAGTGCAGGTGAGGCCCGGTCACGCGTCCCGTGGCGCCCACGTGCCCGATGATCTCCCCCTTGTTAACCGCAGCGCCCTTCCCGACCGTCATGTCATTCAGATGTGCGTACAGGGTATAAAGCCCGAATCCGTGGTCCAGGATCACGGTATTGCCGCTGAAGAAGAGATCGCCGGCGAAAACCACCTGACCGGCATTGGAGGCGCGCACCTCTGTCCCGGTACCGGCCTTGAGGTCTGTGCCGGAATGAGGGTTCCTGGGCTCTCCGTTGATGATCCTCCGGAGCCCGAACCGGCTCCCGCTTTGCACGTCGAGCGGCACGGCAAAACCATGGTCCCAGAGACGATCAGGATTCTGCACACTGAAGATGGCGTCCAGTATCTTCTGTTCCTGTTTGTACCGCTTCAGGTCCTTGCTGGATAGGTGGACGTACTTTTTGTCCACGGTGATCCGTTCCTCGGGATATTCTTTTTTCTGAACCTTCAGGATCATGGTTCCCGATGACTCGATGCCGTCAGGGAACTCCGCCCGGTAAGTGAGGGTCTGCTCTCCGGGCGGTATATCCAGATCGAGACCGGCGAGCCCCATCCAGACATCTTTGTCCTGGGCCGAAAAGAACAGGATCTTCTGTTTGCCGAGGGATGCACTCATCCGGACAATCCCCCGATGGGATCTGACCCGGATGAGGACGACCTCGCCGGGAAAGAGTTCCCTGGGTAACGTTTCGAGCTGAAGGTCTCTCTTCAGGACTTCCTTCGAAACCATGGAAGATGGTCATGCTCATGGAGGCCTGGTGCGCCGTGACCGATTACAGTCATCCCCAAGACGACGAGGAGCATGGCCCCCATAAAGGACAGAAAGGAAAAACCAGGACGCGGCATTCTATTCTTTACTCCTTCCGGAAAGACCGCAGCGGATATACTCAATCTTGATGCACCGGTCCATGACCACCTCGATCCCGGCCCCGGCCAGTCTCCGGGCGGACTCTTCTTCACGGATTCCCAGCTGCATCCAGAAGACCTTTGCGCCGATGCGAATGGCCTCTTCTGCAACATCCGGGATTGCCTCGGACCTCCGGAACACGTCCACGATCTCCACAGACTCCGGGATATCCGCAAGGCCGGCATAGCACTGCTCTCCCAGGATCTCCTTCTGCCCCGGGTTTACCGGGATGACTCTGAAACCCTGCTCCTTGAGGAACCGGGCCACCCTGTGGCTGTCCCGGTCCGGCTTGGGAGAGAGCCCCACCACGGCTACGGTGCGGTACTGTTGAAGTATCCGGCAGATCTTTTCCGGTTCCATAATTTTTTTAACGCGTATTTATACGTGAAATTCTGCCGCCCTTTGGGATGCAGAATTTCACTGCCTGAAGAACACCAGATCCCCCGACCCTTCCCGGATAATCTCGATCTCGTTGTCAACGAGGGAGATGATGCTGGAGGGAAGAACGGGAAGGATGCCGCAATCCAGGATCAGATCCACCTGACTGCCGAATTGTTCAAGAAGCACTGAAGGGTCCGAGATCACTTCCTGAGTGCTCCGGTTCGTGCTGGTGCTGATGATGGGGTTCCCCAGTTCATTGACAAGCATGCTTGGTACCGGATGGTCCGGGATCCGGATCCCCACGGTCCTGCTCTTGCTCTGAAGGAGTTTCGGCGTCTCCCTGCTGGCCGGGAGAATAAAGGTGTAGGGCCCGGGCAGGAACCGCTTGAGGATTCGGTATGCAAAATTCGAAACCATGGCATACCGGCTGATATGAGTCAGGTCCGAGCAGACAAAAGACATGGGTTTCTTGGGGTCCCTACCTTTGATCCGTATGATGCGGTTGACCGCATGGATGTTGGTGATGTCGCATCCGAGGCCGTAGATGGTATCCGTGGGATAGATGATAACGCCGCCGGAACGCATAACCTCCACCGCACGCTGGATATGCCGTCCCTGGGGATTCTTGGTATGGACATGGAGGACCGGGGCAGCCATAAACTCTTTCTCCTTAGTGCCCCTGTTCGTAAATATGGTGACGTACCGAGAGGGTCGTAGGGTGGTCTCATCAAGGCGCGCGACTGAGGCATACCCATATGGTATGCAGCAAGGAGCGGAACGCCGAGGAGACCGACCTACGGCACTCGAATACCACCGTATTTACGAATAGGGGCACTGAATAAGAAGGATTATACCCCAGGTAATAAAATTTTGTACAGTCAAAAACAGAATGTTTTAAAAGATCCATGCATGGCAGGCTGATGAGAAGCGTTTATGAAGATCCAGGAATGCAGGGCCATTACGTATGGGTTGTATAAAACGCCGGATCCGCAAGAGAGACTCGTGTCGTGTCAATCTTGTCGTGTTTTTTGGTCTCACCCCCTCATCCTAACCTTCTCCCCTATGGGGAGAAGGGATGTTTGAACGGTAAATAATGTTCGGGCTTTACAGTGAGGGGGAAATGGAATACGTCATTTTAGACGTGACACGGCACTAGGAAAGAGGCCGGGGGCTTGCCTTGAGGGTTTTTACGTCCGGGTTGAACGAATCGAGGATCATCTCTGAAAACTCGTCCGCCAGTTTTTCTTCCTCATCATGATCAATGGCGATCCCTGAGACATCTCTTAAAAAATGAAAATATTCATGCACCAGGGTCTTGATATCATAATCGCTGGTGATATAGATGGTCTTGTTCCCGGAATCATAAAGACCATCTACAGGGAGAATCAGGCCGTACTGGCCGATGACCCTGCTGTTCATGGTCTGGTCCGATATGATCTGGATCTCCAGTTCACTCTGGCTGCTGCGAAAATGTTCTTCGTTTAGACGCAGACCGACCCGCTTCTGTATGAAACCCGGATAGGCACTGAATGAGATCTCCAGATACCTGTTCATCACATCATACTTGTTGTACTCATGGTAAATCCGGGTCTTACAGAAGGTGTTTTCCAGGTCCATGAACTTGACCAGTTCCACCCCGCCCGTGCTGTAGCGGGCCCCAAGCATATCGTTTTGGAGAAGAATAAGTGCAAAGGATAGGAAAAAAACCGTGCGTTTCATAGAATAACTGCCTGCTCCATTTATATATCTGTGGATGAACGCCTTAAATAAACTTGTTATTATACTCTTCGGTATTTTATAAAAATACTTTAATCTTTTAAGGATAGAATTTTATGGGAGTATTGGTAAGGAATGAGTGAAGGTGTATTAGGGTTCTGGATGCTCAGACAAGGAGGGTTTTGTCTGAGCATCCAGAAAGATATTTCTACCTCTTTTTCTGATGTGTCTTGCAAAGCTTGGAGGGGGCCTTTGCACTGTTCTTGCACTGCTTCCCATCCTTGGTCTTCGCGACGCAGCGCTTGGTGACCTTTTTGGCTGCCTTTTTAGCGGGCTTCCTGGCTACCTTCCTCTTTGCTGGCTTCTTAACCGCTTTCTTTGCTGCTTTCTTTTTTGCTTTTGCCATTTTCTTTCCTCCTTTGTGTTGTTAATAAAAACAATGGAGATCTAAAAACGTGGGGTTAACCATTAACCCCTCTTACATAGAGTTAAATAAACTCTATAACTCAAAATAGCATAACGAAAAATGGATTGCAAGCAAAAAATGTCAAGTTTATTTATTTTTTTTTCTGTCATTAATCCAAAAACTGAAAAACCAAAAACCGAAGGCCTATCCAAAATCCTTTTGTCGCAATCTTTCACCTATGACACTCCTCACCAGTCAGTGCAGACTGCACTGATTCGAACGCTCGTTATAGAGGGAAAAATCGAATGCGGGACTGTGAGTATCGTTGTGACACATTCTGCAGTCACCTTCTGAAACGCCTGACTTCATCGGGTTTCCCGGAAGATGACCGCCCCCTGCCCCGTGACACGATTCGCACTGCACACCAGCGAGATGCGGTGTCCTGCCCCCACCGAGGAAACCGCCCGGTGCACGGTATCCCACGACATGGCACGCCACACACTCCGGATTGAACTCGGATTTTTTTTCCTTCAGTGTCTCGAATGCAAAGGCATGCGGGGTCACAGACCATTTCTGAAAGTTCAGAGGGTGACAACCGCGGCACCGCTCTGCTCCTGCATATTCCGCATCACCGGACTTACCGGGCAGAAAAGAGATATCCTCAGAGAACCTTTTTTCCCTGACCGTATTATGAAAGCGTGTCACCTCTTCCTGCACCCCGGCATCAGGGGGAATATCCTCTGAGATCGGGACCCGTACGCCTCTGTAGTTTACAACCCCTTTCCCTCTGACCACGGTCAGGCTGAGTTCCCCCAATGACTTCCCGAGGCCGTCTCCGGCAACAACGATGGCCCCGGCAATACGCTCAGGTGTTCCGTTGCCCGAGGCATGGCCGATGAGCGCAACATCGATCTCCGGGAAAGCCTCCAGAAATTTTTTCACATCGATCACGCTGAAATGGATGAGGGCAACGACGAGGTCGCTATTCTTCTCCGCCTCAGCAAGGACCCGCCCTGCTGCAGAGAAAGGGTCCTCGATCACGAGGTCACCAAGTGACTCCCGGTAAGAAAGAGACGGAACCGTGGAGTCGAGAAACCCTGTCACGAAGATGCGAAGCCCGCCCTTCGTGAGTATCCGGTAAGACGGGAGCACGCTCTTTCCGTGCCGGTCGGCCAGGTTTGCACAGACGAACGGGAATGCGGCTTCACCGATCCGGTCCAGGAGAAACGCATCTCCCTCGGCAAAGTCATAATCGCCGGGCATTGCGGCATCGTACGCCATGAGGTTCATGGCACGGACCATGGCAGAGGCCTTGTACCCGTAGAACGCCCTGCTGCCGACGAGCGACGTCAGGGAACCGAAGAAGATATCTCCGGTGTCGAGGAGCAGGGCAGCTCCGGAACGGGTGCGTTCAATCACGGTCTTTCGCCTGGCCACGCCTCCGAACTGTTCTTCCGAACACCCGCATCGCTCCAGTTCTCCGTTGACGTTTCCTGTGTAAAGGATAGTGATCGGTACTTCACCGGGCTCATGTGACCGGATACCGCACGAAGCCGCCGCGAAAAAATCGGTGATAAGCAGGAGGATAAGAAATATTGATGGGCAACGCATAGATAACCACTTAGAGAGCGCCGATCAGGTCCTGCATGGAGGTCATATCGTATTGAATCATATAGTCACGAATCCCATGAATGACCTTCAGAGGCGTCATGGGATCCACGAAATTTGCGGTACCGATGGCCACGGCAGAGGCGCCGGCCAGAAGGAAAGAGACTGCATCCTCGGCATTCATGATCCCCCCCATCCCGATCAGCGGGACCTTTACCGACCGCGCAACCTGATAGACCATACGGAGCGCCACCGGACGGATGGCCGGCCCGGAAAGCCCCCCCATGATATTGGCCAGGATCGGTTTCCTCAGGTGGATGTCAATGGCCATGCCGAGCAGGGTGTTGATCAGGGAGATGGCATCGGCCCCTTCCCCTTCAGCCGCACGAGCGAACTCGGTGATATCCGTAACATTGGGTGAGAGCTTGACGATCAGCGGAAGCCTGCATGCCCTGCGGACCGCCTTCACGACCTTTCGTGTCTCGACCGGATCGGTGCCGAAGGCCATCCCTCCTTTTTTTACATTGGGGCAGGAGATATTCAGTTCGATGCCATCGACGCCTTCCGCGTCATTGAGACAGCGGGCGACCTCGGCATACTCCCCACAGTCATGTCCATAGATATTAGCGATGATGCGTGTGTCCCACCGCCTGAGCATCGGGAGTTTCTCTTCGATAAATACCCTGACACCGATATTCTGAAGCCCGATGGCGTTGAGCATGCCGGCGGGTGTTTCACATATCCTGGGGGGAGGGTTCCCGGGCTGGGGACTCAGCGAAAGCCCCTTGACCATGATCCCGCCCAGGGAGGAGAGGTCATAGAGTTCGGACATCTCTTCACCGTATCCGAACGTTCCGGACGCCGTGATCACCGGGTTCTTCATCCGGATGCCGCCGATGTTTACTGCAAGATCCGGCGTTGAAAAGGATGTTCTCTTGTTCATACGATCATTTCCCTTCAAGTGAATTTTTTCAGCTACTGCTGAAAAAATTCACTCCCACAGGATACTGTCTGCAGGAAATACCGGGCCCTCCCTGCATACCCGCTGATACCCCGTGGATGTGAGGACCACACACCCCATGCAGGTCCCGAGGCCGCAGGCCATCTCCGATTCCAGAGAAACCTCTCCCTGAACTTTCAGGTCCCTGCATAAACGGGCCGCTGCTGAAAGCATGGGGCGAGGGCCGCAGGCGTAGACCCTGCACGTTTGGTCAACCTGGTACTGAAGGATCTGTTTCCTGAAGACGTCCACGATCTTCCCCTTTTCACCCAGGCTCCCATCGTCAGTCGAAACGACGAGAGAGACCCCCTGACCTTCAAGGTCACGATACCAGGCCAACTCCTCCGCTGTTCTCGCTCCGAAGAAGAGGGTCGTATGGATTTTCCTTGATCGCAGGGCCCGGATCATCAGCTGGAACGGTGCGACACCGATCCCCCCGGCCACCAGCCAGGCGGTTTTCATGGTCTTGGGAATGGTAAACCCCCTCCCGAGGGGGCCGATCAGGCCGATCCCGTCCCTTTTTTTTCTTTTTGAGAGACAGCCGGTTCCTCTTCCCACCACCCTGTAGAGGATCCTGATCTTGCGGTCAACAACATCGTGGATTGAAAAGGCGCGGCTTAAGATGGGGTCCATCCCCTCAGCGGTCCTGACCATAACGAACTGGCCTGGGGCAACCGTGGCCGGAAAGGGGTCCGGGGCGAGCGTAAGACGAAAAATACCGCCGGCCACCTCCCGGTTCTCGATCACCTCAGAGGTCATTTCTCTGATGGATTTTTTTGGCATTGAATATCCAGAATTTCGTAGCCGATGATGCCGCTTGGGGCCCGGACCTCGATTTCATCTCCGATCTCCCTGCCGATCATGGCCCTGGCCATCGGAGAAAAAACGGAAATCCTTCCCTCGCTGATTTCGGCTTCATCTTCACCCACAATCTGGTAGGTGACCTCTTTTTCCGTGGCCAGGTTGACCAGTGTGACCACCGAACCGAAGCTGATCTTCCCGATCGATATCTTCGTGGGATCGATGACTTCGGCCCTCACAATCTTGGAGTTCAACTCGGCGATTCGCCTTTCAATAAATCCCTGCCGCTCCTTGGCGGCATGATACTCTGCATTCTCACTCAGATCTCCATGCCCCCGGGCCTCTTCAATATCACGCATATTCCTGGGCCTTTCTTCGGTCATGAGTTTTTTCAACTGCTCCTTGAGTTTTGTAAAACCCGCCGGAGTGATGGGAACTTTACCGTTCGTCATTCTTTTCTTTCACCTCCCAACTTATGATATTCCTGGATCGGGCAGACATTCATTTCTCCCTCCAGGATGGCCTCTATGCCGTTCACGGCCTCACGCGCCCCTGCCATGGTTGTAAAATACGGGATGGAATAGGTCAAGGCCGTTCGCCGGATCGAAAAAGAATCGAGTTTCGCTTCCGTACCCGTCGGCGTATTGATGACGATATCGATTTCGTGGTTCTTTATCCGGTCCACGATATGGGGTCTCCCCTCTGCGACCTTGTTCACCACCTCAGAGGTTATGCCGTGCTCCTCAAGGAAGCCTGCCGTCCCCCGGGTAGCCACGATCCGGAACCCCAGCTTGACCAGTTTCTCCGCTGTCTTGATCATGGACCGCTTGTCCTTGTCCCTGACACTGATGAAGGCGTTACCGGAACTGGGGAGCAAAGTCCCGGAAGCGATCTGGGCCTTGGCATAGGCATTGCCGAAACACCTGTCGATCCCCATGACCTCACCCGTGGATTTCATCTCCGGACCGAGAATGGTGTCCACTCCTGGAAACTTCAGAAAGGGGAAGACCGCCTCCTTGACGCAGACATAGTGGATCTCCCGCTCCATGGTAAACCCAAGCTGTGAAAGCTTCATCCCGGCCATAAGTTTTGCGCCCAGCTTGGCCAGGGGGACCCCGATGGCCTTGCTGACAAACGGAATGGTGCGCGACGCCCTGGGATTCACTTCCAGCACATAGATCTCTTTGCCGTGCACCGCGAACTGGATGTTCATCAGACCGATGACCTTGAGCTCTTTGGCCAGGGCTATGGTCTGCCGCCGGATCTCGTCAAGGATCCCCTTCTTGAGTGAATAGGGGGGAAGCGAGCACGCGGAATCACCGGAGTGTACCCCGGCCTCCTCGATATGTTCCATGATCCCTCCGATGACCACGTCCGTGCCGTCGGATATGGCGTCCACATCAATCTCAATGGCGTCCATGACAAACTTGTCGATGAGCACGGGATGTCTGGAAGAGGCCCTCACGGCTGAGGCCATGTATTCCCTGACGTCCTGATCATTATAGACGATCATCATGGCCCTGCCGCCCAGCACATAAGAGGGCCGGACCACAACCGGATACCCGATCCGCCCGGCAATCCGCAGGGCCTCATCCAGGGAGGTAGCCGTACCGTTCTCAGGCTGTTTCAGGCCCAGTTCATGAAGCAGGCGCTGGAAGCGCTCACGGTCCTCGGCGCGGTCTATGGCATCCGGAGAGGTCCCGATGATGCGCACCCCTTCCTTTTCAAGGGGAATAGCGAGCTTCAGCGGGGTCTGTCCGCCGTACTGCACGATGACGCCGTCCGGCTTTTCGACCCGCACGATTTCCAGAACGTGCTCCAGGGTCAGGGGCTCGAAATAGAGGCGGTCCGAGGTATCGTAATCCGTGCTCACGGTCTCAGGGTTGCAGTTGACCATGATCGTCTCAAAGCCGATCTCCTGAAGGGCATAAGAGGCGTGCACGCAGCAGTAATCGAACTCAATCCCCTGCCCGATCCGGTTCGGCCCGCCGCCGAGGATCATGATCTTCTTCCGGCTGCCGGGGTTGGCCTCGCACTCCGACTCATAGGTTGAATAAAGATAAGGCGTGTAGGCCTCGAACTCGGCAGCGCAGGTGTCCACGGTCTTGAAGGTTGCATGGATACCCATGTCCCTTCTCATCCCACGGACCCTGTGCTCGTCCCATCCGCGGAGTTCCCCGATCCTCTGATCGGAAAACCCGTAGGTCTTGGCCTCACGGAGAAGTTCTTCGAGCTTCGGCTTCTTTCGAAGGCGGTCTTCAAAATCGATGATCTCCTTGATGTTGTACAGGAACCACCGGTCGATCTTTGTAAGGGAATAGATCTCATCCAGGCCCAGCCCCTGGCGGAAGGCCTGCCCGATCATCCAGATCCTGTCGGCATTGGGGACCCTGAGGCCCGCACGGATACTGTCGAGGTCTGCATTCCGCTCCTCAAACCCGCAGCTGTCGATCTCCATGGAATTGATGGCCTTTTGCAGGGCTTCCTTGAACGTCCTCCCGATGGCCATGGCCTCACCCACGGACTTCATCTGGGTGGTCAGCGCGGCATCAGCCGCCGGAAACTTCTCAAAGGTAAACCGCGGGAATTTGACCACGCAGTAGTCAAGCACCGGTTCAAAAGATACCGGGGTCTCCCTGGTAATATCATTCCGGATCTCGTCGAGGGTATAGCCCACGGCAAGTTTGGCCGCGATCTTGGCAATGGGAAAACCCGTGGCCTTGGAGGCCAGGGCCGAAGAGCGGGAAACCCTCGGGTTCATTTCGATGACCACCAGATCCCCGGTCTCCGGATTAACAGCGAACTGGACGTTGGACCCGCCCGTTTCCACACCGATCTCCCGGATGATGGCGATCCCGGCATCCCTCATGATCTGATATTCCTTGTCGGTCAGGGTCTGCGCCGGCGCCACGGTGATGCTGTCCCCTGTATGGACCCCCATGGGATCGAAATTCTCGATAGAGCAGACAATGACCACATTGTCCTTGCAGTCACGCATGACCTCCAGCTCAAACTCCTTCCAGCCCAGGACCGACTCCTCGACCAAGATCTGGCGGATCGGGCTGGCGTCCAGGCCCCATTCCACATACGATTCGAACTCTTCCATGTTATAGCAGATATTCCCACCGGTCCCGCCAAGGGTGAAGGATGGGCGAATGATGTTCGGGAAACCGATATCATGCACCGCCTCCATGGCCTTTTCCTTGCTGCCTACGTGAATACTGCGCGGCATCGAGAGTCCGATCCGCTTCATGGCCTCCCTGAACTCCTCCCGGTCTTCGGCCTTGCGTATGGCTTTGATGTCAGCGCCGATGAGTTTGACGCCGAACTGATCGAGGATGCCAGCATCCGAAAGCTCAATGGCCATGTTCAGGGCAGTCTGCCCTCCCATGGTCGGAAGGAGCGCATCCGGCCTTTCCATTTCGATGATTATTTTCAGGATCGGGAGGGTAATCGGCTCGATATAGGTCCGGTCCGCAAACTCCGGGTCGGTCATGATCGTGGCCGGGTTGCTGTTGACCAGGACCACCTGGTAACCCTCTTCCCTGAGGGCCTTGCATGCCTGCGCCCCCGAGTAATCGAACTCACAGGCCTGCCCGATCACGATGGGGCCGGAGCCGATCAGGAGGATCTTCTTGATGTCATCACGTTTGGGCATATAATTAATAGTTCAAACAGTTCAAAAGGTTCAAAGGGTTCAAACCGCTTAAACCGTTTAAACGGCTTGAACGATTTGAACGGGTTTAACTTTTTCTTATTCCATCTCCTGGAGCCATCCCTGGGTAAGGCCGTACTTCTTCAGCAAGGCCTTGGCCGTACTATATTCTTCCGG
>CAKKPE010000116.1 GCA_919901565.1 bacterium
AATAGAAATTGCAGCTGTTGTCAGGGTCCCGTCCCACCGTTGAGCCGCCAGGGCACGCCTGCACATCCGTCGGGCAGACTTTCTTCACCTCGTCCTTGTCGCATATCTTATTCGAGTCTGCGTCAAGGCAGCAGTCGCTTCCAACCTGTATATAAGGAGGGTCGCATTTGACGCTTTCCGCGGGCTTTGCCTCCTGGCTTGCCGGCTCGTCCTTGTCGCATATCCTGTTCGAGTTTGCATCAAGGCAGCAGTCGCTTCCAACCTGTATGTACGGAGGGTCACATTTGGCGACTCCTTCCGGCGTTGCTTCTGGTTTTTGGGGTGCGGCTTCGTCCTTGTCGCATATGCCATTGTCATTGCCGTCAAGGCAACAGCTCGTGCCGACCTGTATGTAGGGTTTGTTGCATACCAAATTGCCCTGCGCAGGCGCCTGAGGCGCCTGGATGCAGCCAAGCGCAACCACAGCGAGTGCCACTAGAATGAAAAGAAAGAGTCTCCCCACTCAAATCACCCTCCAGAGAATAATCCGACTGCTAAGCTTTTAAGATTAGGTGGGTTGTTGCATAACCCCAGATTGAAATAGCTGCAACTTCTCAAAAATCATCCAACTTCACATTTCCCTAAGTTCCTGCAAAATCAAAACCTTGGTGTAGAGTTCATTCACCACGTTTTCCTTGTCATGGCTCACCACATATTCGCCAAACGTCCCCTTGAAGGCTGAAAAATAACCCTCACCAACCCACCTCTCACCGTGTCTGTGTTTTTTTGACCAGTGTTTATAGCCATTTTTTATCATTTCCTTCACAACTTTTCTACGGTGTTTTGACTTGCACCTCGTGGTGGCGCCATCTCTCGGAGGTATGACTGGATCCGCGCCAGCCTCTCCTACGGCATCAAACACAGAGTTTTTGTCATAACCTGAGTCCAGTGGCACCCTGCTTGGCTTGAGTGTTTTGAGGTGAGGCGCAACAGCCCTGTCAAAAACTTCAGCATCTCCCGCATCCTCTTCGGTGACCTCTGTGATTATTGCCTCTCCCTTGCCATTGGTGGCGATGTGGAGCTTCAGCCACCCGCGCTTTACCTTGTGCTTGTGCCTTATCCATTCACCTCTATTGTAGACCTTTATCCCTGTGGAATCCACGGCAAGGATGTCCCCTTCCTTCCATTTTGACAGCGCCTTGACTGCGAGGGCCTGCTTTGAATCTTTCATGGCGGCGTTTATGCGCCTGCACAGCTGGGAATAGCAGGGCGCAGCAGGGAATGCCTTGAACTTGGAAACAATCTTTCCAAGGAATCCTTCCTCCTGGCGATAAGGGAAATGCTGCGTGAATCGTATAGTCATCCCGACATTGATCAGTATTTTTGGGTAGCTGAAAGGATGCCCATTTTTCTTTCTGTTCATCCCTTTCAGTTCTGCATTCCAGTCCTCTTTTGAGATGTAAAGTTCAAACTCACCCCTCCTTTTCAGTTGGTTGTTATAGGCGTGCCAGTCCCTTGGCTTTCTCTTCCTTTTTTCCTGCTTCACTGAAGGGTAATCCTCCCTCTGGCACGCCTTGCAGTAGAGCTTTTGCCTGCCGTTGTTCTTTATCTTCAGGGAAAAGCGCAGCACAAGCTGGTCTGAGCCGCAAAAGTGGCAAATGAGCTTGTGCGATAGGCTCTTATCTTTACGCAGTGTTTTCCGTCTCACTGTCTTACGCCTCCGGAGCCAGACTGGTCGAAGAACTGGCTATGAAGGAGGAATGCTTCTGAGGCTAAAAGGAGTTTCTATTCAGGGACTTGTGCAACAACCCACTTCACCCCGGTACTCTAAATATGCGCCTTGAAAGTCTGTAATCGCTGGCGTGGCATTCAGTGCAAAAGCTCCAAACCTTATTTTTTCGAACGCAT
>CAKKPE010000117.1 GCA_919901565.1 bacterium
TTCAGCGAAAGCCGCCACGCCTTCCATTTCTCCTTCTCGTCGGACCATTCCTTCTGAACCGAACCCTCCAGGATCAGGGCCGAGGAGAGTTGCTCGGTAACCCTGCCGAGAGCATCGGTCTCGTTTCGCACCTTGTCCCTGAGATCCTCAAGCTGACTGCTCCCGTATGAATTTGACTCTTTGAGTGCAATGAGCTGAGCGGCAAGCCCCTTCACCATCTCCTCGCTCTCAGAGATCTTTCCCTCAACTTCGGCCGTATCCAGGGCCCCGGCAAGGTCCTTCTCCTGCACGGCGGCACGATCCCGCAGACTGGTCATCATGCCCACCAGATCGGCCAGGCTCCCCACAGACGGCGTCTCCTCGGCCTTGGCCGGTGCATCGGTTTCCGGCGAAGAAGCATAAGCCGAAAAGGCCGAAGGAATTTGCAGGTAGATCATGGATATGACAGCAAGCAGCGCAACACAAAACCTCCTGACTGCCATGCACATCGCTGGACCGTTCATGTACGATTCCTTAATTTAAACTTCGTCACAAGAATATCCGGGAAATATTTTAGTGAGCAACTCTATTACGTTTTGACCCGGCCGTCAAGCCCCGATCACCGGTATCCATCCATGTGGATACGCCCCGAATGAGAATCTTTTAATTTATCTTTGTCCTTGTTTATAAAATCTGCTATACTGAACAAAAAAGGACAGGGAATGCCCGCTCAACGAGAATACCAGAAAGCAACCGTAAATTTCATCAAGCAGCGGATCAGAATACTCAACGGCACTATTCTGCTGATCACCTTTGTCGCCCTTCTCCTGATCATACGGTTTCTCTATCAATACCTCAATTATGTTACCACATATTCCATAGTAGCCATGATATTCATCATGGCAGGCCTTACAGTGATCGTTTTTTACTTATCCAAGGTGAGTGCTTTGAAAGCGATTCAAGCCATTGACACCTACAGCAACAAGTTGAATATGCTGCTCGACACCACGAGAAATATCCACAGGATCGGTTATATGGATATCCTTTTCGAAGAGATCATGGATATGGGAATGGACATGACCAGGGCAGACGGCAGTTCCCTCTTTCTCGTAGAAGGAGAGAAACTGGCATTCAAGAAAGAAAAAGGATTTAAAACCGGCAAGTTAACCGGAGTTTCCGTGTGGGTTGCCGAGCATGGCAGAGCAGTCCGGATTGACGACACGGAAAAAGATAGAATGTTTTACCCGGAGGTGGAAAAAGATACAGACCTTGAGGTCAAGTCGGTGCTTTGTCTCCCCCTGAAGTTAAGCACCGAGGTCATCGGGGCATTGGAACTGGTGAGTAAAAACAAGAACGCTTTTTCCGATGAAGATGAAGAGATGTTGACCTATTTCACAGACCAGGCCGCTTTATCCCTCCAGAAGACAAAATTTTATGAAGACAAGAAAAACTATGAAATCCATCTGACAGACATCCTTGTGGACGCCATCGAACACCTCTCCTTCAAGAACGGGCATGCAAAGCGGGTGGCGAAATATGTCCTGCTTATGGCGGCCGCAAAAAATGCGCCTGATGATATGAAGACCCGGCTGTACCGGGCTTCCATGCTCCATGATATCGGTTTCCTGAAAATCCGTCTGGAGAATGTGACGTCTTTAAATGATTACCAGTCCCATTCCGAGATCGGATATGGCATGTTAAAACCAATCAACTTTTATGCGGATATCCTTGCCATTGTCCTGCACCATCATGAAAGATACGACGGCAAAGGCTATCCCGCCAAACTGACGGGGGAGAACATCCCGATTGAGGCCAGAATGATCGCTATCGCAGAAGCCTTTGATGCCATGGTCAGCAAGGACTCGTATAAAAATGTGGGAAGAGGGAAAGTGGTCAACGATGGGATTATCCCTTCGGTGGTTGATGTTAAGCTGGCTATTGAGGAACTGAAAAACAATGCGGGGACACAGTTTGATCCGGAACTGGTAAGGCTGTTTGTGGGATCCATCAATCCCGAGGACATCGATCTGAAATGAATAAACCATCCGATCATCAAAGAGAGGGCATGGTTTATTGCACTGCCTCTCTTTAAACCGTCCATCTGACCTGTTCTTCAGAGAAACCCCGTTAGTTTTAAACAGCAAACAGCACTGGCAAACAGAGAGAAAAGAAAAAAAACAAAAGGGCCAATAATTATGTAAACTTCAGTCTTTAATCATATTGTATTATCCGGTGCCGGGGGAAAACCGGGTAAGATTCTGTATGTTAGTATTTGGATTCCGTCGGATCTTCTGGTAGAATAAAAAAGTTTTTTATTGCTATAGGCATTATTTCGGAGAGACATGATAAAGCGGGTGGATGATTTCCGGCTGAAGCTCGGAAGCAAAGAACTGGTGCCGATCATGATCGGCGCCATGGGGGTGGACATCTCGATTGCAGAGCTGGCGCTGACTGCTGCACGGCTCGGCGGTATAGGCCATATCTCCGATGCCATGGTGCACATCGTTGCGGACCGGCATTATAAGACCCATTTTGTCAGGGATAAGCTCAGAAAGTACAAATACAACATCCCCAACCCGGACAAGTCCCAGATCCAATTCGACCCCGGCCAACTGGCCGAGGCAACGAAACTGCACGTGGGCCGGACCATGGAGTCCAAGCAGGGTGAGGGTCTTATCTTCATCAACTGTATGGAAAAGCTGACCATGAATGCGCCGCTCGAAACCCTGCGCGTGCGCCTTAGAACGGCCATGGACGCGGGAATCGACGGCATCACCCTGAGCGCGGGGCTGCACCTGGGATCGCTCGCTCTGGTCCAGGACCATCCCCGCTTCCGTGACGTCAGATTCGGTATCATTGTCTCATCGCTCCGCGCCCTGCAGCTCTTTCTGCGCAAGGGCGCCCGTCTGAACCGCCTTCCCGATTATATCGTGGTCGAAGGCCCGCTCGCCGGCGGGCATCTCGGTTTCGGCATGGACTGGGCTGAGTACGATCTAAAGACCATTGTCGGCGATATCCTCCGGTACCTGGCCCATGAAGACATGGACATCCCGGTCATTCCCGCGGGCGGTATTTTTACCGGTACGGATGCCGTGGAATTCCTTGAGGCCGGAGCGTCAGCCGTGCAGGTGGCGACCCGTTTTACCATCACCGAGGAAAGCGGCCTGCCGGCCCGAGTGAAACAGGAGTATTTCAAGGCCCATGAGGATGAGATCGAGGTCAACCTGGTATCGCCCACGGGTTACCCCATGCGTATGCTGAAGAAGTGCCCGGCCATCGGTTCCGGCTCCCGGCCGAATTGCGAAGCCTATGGCTACCTGCTGGATGGTTCCGGGAACTGTTCCTACAAAGATGCCTATTATCGCGAGATGGAGAAAAACCCGGACCTGAAAACGATCTCCATCAAAGACAAAACCTGTCTCTGCACCCACATGCGGAATTATGAATGCTGGACCTGCGGCCACACCACCTACAGACTCAAGGACACAAGCCGCCGCCTGCCGGACGGAACGTATAAGCTCCTCACAGCGGAACATGTGTTCCGCGATTACCAGTTCAGCACCGAACACCGGATCGCACTACCGGAGGAGTAATCAGACGTTCAACAGGCGTCGAATTACGCATACGTCATTTTCCTCTTGAGCATGGCCTGATTGTAGGCGGTGATGACGTCCTTCCGGCTCAGCATGCCGAGCAGCTTCTGGGGGTCCGTCGGATCCACGACCGGAAGCACCTCAACGTCCGTGAGGCCGAACTTTTCCATGGCCGTGTCCAGATGATCTTCGGGCGTGACTGTGATCACATTGGTATAAGAGATATCCTTAGCCACGATGAACTTCTTCAATTCCTCTTCAAAGATGGATTCCTTGATATCCTGAAAAGAAAGAATGCCGGTCATTTTTCCGTGGAGATCCACAACCGGAAAGTAGAGTAATTTGCTGGTGATTGCAATCGCAAGGATCTTGTCGAAGGGCGTGTGCTCGGGGATCACAGTCACTTGCTCGCTCATGACATCCCGGACGCGCACAGACCGGAGGAGGCTCATCTCCCGTCCGGCATGAAGATCGATGCCCCTGCGCCTCAGGGTTTCCGTGTCAATGGAATCATGCCTGAGTGCACGGGCAATAAGCGTGCCCACGACCGTGGCAAACAGGACGGGGAGGACCACGCGGTAGTCTTGAGTGACCTCAAAGAGGAGAAAGATCGCGGTCAGCGGAGCGTGCGTCACCGCGGCCAGGAAGGCTCCCATGCCCACGAAGGCATAGGCCCCAACCGGAGCGGTATAATCGGGGAAAAGGGGGTGAACGATGCCTCCGAAGGATCCGCCGATCATCAGACCGATGAAAAGCGACGGCCCGAACATGCCGCCTGCCCCTCCCGATCCCAGTGTCAGCGAGGTCGCAACCATCTTCAGCAGCACCACGATCATCATGGTTCCAAGGGCGATATCGCCGCGAAGTGCGTCGTTTATGACCCCATATCCGGTCCCCATGATCTGCGGAAAAAAGATGCCGAGGGCACCCACGCAGAAAGCGCCCGCCAATGGCTTGAGGAGAGGATGAAGGTCCAGCCGTTCAAAGAAATCCGCGGTACGGTAGAAGATGGAAATAAAGATCACGGCCGAAACGCCGATGACTGTCCCCATGATGGCGTAAAGAAGAAGCTCCCAATTGCTGACCAGGACATATTTCCGGATCATGAATATGGGGCTCTGACCGAAATAGGCCCGGGAAACCACGGTCGCGATCCCTGAAGAGATCACGATCGGACTGAAGTTCGAAAGTGCGAAGTCTCCGAGGAGTACGATCTCCAAAGCGAAGAGGACGCCGGCGATGGGCGCGTTGAATGCCGCGGCGATGCCTCCGGCCGTACCGCAGGCGATCAACACTTTCATCCGGTTCCCGGAAACCTTGAAGATGTGGCCTGTATTCGAGCCGATGGCCCCTCCGATTTGTGCAATGGGGCCCTCGAGGCCCGCCGATCCGCCCGACCCGATGGTGAAGGCAGACGCAAACAGGGTAATCAGTATGGTCCTGGCCCGGATCACTCCCCCCTGAATGTTGACCTTTTCGAGAAATTTTGGGAACCGGTATCCGTTCACTTCTCCGGGGAAAAGAAGCGCGAGGGGAATCAGAAGGAGTGCCCCGGCTACAGGAAGCAAGGGGGTGAAGACCCGCGTCCAACTCCCCGGCTCCATCCCCAGCAGGCTTTCCCCTTGGCCGTAGATGATATGGTGGACGGCGGATACGGTCTCCCGGAGAAGGATATAACCCCCACCGCTTAGAAGGCCGACGATCAATGAACTTCCTATGAGAAAAGTCTGAGGCGATACCTTGAGGGCTACGATCTTTTCATTTACAAGTCTTCGGAAGCGGTCGATCCAGGATATTGGAGATGGTTCAGACATCACTCATTCCTTATACCTTGTGAGGGAGAAATGGCTTTCCGCTGAGGCCGCTTGTATGCTGCCTATGCACGGATTCAGTATAGAGAAGATTAGGTGGGCTGACAAGAGATTTTTGATCCTTCTAAGAGCGGTGGACTCGTAAAAAATCCTCAAATGGGACGGCAAAGTAAAAAGTTCCAGATGCAAGGCGCACAAGTCCTGAGGAATGAGGCGTACTTACAGCTACGCCGCAATGACGAAGGACGCAGCGCAACGATGCAGATGGACTTTTTACGAAGCCGTCAAGAACGGGCGCCCGATCCGGGGACTGGGATGGGAACGCAAAAAAGGTTTACTTTCCCAGCCGAATCCGTTATGGTGCGTTATTGGCTTTTGCGTCCAATCAAGGAGAAGCGTATGAAGGCAAAGAACATCATGAACACCACCCCCCTGACGATCCATGCCGACGCCACCTTCCAGCAGCTCGTCGCCATCTTCAGCGAGCAACAAATCGACGGGGTCTGCGTCGTGGAAGGCGAAAACAAGCTGGTAGGAGTCATCACCCTCTTCGAGCTCTTCGGGGCCTTCCTGCCCGGCTACGTCGGCATCAAGGAAGAACTGGCGCACCTGATTCACGAGAGCTACTTCGAACAGAAGTGCAAGGAGCTGAAACATCAGCCCGTGCGCTCCTTGATGAGAACCGAAGTGATCACGATCAAGGAAGAAGAGAATCTGATCGGCGTGATGGCCGACATCTCTAGGTTCCGTCTCATGGTTGTCCCCGTGGTCCGGGGACGGACCCTGGTGGGAACCATCGCCCGAAAGGGCCTCCTGGCCTACACCGGCAAGGTCCTTCTTGAAAACAACACCCAGAGCAAGGAGTAATCTGCCATGGATCCTTTCTGGACAGGGACCCTGATTTTTCTGATTTCCTACGCCGTCATTGTCTCCGAGAAGGTCCACAAGACCAAGGTCGCCCTGATCGGCGCCTCGGCCATGTTGCTGCTCAAGATCCTGGACCAGAAAGAGGCCTTTCACAGCGAGGAGTTGGGCATCGACTACAACGTGATCTTTCTGCTGATCGGGATGATGATCATCATCGGAATCATGAAGAAGACGGGGGTGTTCCAGTACGTGGCCGTCAAGTCGGCCAAGGTCGCCAAGGGGGACCCTTTCCGGATCATGGTCATTTTCTCCATCGTCACGGCCATTGCGTCGGCCTTTCTGGACAACGTGACCACGGTCCTCCTGCTCGCGCCGGTCACTCTCCTGATCGCCGACGAGCTGGACATCGATCCCATCCCTTTCCTCATCACCGAAGTCCTCGCCTCGAACATCGGGGGGACGGCAACCCTGATCGGCGATCCCCCCAACATCATGATCGCCAGCAAGGCGAAGCTGACCTTCATGGACTTTATCGTTCACCTCACCCCGGTGATCGTCATCATCATGGCGGTCTATCTGTATACCATCAAGCTGATCTTCGGTAAGAAAATGCGGGTCAAGGAAGAACTCAAACGCCGCGTCATGGAGATGAACGAGAATGAGATGATCAAGGATCCCGTACTTCTAAAGAAGTCCCTGGTTATCCTGGCCCTCACCATCCTTGGGTTTGTGATCCACGGCTACCTGCACTTCGAACCCGCGACCATAGCCCTGAGCGGTGCGGCACTCCTCTTCCTCATTTCCGGTGAAGACCCTCACGAGACATTCCTGGAGGTGGAATGGCCGACCATCTTTTTCTTCATGGGCCTTTTCATTATCGTGGGAGGCGTGGTCAAGGTCGGGCTGATCGAGAAGATGAGCCAGATGATGATCGACCTCACCGGGCCGACTGAAACCAGCATGTTCGCCACCTCCATGGTCATGCTCTGGTTCTCGGCCATCGCCTCGGCCATTGTGGACAACATCCCGTTTGTCGCCACCATGAACCCCCTGGTCCTGGACATGGCCAACACCGTCTTCCATGCGGGCGGCTCCACGTCTCATGCCTTGCCGCCGGAAACCCTTCACAACGCCGTGCTCATGCCGGTCTGGTGGGCACTGGCCCTCGGCGCCTGCCTGGGCGGAAACGGCTCCGCCATCGGGGCCTCGGCCAACGTGATCGTCGTGGGCATGGCCGAACGGGCCGGAAAGCCCATCTCCTTTCTCAAGTTCATGGCCTACGGATTCCCGATCATGCTGGAAACCCTGGTCGTCTCCATGATTTACATCTGGGTGCGCTACTATCTGCTGGCTTAGTGGCCCTATTCGTAAATACGGTGGCATTCGAGTGCCGTAGGACGGTCTCCTCGGCGTTCCGCTCCTTGCGGTGTACCAGAGGGGTACGCCTCAGTCGCGCGCCTTGATGAGACCGCCCTACGACCCTCTCGGTACGTCACCATATTTACGAACAGGACCACTTAGAGAGACAAGACGGGCAGGACGTTCAGGTTTTGGCCGGTTTTGCAAACCTCTGGAACAGCAGGACGACCGGGCTTGCGATAAAGATAGTGGAGTAGGTCCCCGCCATGACCCCCACGATCATGGCAAAAGCAAAATCATGAATCACCTCTCCGCCGAAGAAGAAGAGGATCGCCACCACGATAAAGACGGTCATGGAGGTCAGGATGGTCCGGCTCAGGGTCTGGTTGATGCTCTGGTTGATGGTCTCCTCGAAGGTCTCCTTCTTTTTCATCTTCATCCGTTCCCGGATCCGGTCGCAGACCACGATGGTGTCGTTCAGAGAAAACCCTACGATGGTGAGGAGCGCCGCAATGATCGGGAGGTTGAATTCCTTGTTCAAAAGCGAAAAGACCCCGATGGTAATGAGCACATCATGTATCAGAGCCAGAATCGCGCCCAGTGCAAAACGGAATTCGAAACGGAAGGAGATATAAATCAGCAGTGCGACCATGGAAAACACCAGTGCCTTGAGGGCCTTGATCTTCAGGTCACGGCCGACCTGAGGCCCGACCTCTTCCACCCGATCAACGCTGAAGGCATCCTTTCCAAAAGACTTCTGCAGCTCTTCTGTCACGAGATCCGCAATGCTGGCCTTCCCTTCACTGGACTTCTGAAGCCGGATCATGATCTCATCCGGGCTTCCGTATTCCTGGATCACGCTGTCTCCCAGATTGATCTTTTTGAGCCCCTCACGGATTTTCTGGATATCTGCGGGTGCCTTGAACTTGAGCTGCACCATGGTTCCTCCGGCAAAGTCAATGCCGTAGTTCAATCCTTTATGCATGACAATAGACCCGATACCGGTCAGAATTATCGCCAGTGAAATGGCGATGCAAATCCACATGTACTTTACAAAGTTGATATTGATATCCGATTTGATAATTTCCATGCGCCTGTCTCCGTTCTATAAAGAGCGACATAACTTTATAAATTTATTTATTACTCTATACCTTCAAATACTGAGCCGGCTGACTTCCCATTTCTGGAAGACAAAGTCAAAGATGACACGGGTGACAAAGATGGCCGTAAACATGCTGGCAACAAGGCCCAGGGAAAGAGTGACGGCAAATCCCTTGACCGGACCGGTCCCGAACTGGAAAAGGAAAAAGGCTGTGATCAGCGTCGTCAGGTTGGCATCGAAGATCGTGATAAATGCCTTGGTGTACCCTGCATCCAGGGCCGCACGCACGGTCTTCCCCGACCTGAGTTCCTCCCTGATCCGCTCAAAAATAAGCACGTTCGCATCCACGGCCATACCGATAGTCAGGATGATCCCGGCGATACCGGGGAGAGAGAGGGTCGCATTGACCGCGGCCATGGCCCCCAGGATCAGGAGGATGTTCAGGACCAGGGCGACATTGGCCACGAGACCGGAAAGCTTATAGTAGACCATCATGAAAAGGACGACCAGTAACCCGCCGAGGAGGCACGATTTGATCCCCTTGGTGATGGAATCCCTCCCCAGGGATGGGCCCACGGTCCGGTTCTCCAGGATGCTCACCGGTGCTGGAAGGGCCCCGGCGCGAAGCACGATGGCCAGGTCCTTGGCCTCTTCGAGGCTGAAACGGCCCGAGATCTGGGCTCGGCCTCCGGCGATCCGCTCATTGATCACCGGCGCGGAATAGACCGCATTGTCCAGGATGATGGCCATCCGTTTTTTCACATACTTGCCGGTAATCTGTTCAAAAAGCTTGGCCCCCCGGCTGTCAAACGTCAGGTGGACGTAGGGATTGTTGAACTGGTCATACCCGACACGTGCATCGGTGATGGTGTCCCCGGTCATCAGGACCCTCTTTTTCAAAAGTATGGGGTTCTTCTTGCCGGGGGTCGAGGTCTTCTCATAAAGAATCTCGTCGTCCGCAGGGAGATCTCCGGAAAGGGCCTTGTCCAGGTCATTTTCGTCGTCCACCACCTTGAAGTCGAGCCGCGCCGTCTTGCCGATCAGTTCGATGGCCCGTTTGGTATCCTTAAGACCGGGCAGCTGGATCAGGATCCGATCCCTGCCTTCACGCTGGATGGTGGGCTCGGCAACCCCGAATTCATCCACCCGGTTCCGGATGGTCTCCAGGCTCTGGTCAATGGTTGCGTTCTTGATCCTCTGGATCTCCTGGTCCTTGATGGTCAGTGTAATCCTGTTCTCTCCAAGCTCCTCAATATTCAATATGTTGTATTCATCCTGGATGAACTTCTTGACATCCTCCAGCCCCTTCCTGTCAAGGGTCTCCACATCCAGGCCGCCGTCCGCTTTATCCACGGACACATATTCGATCCCTTTATCATCCATGATTGACTGCAGTTCTTCCACCATCCGGTCCAGGGTCGAGTCTATGGCTTTTTCGGTCTCAACCCCAAGAATCAGGTGCATCCCTCCCTGAAGATCCAGCCCCAGGTTAATCTTGTGCCCCTGAACCGGATAGAGAAAATAGGCCGATGCCACAATGGCCAGAAGTATGACACCTGAGCGCCACTGCAAACTCTTATCCATTCCTGACTCCTTTCAAAAGACACCGCCGAAAACCCTGACAACAAGCATGTCCTTATCGCATCGTAATGGTCTTTACATGAGACAAACAAAATTAACGAGTGAAATTATCATAATTAAAAAATAATTCAAAGAAAAAAATGCAGCGTTACGGTTTTTTCATAGAAAACGGGAAAACACCGGATACAAGGAGAGGAAGACGGCCTCACAGCTCTCTATGCTTTTGATTCGACCTGTTCCGCCGTGATTTTCCTCGATATAGCACTTCTGTCCACCTTGATCTTGAGTTTGTCGTCTACCTGCAGGGTCAGGGTATCCGGGGCAATGGCCTTGATTTCTCCATGGATCCCGCCGGAAGTGACCACGCGGTCCCCGACCTTGAGGGCGGAGAGCATGGCCTTGAGTTCCTTGGTCTTTTTCATCTGCGGCCGGATCAGCAGAAAATAAAAGATCAGGACCATCAGGAGCAGAGGGGCCATGGATCCAAGCGCCCCTCCGGGAGTGGTCGGTGTCGGGTCTTGCGCATAGGCCATCATTTCAAACATCATTTTTCTCCTTTTTGTTATGTTAAAGAATAAGGTTCTTCTCCCATTTATAGTGGGTCAAAGGGTTCCAGGATTCAAGGGGTCAAGGGTTCAAGTGAACCCAGTTAGAGAGACGAACTCTCTAACTGGGTGAAATACTGAAACGCAAGCAAAATCTCCAGAGAAAAGCACTTGAATCCTTGGCCCCTCGGCCCCTGATATTTTTAGCACTTCACTCGACCCCTGGAATCCTTGAACCCTTGAACCCTTATGTTTTCACCCGCTCTCTTTGAGATGCTCTGAATCATAAAACTCATGCCGGAAAGTTTCAAGCCTTTTTCCCCGTATGGCTTCGCGGATCCGTTCCATGAGATCCAGATAAAAATAAAGATTGTGGATCGTATTCAGCCGCAGGGCCAGGATCTCACCGGCCATGAACAGGTGCCTGAGATAGGCCCGGGAGTAATGCCGGCAGGTATAACACCCGCATTCCGGGTCCACGGGGCCGTGTTCATTATGGTGGACCGCATTCTTGATCACCAGCCTTCCGCTCCGCGTGAACAGAAAGCCGTTCCGGGCATTCCTTGTGGGCATCACACAGTCAAAAAGGTCGATCCCCCGGGCCACCCCCTCGATCAGGTCCTCGGGTTTTCCGACCCCCATGAGATATCTCGGCTTGTCTTCGGGCATCAAGGGCTCTGCAGCCTCAACCATCTCATACATCATGGGCTTGGTCTCTCCCACGCTGAGCCCCCCCATGGCATACCCGTCAAACCCGATCTCCACGAGCCTCTCGGTGCACTCTTTCCTGAAGTCCGGGAACATCCCCCCCTGGATGATGCCGAAAAGCGCCTGGTCTGGCCGCTTCTTGCTATCCTTGCATCTTTGTGCCCACTTCAGGGTCAACTCCATGGATTCACGGGCGTACTCCCGTGTGACCGGATATGGCGTACACTCGTCAAAGGCCATGATGATATCGGCTCCCAGGGCCTCCTGGATCTCGACGGCAAGCTCCGGGGTGATGTGGTGGCTGGATCCGTCGATATGGGATTGGAAGGTCACGCCGTCATCCCGGATCTTTCTGAGGGCGCTGTGGCTGAAGACCTGGAACCCTCCGCTGTCCGTGAGTATGGGGCCGTCCCAGTGCATGAACCCATGCAGCCCCCCCATGTCACGGATCAGTTCATGGCCCGGACGCAGATAGAGGTGATACGTATTGGCCAGGATGATCTCGGCCCCGGCCTCCCTGACCTCCTCGGGACTCAGGGTCTTGACTGCGGCCTGTGTCCCCACCGCCATAAAGGCCGGTGTCCGGATCTCCCCGTGCGGCGTAGAAATCCTGCCGAGACGCGCCCTGGTCCCGGCATCCCTGCTGATCAGATCAAAGCAAAATTCCACGAAATCCCTTTCAGAGAATGAGCATGGCATCCCCATAGGAGTAGAAACGGTAGTCCATCCCTCTGGCCTCCTGATAGGACCGGTCCAGCAGGTCCTTGCCTGCAAAAGCGGCCGCCAGCATGAGGAGCGTGGACCGGGGGAGGTGAAAGTTGGTGACCAGGCCCTGGACCAGACGGAACCTGTAGCCCGGATAGATGAAAAGATCGGTTTGGCCCGAATCACGGACGATCCTTGCCTTTTCATCCACAGCCGACTCCAGTGCCCTTGTGCTGGTGGTCCCTACGGCAATCACCCGTCTTCCTTCACGCACGGCATCGTGCAGCAACTTGACTGCATCTTCGCCTATGGCATATGATTCCCCGTCCATCTTGTGCGCCGAGATATCCTCGACCGTCACGGGCTTGAAGGTTCCATACCCTACATGAAGGGTCACGAAGGCAATCTGCACACCCATCCCGCGTATTTTCTTTAGCAGGCCTTCTGTAAAATGCAATCCTGCCGTGGGTGCGGCCACGGCCCCGGGGTTCCTCGCATAGATGGTCTGATACCGTTCCCTGTCCAGGCTGGAATACCGGCTGTCCCCGTTTCTGCTGATATAGGGGGGGAGCGGGACAGCCCCGTGCTGCTGCAGATAGCTTATAAGATCCGGTTCCATGATGAAACGGATCACCCGCTTCCCATCCGGACTCATGGACTCAACCACAACCTTCTCACCGGTTTTCAGAGTGACCCTGCTCCCCTGTCGCACCTTCCCCCGGACCAGGGCCTCCCAGCGTTTGTCTCCGAGGTCCCGGAGGAGAAAGATTTCGATCTCACCGCCGGTCTCCTTGCTCGCGTGCAGCCGCGCCGGAATCACTCGGGTGTCGTTCAGCACCAGAAGATCCCCCGGGACCAGGAACTCGGTGATCTCGAAGAAACGCCGGTGCAGGCACTCTCCGGTACGGCGGTTCACAACCATGAGCCGGGCATGATCCCGTTCAGGAGCTGGTTCCTGGGCGATGCGTTCCGCCTCAAGCGGATAGTCATACTCTGAAAGATTCATAAAGGATAAGATCATACTTAGAATAATGCTGGTCGTCAAAGGAAAATAAAAAGTAAAATCTCCAGAGAAAAACCCTTTGAACCCTTTGAACTCTTTGAACCCTTTGAACCCTTATGTTTTCAGCCCCTGATGTTTTCCCCACTCTTTCGGAGATGAACTTTTTTTAATTCGGGCGTCTTGTTCATGTAGCGCTCCATCTCACTGAAAATGCATCCGCAATAGGGCTGACGGTAGAGGCCCAGTTCCCTGGACCGGTCCACTCCGATCTGCCACCCTGTACGGAAATCCTCATAGTAAAAGGGGATGCCCTGCTCCACGGCCACCTCCCCGCCGACCTGTTTCACCAGTTCATGCTTCTGGTAACGGCTGTAAAGAAGGGTGGTGGAAAAAGCATCGTCACCCCGTTCCCTCGCCTCCCGGGCCGCGGCGGTCAGCCTCATGCGGTAGCAGTAGAGGCAGCGGTTCTCTTCACGGGACACCGTCTCACGGAGGAATTCCTTCAACAGGTACTGGTCTTTGACGATCAAAGGAAGATCCATGGATGAGGCGTAATCGGTCAGGACCGAAAGACGTTTTCTGTATTCCGTGAAGGGATGGATATTGGGGTTAAAAAAAAAGCCCGCGGTTTCGACCTTCCGGTCCCTCAGAACACTTAAGGGATATATGGCGCAGGGCGCGCAGCAGATATGCAGCAAGAGATTCAAAACATCTCCTCCTGAGGTCTCCTCTGGTATGGAACCCCGAAATGGTCATAGGCAATCTTCGTGGCCATCCGTCCTCTCGGTGTCCTCGCGAGATACCCTTGCTGGATCAGATAGGGTTCGTAGAGGTCCTCGATGGTGTCCTTGTCCTCGCTGATGGCCGCGGCCAGGGTTGAGACCCCTACGGGCCCCCCATTGAATTTCTCGATAATAGTCCGGATCAGCTTCTGGTCCATATGATCCAGGCCCATGGAATCCACATCCAGCTTGAACAGCGCCTTGTCCGCAACATCTCGGGTGATCACGCCATCCCCCTGCACCTCTGCAAAATCCCGCACACGGCGGAGGAGCCGATTGCATATCCTCGGTGTCCCGCGGGACCGTTTCGCAATCTCATAGGCCCCCTGCTCATCAATGGGAACGGAAATGATCCGCGCAGAACGGATGATAATCCGGGTGAGGTCCTCGATACTGTAGAAATTCAGGCGTTCCACCACGCCGAAACGGTCCCGTAATGGAGAGGTCAGAAGTCCGGCCCGTGTGGTGGCGCCCACCAGGGTGAAGCGGGGAAGGTCCAGTTTGATCACACGGGCTGAAGGCCCCTCGCCCAGAAGAATATCAATCTGGAAGTCTTCCATGGATGGGTAGAGAAGCTCCTCGACCACGCGGTTCATTCTGTGGATTTCATCCACGAACAGGACGTCCCCGTCCTTGAGGTTGGTGAGGATAGCGGCAAGGTCTCCGGCCCGTTCCAGCACGGGGCCTGATGTGGCCTTGATATGGACCCCCATTTCTCCTGCAAGGATATGGGCCAGGGTTGTCTTCCCCAGACCGGGAGGACCGTAGAGGAGGATATGGTCCAGAGGTTCCTTCCTGGCCTTTGCTGCATCGATGAAGACCCGGAGATTATCTTTAATCTTATCCTGCCCCACAAAATCGGTCAGAAATTTCGGGCGGAGGCTGAAATCAAAGATGACCTCTTCTTCACCTTCCTTGGGACTGATAATGCGTTCTTCTTCCATAATTATAACCTTTGAACCGTTCAAACCGTTTAAACCGTTTGAACCGTTTGAACCGTTTGAACCGTTTGAACCGTTCAAGCCGTTTAAACCGTTTAAGCCGTTTAAACCGTTTAAGCCGTTCAAGCCGTTTGATCTGTTTGAACCCTTTAAACCCTTTGAACCGTTTGAACCATTCTTTATTATGCCTTTGAAAGCAGCCGGAGAGACTCCCTGATCAGATCCTCCACAGACCGGTCCTCTTTTTCATCGGCCAACCCCTGAATGACCTCCCTGACCTCATTCCTTCTGTACCCCAGATGGATCAAGGCAGTCATGGCATCCTTGTACGGGCACTGGTCCAGCAGGGAGAGGACTGAACCGGAAACGCCTTCGGGCTCATCGTAGTCGTCCGGTATCTTATCCTTGAGTTCCATGCAAATCCTCTCGGCCGTCTTCCTGCCGACACCGGGGACCCTGCTCAGCCCGGCCACATCGCCTTTACGGATGGCTGTGCGGAGGCTTCCCGTATCCAGGCCGGACAGGATATGCAGGGCGCTCTTGGGGCCGACCTTGGACACGGAAATGAGCTGTTCGAAGAGATCCTTCTCGGATAAGGTCAGGAAACCGAAGATCTGGATGGCATCGTCCCGGACATGGGTATAGGCTTTGAGGCAAACATGGGAACCCGCCTCAGGCAGCTGGTAGAACGTGGAAAGCGGAATTTCCAGAAGATATCCGACCCCGTTCACATCCACCACGATCTCTGAGGGGGCCTTGACTTCCAGAACCCCTTTAATTTGTGCAATCATCTTGCGTACTCTTATTCCTTGGGCAGCTGGATGGCATGCCTGAGCCCCTGATTCCGGCGCTTCAACGGTCCGGCCTTCATCATCTGGCGCATCATCCGGCTCTGGCTGTGGCAGATGGCAATGGCCAGGGCGTCCGAGGCATCGTGAGGATTGGGCAGTTCAGGAAGAGCAAGCAGGCTCTTCACCATTTTCTGGACCTGCTGCTTGTCAGCCCTTCCAAAACCGGCAATGGCCTTCTTGACTTCGGCCGGGGTATATTCGAAAACCTCAAGATCGCAGTTCACGGCCGCAAGAATCGCCGCCCCTCGCGCATGTCCCAGTTTCAACGCTGAATTGACATTCCGTGCAATGAAAATATTCTCCAGGGATACCACATCCGGACGGTGAGATTCGATGACGCGTTTGAGCCCGCTGTATATCCGTTTTAACCGGTAAGGAATGGGAAATGAAGAAGCCGTATGGATCACACCGCAATCCAGGAATACCATGGAACCGTCTTTTTCATCGATGATCCCGAATCCGGTCTGCACCGAACCGGGGTCGATGCCGAGGATGCGCACTCAGTCACTCATCCTTTCCATGATCTCGTCATCAATCTCAAAGTTTGCATGAACGGCGTTGACGTCGTCATTATCCTCCAGAGCGGAAAGCAGTTTCAGCATCTGCTCCGCCTCTTTGCCCTCCAGGCGGATCGAGGTCTGGGGGACCTTGGTCAGTTCTGCAAGCGGATACCGGAATCCGGCGGCATCCAGGGCCTTCTTCACGTTCTCGAAATGGGCGGGTTCCATAATGATGTCGAAGGTCTTTCCCGCATCCTTAACATCCTCAGCCCCGGCCTCAAGCGCCGTTTCCAGCAGGCGGTCTTCATCCACACCCTCTTTTTCGACCACGATCAGGCAGCGTGTCTGAAACATCCAGGAAACACAGCCGGTTTCTCCGAGGTTGCCGTGGTTTTTTGACAAGATATAGCGGACTTCGGAAACGGTACGGTTTTTGTTGTCGGTCAAGGATTCGATCATCACGGCAACGCCTCCGGGCCCGTAACCCTCGTAGACGATCTCTTCATAGCTGACACCCGGCAGCTCCCCGGTCCCCTTCTGGATGGCGCGCTTGATGTTGTCGGCCGGCATATTGACCTCTTTGGCCTTGAGGACCGCCGCACGAAGCCTTGCATTCGATCCAGTGTCCCCTCCGGCCAGACGGGCGGCCACGGTAATCTCCTTGATGATCTTCGAGAAGATCTTTCCACGCTTGGCATCCGCTGCCCCCTTCTTATGCTTGATCGTGGACCATTTTGAATGACCTGACATAACCTGACTCCTTCAATTCTTTGAGCCCTGAAAGAACGCTATGTTTATTGTTGTAGATTTTTCTCCCATTTAGTGGGTAAAACAAGGGTTACGCTTCGCGTGCACCGCTTTTCTCTGTCTTTGCCGTCTGCGACGGCTACCACATTAAGGTATCTTGGGGTCGAGGGGTCCAGGGTTCAAGGATTCAAGTGGAATACTGAAACGCAAGCAAAATCTCCAGAGAAAAACCCTTGAGCCCTTGACCACTCGGACCCTTGTATTTTTAGCAATTCACCCCGTTAGAGGACAACTTCTAACGGGGTTCACTCGACCCCTTGAACCCTTGGACCCTCGGCCCCTTATGTTTTCAGCAATTCACTTGAACCCTGATGTTTTCACCCACTCTTTTGGAGATGATCCTTTTTTTATGACTTGGTTCGCCAGAAGGAAAAGAGACGATCCCACCAGTTCACCGGTTCGGTCTCTCCGGCACCCTGGGTTTCCTCTTCCTCTGTCCCTTCGCCCTCATCGTAGATGAGTGTGTTTCTTCCATCCAGAATATCAATTTCCAGATGACTATTCCCATCCGGATCTCGGTCCGAGGCACTGTATCCGTCGGATGAAGTCCCCGCCCCTGAATGAGACGCCTTTTGCAGAGAGATCGAAACCCGCAGGAGGTAGTCCTCGGCAGCACCATCCGGGTGTTTGATCCGGAGAGGGATCAGTATCCCGCTTCCTTCAGCCCTTCCCGAAGGCCTGATATCCACCCTTCTGGAAACCATGGGCCTGCGGCCGGCAAGGCGATCTTCTTCTTTTAATGCATGAAGAGAGACATCCTCCTCCCCGTATTCAACATTCTCCTCATCGGAGAACATCTCCTCAAACGCTTCGAATCCCTGTTCCATCTGATGCTCCGGATCGCTCTGCCCGGAATGCACATCTTCAGATCCTGTCTCAGGTTTTTTTTGCTCTTCCATGTCGGCCACCCCATCCAGGACCAGATGTCAGGATATCATCCAATCCATACCACAAAATATCACGTCAAGTCAATGTTTTCATCGATTAAGACCCGCATGACGAATCCGCATCGCCCGACCTGTCCATGACCGTCTATTCCCCGGGAACCGGACGTTTCAGACCTTTGATCCCATAGGCCGTTAGTTTCTTATGAATCCCGTATGAAAGAACCAGGCGGAGGCTGTGCACCCGGCTGCTGATCTTCTCAAAGGTCTCCTCGTCGACCAGAATCTGGCCCGGAGAACCCGCCTGCATCAAGGTTAACGCCCGTTCCCACGTCTGGCCGAAAACAGCATAGGGGACACTCCCCTTTTTCTCCCGGATCAGGAGTTCTCCTGTAGCCACCCCCACAGAAACACCGATCCCCCTCACGTTTTCCGGAGACATATCCTGGCTGAAACGTGAAAAAACCTTGAGCAGGTCAGCCGCCGCAAGAACCGCCCGCCAGGGGTCCCCATGGTCCGGAAAGGGGAGGCCGAAAACCCCCATGATGCCTATGCCGGCTTCCCCGGCCACGTCACCGCGGTGCCGGGCAATCACTTCCCGGATTTCCTGAAGATACTGTTCAATGCTCCGGATCCGCGCTGCACTATCCGGGTTATGCCGAAGGATCTCATTCTCATGGAGGTGGACCGAGAGCACCGTAACCCGGTACTCACCTTCCACCTTCTCCAGAACCGGGGATTTCTGGAAGACCTTTTCGGAAAGCCTCTGGGACAACCCCTCTTCATAAAACTCACGGATCCACTGGCCATTCTCGAAGTCGCGGTAAAGGCGCTGACTCACAATGGCAATGGCCGCCTGCCGCGATAGGGCCATCAGAATCTCAAGGTCCCGATCCGTAAACGGCCCCTCCCGGACAGGGTCCGAGAGATTGATCACGCCGAGGACCTTTCCTTCGTGAAGCACCGGCACGGAGAGCAGCGTCCCTGAACGATACCGGTCACGCCGGAAGGGGACAAAACGGGGATCCTTTTCTATGTCCTCGATCAGAAGAGGCTCCCCTTTCTGAGCCACATAACCGGCGATGGCCTCCCCGACCATCAGACGCGTATTCTGTGCGATATCATCCTGAAGCCCCCGGTGGGCCTTGACCACAAGGTCCCCTTTATCCTCGCGAAGGAGCATAATCGATACGGTTTTCACGGAGATCTTCTCGCAGATCATCTCCACAATCAAATCAAGAACCAGGTCCAGATCAAAGAGCATGGAGATGGCCTGGCTCAAATCCAGAGAAGCAAGCCTCTCGAACACCTTCTGGTCCGTCTCCGCTTCCCTGGCCATCAGTGAAAGGACCGTTTTATTCAGTTCCAGGGTCGCCGTGCGCAGCTGCTCGTCAAGCGCCTCCTTGAGCTGACGGTTTTCCTTTTCAAGGACCTGGAGACGCTCTGATGCAGCAGCCTCGCCTTCTTTTCCCACTGCGGTTTCCAGGACCTGGACCGCCTTTTCCACGGGATGCTCATCAGGTTCCTGGTCCTTGTTCCCCTCTTTTTCAAATGCATGAGACTGGCGCATCCAGCCGGTCATGATCTCTGCATAAGTGGAAAAGATCTCCCGTTCCCCAGCGGAGAAGGCGTTCCTGCCCTTCCTGCCGAAAAGAACCATCCCGTCCATCTCCCCGATCCGGATCCGGCTCCCCAGCAGGCTCGAAAGCTTCCGGGCCTCAAAAAAGGCCTTTTCATTCTTTTCCTTCCTGATGTCCGGTTGAAAGACCTCCAGGGTCTGGATGGATCTCAAGGAGGAAGGGATCCGCTGCTGGCCCAAAAGAACCTCGCCGACCTTCCCGACATGGTCACGCTCAAGGCCTCTCAGGTTTCCATCCTCGTCAAAAAGGAGAATAGAGAAAAAATAAATATCAAGGGGCGGATCCTTTTCCAGGATCTTCTGCATGCAGTCCCTGATCGTGGCAGCCGGGCTTATGCCGGGAAGGCACTGGACCAGTCTGCGCTGCCCCTGGTACAGGGAGAGCATCCGGTCCATCTCCCGGACCAGTAAATAGACGACCCCGCCGAACACAAAGAAGAGGAAGACCATGCCGATGAGCTGCCATATCCACTCCCGGGATACGGCAGTAGTGTAAAACATCTCATAGAGGACAAGAACCGACGGGATCAGGGCAACAGGAAGCCAGGCCCACCTCCGGTTGTAGCAGAGGGTGGCTCCCAGCATCAGGACAGGAATCGTCAGGTACCACTGGATAGACAGCCCCTTCATCTGGATCAGGGAAGTAACGGCAAAAACATCCAGAAAATAGATGCCGATGGCGACCCCCTGCTGGATCCATCTGCCGGCACGGACGACCAGAAGGATTTCCGAAAGGGCGAAATATCCCAGGGCCAGCCAGAGAGGTAAAAAGCTGCCGGATTCAACCGAGGCAAAGATCGTCCAGGCCATCAAAAGGAAAACTGCAAACCTGAGGACCAGAAAAGTCAGGGAGCGATGTACGGGATCGCCTGTCTTGTAGTTCCAGTGTTTCATGATGTCCGGCCCGCTTCTTCGTGTAAGAGATCGAAGACCCGTGAGGCAACCTCCCGGGTCATGGAAGGTGCAAGGGCCAGTTCTTCCAGACTGGCCCGGCGTACCTGATCGAGGCTGCCGAAATGCTTGAGCAGGGAGAGGGTCCTCTTTTTCCCGATACCGTGAATTTCCTGCAGCCGCGAGGTCAGGGTCTCCCGGATATGCAGTTTTCTGTAATAGGTCACCGCAAACCTGTGGGATTCGTCTCTTATTCTCTGGACCAGATGGATCACCGGATCCGAGGGGTCCAGGACGATCGGGTCTCTGCGCCCGGGCAGGTAGATCCGCTCGGCGCCGTCTTCGCCGTCCTCATGATTCCTCCCCTTGGCCAGGGACATGTAATCCGTATCTTCCGGAAAACCCTGTTCACCGGCCACCTGGAGCAAAACATTGAGCTGGCCCTTGCCGCCGTCCATCAGGATGAGGTCAGGCATGGGAAGGGCGGCATCATCCCCCGGACCATAGCGCCGCATGAGGACCTCCTCCATCATGGCATAATCATCGGCGCCCTCCACCGACTGGATCCGGTAGTGCCGGTAATGGGATTTCAGGGGTTTCCCTTCGTGAAATGCCACCATGGACGCCACGGCGTACTCCCCCTGGATATTCGAGATGTCAAAGGCCTCAATCCGGAGCGGAAGCTTCTTCAACTGCGCCGCCTGCTGCAGATCGCTGAGCACCGCAAGGTCCCGGTCTTTCCGCTCCAGATGGGCCTGCAGGGCAAGCCCCGCGTTTTCATCGGCCATGCGGACAAGCTTGAGGTTGATGCCCCGTTTCGGGACCGACATCCGCACACGGCTTCCGGATATGTCAGAAAATGCCTTTTCCATGATCTCCGCTTCTGCAATGGCAAGGGGCGCAAAGATATGGGGCGGAATGAGCCGGCCTTTGCTGTAATACTGCATCATGGCCGTCCTGAGGATCTCGTCTTCTTTCTCCTCCCCGATCTGTTCGATAAAGAGATCCTCCTTGCCGAGCAGTTTTCCACCTCGAACAAAGAGGATCTCCACGCATGCCGCCGCCTCCCCGCTCCTTGCCCTGCCGAAGATATCCTTGTCCTCCATGGACGGGCTGATGATCTTCTGCTGCTCGGTCAATGTCCCGATCTGCCTGATCTGGTCCCTGATCGCGGCCGCTTTTTCAAACTCCAGATACCGGGACGCCTGTTCCATCTTCATGGAGAGGTCCCGGATGAGCTGCCGGTTCCTCCCCTGCAGAAAAAGAATGACCTCACGCGCCATCCGGCCGTATTCGGCCTTTGATATCGCACCGGTGCAGGGTGAGAGGCATCTTCCGATCTGGGCATTCAGGCAGGGCCTTTGCTTTCTGCCGTCTATCCTGTTCCTGCATTTCCTGAGCGGAAACGTCTTCTCAATAAGTTCCAGGGTTGTGCGCAGATGACTCCCCGGAACAAACGGCCCGAAATACCTGGACCCGTCCTTGACGATCCTTCGAACCACATCCAGCCGGGGATAGTCATCCCTGACTGAAAGCCGGAGATAGGGATAATGCTTGTCGTCCTTCAGGAGGATATTGTATTTGGGCCTGTTCTTCTTGATCAGATTGCTCTCCAGGATGTACGCCTCCGCCTCGGAAGCGGTCACCATAAAGTCAACCTCATGGACCCTGGAGACCATGATCCCGGTCTTCGGGGGATGTTTGGCCGAGGCAAGGAAATAGGCCTTGACCCTGGACCTCAAATCCTTGGCCTTCCCGATATAAAGGACATCCCCCTGCCGGTCCTTCATGAGGTAGACCCCGGGAGATCTGGACATCCCATTAACCGTTTCCAGCAAAGATTCATTCATTGAGATGTTCCCTATTTTTTTGCCACGTTGACGCCGATCATCCTCTCTTTCAAGGCGAGCAGCTGGTCACGCAGGTCAGCGGCCTTTTCAAACTCCAGGCTCCTGGCCGCCTTGAGCATCTCTTCCTCCAGATCCCTGATCTTCTGATCAAGTTCCTCATCAGACAGGTATGCCTCACCCGGTTCGGCGACCATGGAGACGGTGACATAATCCGCATCACAGATCCGTGCAAACTCTTCAGGGATCGCCTTCCTGATGGTCTGCGGCGTCATCCCCATCCGCAGGTTGTATACCTCCTGCACCTTCCTCCTCCTGCCGGTTTCCTGCATCGCGTTCCGCATGGAATCGGTAATCCGGTCGGCATAGAGAATCACCTGCCCGGAGGCATTGCGCGCGGCCCTTCCCGTGGTCTGGATCAGGGACCGCGCGGACCGGAGGAACCCCTCCTTGTCCGCATCCAGTACCGCCACCAGTGAGACCTCGGGAAGGTCCAGGCCCTCCCGAAGGAGATTGATCCCGATCAGGACATCAAAGTCCCCTTTGCGGAGAGACCGGAGGATCTCCATCCGTTCGATGGTCTGAATATCCGAATGAAGGTATTTCACGCGTACACCCAGTTCGGAATAATAATCCGTCAGATCCTCGGCCATCTTCTTGGTCAGCGTTGTCACGAGGACCCGCTCGTTCCGCTCCGCCCGGATCCTGATCTCGTTGAGCAGATCATCCACCTGGCCGTTGACCGGCCGGACGAAAATCTCGGGGTCGAGCAGGCCCGTGGGCCGGATGATCTGTTCGGCAACACGCGTCCCGGCCTTTTCCATTTCATAGATCGCCGGGGTGGCGGAGACGCAAATGACCTGCCTGGCCAGCGCTTCAAACTCGTCGAAACGGAGCGGCCGGTTGTCAAAGGCCGAAGGGAGCCGGAAACCGTACTCTATCAGGGTCTCCTTCCTGGACCGGTCACCCCGATACATGCCGTTGAGCTGGGGGATGGTGATATGGCTCTCATCGATCACCACCAGGGCATCGCGGGGGAGATAGTCGATCAATGTGGGGGGCGGCTCACCGGGGAGCCTGCCCGTGAGATGGCGCGAATAATTTTCGATCCCCTGGCAGTACCCGAGCTCCTGGATCATCTCGATATCGAACAGGGTGCGCTGTTCGATCCGCTGCGCCTCCACCAGCTTGTTCTGATCCTCAAACTCCACCACCCTCTCCTGCAGCTCTTTACGGATCTCCCGGACCGCTTTTTCGATCCTCTCCTTTGGAGTCACATAGTGGCTTTTGGGGTAAATGGCAACCTTGGGCAGATGGCGGATCTTTTCGCCGGTCAGGAAGTCCACTTCGCTGATGGACTCCACCAGGTCCCCGAAAAATTCCACCCGGATGGCCGTATCCGCATAAGACGGCAGGATGTGCACCACGTCCCCCTTGACGCGGAAGGTCCCCCTCTTGTAATCGAACTCATTCCTCTGGTACTGGATCTCCACCAGCTTACGCAGCATCGCGTCCCGGTCTATTTCGCACCCCTCTTCAAGATAGACCAGCATCCCCTGGTACGCCTCGGGCGAGCCGAGGCCGTAGATGCAGGAGACCGACGCCACAATGATCACATCGTTCCTTTCCAGGAGCGAGTGCGTGGCCGAATGGCGCAGCTTGTCAATCTCGTCATTGATCGAGGCGTCTTTTTCGATAAAGGTGTCGGATCGGGGGATGTATGCCTCGGGCTGGTAATAATCATAATAACTGACAAAGTACTCCACGGCATTCTCCGGGAAAAAGGACTTGAACTCGTTATAAAGCTGCGCCGCCAGGGTCTTGTTGGGCGCAATCACCAGGGTGGTCTTCTGGACCTCCTCAATCACCTTGGCCAGGGAAAAGGTCTTTCCGGAGCCGGTCACACCCAGAAGGACCATCCGGGGCCGGCCTTCCTGCACCCAGGCGGATAGTTTTTTTATGGCCTCAGGCTGGTCACCGCATGGAGCGAACGCCGAGGAGACACGAAATGACGTCATGAACCCATCCCTGCTATCTTGATTTTCCTTTATTTTATAATAGTTTTCACCGACTGTCAAACCCGTAAAAGAGCGATAGGATTTTACCGATACACAGTGACGTACTTCCTAAAAGGTCCGTCAAAAGCTATAATCGGGTTGACATGCGATTACCATATGGTGGAGGATGGAAAGATGGACAGGCAAATGGCAAAGGCCAAACTTGAAAAGCTGTCGTTCTATGGCAGATATAAAAGACGGATAATAGATCATGCTTTGAAAAGGATAGAAGGAGGCAACTGATGGGTGTTATCAGCCTTAGATTAAAGGATCGTGAACTTAAGAGGATTGATGAACTCTCAAAGATGGAGCACAAGGATAAATCCACCATCGCTCGTGAACTTCTGGAACATGGATGGGACTTCTTGATGGTGAAGTATTACAAGGAAGGAAAACTTTCTTTAAGCGGTCTTGCCTCGAAAATCGGGATCTCGGTGAGTGAAACCATAGACTTATTGTCCGGACTTGGAATCGAGGTGCCTATAGACTACGATGACTATCTCAAAGGGTTTGAGGTATTCCGGAAATAAGGGATTGAGAAAACTGCGTGAAAATTTTGTGGATCTTATTTCTTGCAGGGGCCGTCCCGAACAGGGAGAACGGGTCCTGCATGGCCTGTTTCAACGGGAAAAGCACAGGCTCTGGCAGGCTCTGGGGCAGGCTCTGGGGTCCAGGCTCTGGGGCAGGCTCTGGGGTCCAGGCTCTGGGGTCGGTCTCCAGGCTCTGGGGTCACTCCAGGCTCTGGGGTCAGGTCTTGCGGCTTGCATGTTATCATCAGGTGGCTCCTCCAGAAGGGAAAGGAAAAAGTCAAATCGCAAGACCTGGCCCCCATGACTGGCCCCCATGACTCGTAACAGTTTAGTCCTTTTCAAATCTTTTTTGATTACGCGCCCACATTTCACT
>CAKKPE010000118.1 GCA_919901565.1 bacterium
TAGGGCATTTACTGCTCTAAGTCAAGTTCTACCTACATTTTTGTCGCAGACCCAGACAAGAATCTTTCCTTGACTAAAAAAGTTGCTACTTATATAATCGGAATCATTCTTGGAAGGAAAAGCAATGCCTGAAATGCGCAACAGCATATCAAACTGGATCGCCTCGTCCGATTACGACATTAAGACTGCCGAGCAGATGTTTAAAACCGGCAGATATATCTATGTGCTGTTTATGTGCCACCTTTCTGTGGAAAAGTTAATCAAGGCGTTATTTGAGGCAACACTCAAGAAGGTTCCACCGAAGACGCATCATCTCATCTATCTGTTGAACGAGATCGATCTTGAGATTCCGGAAGAACATCTCAAGACCATCGAATCGTTGAATGACCTGAGTATCGTTACGCGATACCCCGCCGATATGAGCGCTCTCGTGAAGGCGTACAAGAAAGGCCGCGTAAACGATTATCTCAAGAGAACCAAGGAACTGGTAAAATGGTTAAAAAAAGACACGAGATTAAAAAAATAATCGCTCGGTATATCAGCGAACTGGAAAAACTCGGCATCGTGGTATCGCAGATTATCCTGTACGGTTCCTATGCCAAGGGCACGCCCAAAGAATACAGCGATATTGATGTAGCTGTTGTCTCGCCTGGATTCACAAAACTGGACATTTGGGAGCGGCAGGAGATTTTAAGCAAGGCACACCATAAGTGGAAAGAGCCCCTTGAACCCATCGGACTTACTCCTCTGCAAGTGAGGGAGAAACAGGGATTTGTCCGGACGATTGTCGAGAGCGGCGTCACAGTATTCAGGAAGAAGTAACGAATGTGAGCTTGGCCCCTGTTGATTCACGATTCAAGACCAGGCACCTCTGAAACTCAGAGACCTCACATCTGCAGATCATCGAGGAACTCCGATGCCGGATTGACACTTGTCACCAGCAGATGATCGCTGGCGCGGGTGCAGGCGACGTAAAGCAGATGGCGTTCGGTGTTGTAAACTTCCTCCAGGTCCGCGTCGTCTGCCACGGTTTCGATTCGTTCCTGCAAAGGTATAACCTCATCATCACAGGCCATTACGACGACTGCTCGGAACTCCAGGCCCTTGGCGAGATGCATAGTGCTAATCGAAACATGGCCTCTGGTCGTTTCGACCTTCTCGTCGAGTATTTTGAAGGCAAGCCCAGCTTTCTTTACAGCCGCAAGCGCCCGATCCAGCTCTGCAGCAGAACGAACGAAAACTCCAAACTCGTGAGGCATTACTCCTTCGCTGCTGAGGTCTGAAATCCATTTGCTTACAGCTTCGGTCTCGGCATCTATGTTGTCCAAAACCTGAATAGCAGGAGCCGGGCCGTTGAACACGGAAATGGTGCTGCCCCGATCCTCTGTGTTGCCGTCAGCGTCCGACACTGCCGGAGCCAACAAACTATCGGCCTACGTTCGGATTTGGTGGGATGTCCGGTAATTGACGTGCAGAGTTCGGCCACGCCCGCGAATATCGACGATAAAAAGCCTTTATAATCCAGCTACAATGTTATTTTCCATGAATCAAACATCACTTGAACCTGTCGATCAGCTTGTGCGTTCCGACGAAATAGAGGCGGTACACGTTCCCCTCCTGCTGGAATACGCACCGGTAAAAATCGTCTACATAGAACTCCCAAAAGTCCGACCCTTCCAGTTTGTGAATTTTGAGAGATTGATGGCGGGGGTTTTCTTTGAGGAAGACAAGCTGCTTCTTGAACTTCTTCTTGATGTCCTTCGGCAGGGCGGACTGCTCGAAGAAGTCCGGCGTGACGTCAATGATGATCTTACTCATCCTTGAGGTCCTTCAGGAGGCGGTCAACGTTCTTGTACCTCTTGACGTTTTTCTTCCGGAAATTCTCATCGGCCTTCCCTACTTTTTCCTGCACTTCCTTGGTCCAGAACCAGGCCTGGGAGCGGGGAATATTGATCGAGGGCTCGAGGATGAGCTTGCCGTCCTTCACGTCCAGGACAAGATGGTCACCGCCCTTGATGTGGAGCCGATCGCACACGTCCTTGGGGATCGCAATCTGTCTTTTCGGCGAAACCGTAAGTGTCTTCATTTCTTTCTTACTCCTTCACAAAAAGGTGTTGATAAAATAGTAAAACAATTTTACTTTTTTGTCAAGGCCGATTTCGCATGCTGTGGAAGGAAAGTGAGAAATTCGGGTCGTGGGTATGGCGGAAAAGATGAAGTTATACAGAGCGTCATAAATCAACAACGTCACTCCCCGACTTGATCGGGGAATCCAGAAGAAAATATTGGATTGTCCGGTCAGGCCTGTCCTCCGACTTGATCGGGGGACCGGACAATGACAAACTGATACGGAGCTTACCAGCTTTTGGTCTTTAATATTTCCTTGATCTTTTCCTCATGTTCTTTTTCGATAATGAGGACTTTTTTGTGTTTGGCTTCTTCGATCTTCGAGAGGAGCTTGTTGAGATCCACAGGTTTCTCCAAAAGATCTGCGGCCCCTTCCTTGATGGCGGCGACGCCCTTCTCCACCGTGGCATGTCCTGTGAGCATGATGATTTGAAGATCCGGATTCATCTTCCTCATGCGCCGGATGGTCTCAATGCCGTCGAGTCCCGGCATGGCCAGATCCAGAACAATCGCGTCAAAGTCTTTATCTTTCACCCGCTTCAGGGCATTTTCACCGCTGGTCGAGATATCCACTTTCAGTCCCCGTCCCTCAAGTCTTTGAGAAAGGACCTCTATAAACTTCTCTTCATCGTCCACTAAAAGAATGCTGGCTTTTATTTCCTCGGACATCCTCATTTCCTCCTGTCCAGTTTAATCGTTTTCCTCTTCATTCATGATTTCCCGTGCCGTGTCAAACTCACCGCTTTCGGCAAAGGCAACGGCGGTCATGGCCCTTTCCAGTTTTTCCTTATAGGCCACCCTGATTTTACCGACCAGGGTCTCAATGTCCGCCGGTTTCTTGAGAAAGTCGAAACCGCCGAGTCTTTTGGCCTCGATCTCATCTTTTTCCGTACCATGGCCGGTTAAGACAATCACCTGGATGTTTGGATAGGCCTTTCTGATCTTCCGCAGAACATCCATGCCATGCAGGCCCGGCATTTTCAGGTCTAATACCATGACATCCGGTTCCTTTTCCTTGACATAAGAAAGGGCCTGTTCACCATTATACGCGGTTTCCACTTTCAGATCCCGCATCTTTAACCGCTGGGCCAGTGTGTTGACGAAGGCCTCTTCGTCGTCCACCAGCAATACCTTAATATCTTTCATAAGGTGACTCCTTATTATTCTGATGGTTATAAAATAAATATAATAACACTATTTTGTCAAGTGAATACTGATTTCCAATGGGTAAAAACAAATGATTCTCTGCCCGCTTGCCGGTTGTAGAATCACTCTTGGGACAAAGGGAGTTTTATGGTTATCTCTTCATTTTTTTCATGCGCAATCTCTCCATGCAAATCCCGTATGATTTCCTGCAGAACTTCATGAGATGGCAGGCCGTTTTCGGTTTCCTTGTTCAGGGTCGTCCCCTTTGGAACCAGCCGGATCAGGATATGGTCCTTTGAGGAGGATGTTTGAAGGGTGATTTTGCTGCCGGCATCGAGCCTGTTTAGTTTCTCTTCAATCAGGCAGTAGATCAGGCATTGAAGTCTTGCCGGATCAGAGATGATCGCAGGGATGTTTTTTTGAAAATCTTTCTCAAGGATGATTTTTTTCTGGTTTGCAAACCGGCTCATGAGGACCATAAGTTCATCCAGGATATCATGAACAAGAAAACTGGAAGAAGGTCTGTCCATCCGGTGTGCAAAGCGGTTCAGGTGATTCAGTATATGGATGCTTCTGTCAATCTGCTCATCAATTAATTGAAGAGACGGTACCAAAGGCTGGGCATCCTTTTTCGATGAAGATTTTCCCATAGAGATCAGGTCCTGCATCAGGCCGGAGGATTCCTTGATAATTGCAAGATAGTTCTTCATCTCATGAGTAAAACCGGCAAGAATTTTTCCCATGAAGATGAGTTGGAGGTTTCTTAACGCCTGTTCGGTCTCATTGTGCATAGATTATTCCTTATCCTTTTTTTTCCTGGCCTGGTCGATTTTTACGGTGAGGTCGTCAATATCCACCGGCTTCACCACATAATCAAAAGCACCTCTTTTGATCCCTTCGTTGCCGCTCTGTTCCGCTCCGAGACCGGTCAGGATAATCACCTCCACGGAAGGGTCATACAGTTTAAGGGTCTTCAGCACTTCCGTGCCGTCCATGCCGGGCATTTTCAGGTCCAGCAATACCACATCCGGAGGGTTTTTGAGAAAGGCCGAGAAGGCATCATCGGCGCAGAATACCGCTGTCGCATCGTAATTGCGTAACTGCAGCCGTTCTGCAAGCGCTGCTGCAAATTCCGCTTCATCATCAATCAGAAGCACTTTGGTGCGCGGCATCGGTGAATCTCCACTTAACCTGCGTCAGATATCAGAGGGAGTTCAATGGTAAAGACGGTCCCCTTGTTGACTTCGCTTTCAACAAGGATATTACCTCCTAATTGTTTAATAATCCCGTATGATATGAAAAGACCGAGCCCGGTCCCCTTCTCTTTTTCTTTTGTGGTGAAGAAGGGCTCGAAGATATGTTTCAGTATGCCTTTGGAAATTCCCGGCCCGTTGTCGGAGATGATGACCCGGACGGTGTTCTCATCCTTGACACCGGTTGAGATTTCAATGACCCCTCCGGACTCAACGGCATCGATCGCATTATTGATAATGTTCAAAAAGACCTGTTGCAGCCGGCCCTGGTTACTTTTAATTTTGGGGAGATCTTCCCGGAGATTCTGTGTCAGGCGGATGTCCCGGAAGGCGACTTCTTTGTCAAGGAAACCGAGAACTTCCTTGACCACTTCGTTGACATTGAGCAGTTCCGGAGAGGCGTCCATGCGGCGGGCAAATCCCAGAAGACGGTGGGTAATGGTTCGGGAACGTCTGATGCTCTCAAGGATTCCATTGATGGAGGTGAGGAACTTCTCCTTATTCGGCATATCCCCGGACACTGCAAGGAGATCCTTCATCAGACCGGCATTTTCGTTGATAATCGCCAGCGGGTTGTTTATTTCGTGAGCGACGCCGGCGGCGAGACGGCCCACGGATGCCAGTTTACTGGTATGTTCCGCTTCGGAAAGAGCGGCTTCTCTTTTCTGATCGCAGTCTTTGATCCAGTTGACCATGACCTGGGCCATGCGCATGGCCACCAGGATGACAAACAATAAGCTTCCCATAAGGATCGCAAAGAATTCTCCCTGGAACAATCTTGCTATTTTTGTATCCGGCCTTGATTTGATGATTGCGCACAAGATCCAGGGTGAGTCCTTTATATAGGCATATCCAAACATGGCCGGTTTCCCATTCGCCTGTTTTGTATTCAGCACCGAGACACCCCGCTGATTGAGTGTGTTTTGTAACAGGTACTTTTCCAGCACATGCCCGTAAAAGCGGGAAGGGGTCTGCAGAACGCCGCTCTCATTGATAATAAAGGCGTCATCATCTTTGTTGAGATTGATGGAAGAGACAAAACTGTTGAGGGCTTCCATATTAATGGTTGCCCGGATGATCCAGAAATTTCCTTCTTCAGGAACTTCTTTTTTCACCGCGATTGCAAAATGAGGGACTTTTCGATAACCCATAAAGACGTCGCTGACGTAGACACCGCGGGCGACCGCTTTGTGAAACCATTCCTGGCTGGAATAGTCCCTGCCTTTCAAATTATAAGGGCCTGCATAGGACTGCTGAATGCCTTCTGCGTCGATCAGGCCAAGGTCGACCACCTGACCGAATTCCTGTTTGAAGGCGGTAAAGACATTGACCAGTGTCTTCTGATTCGACAGTTGTTCGTACCGGTGGCCGGAGGCAAGGAACCTGAGGGCAGAAAGCTTCACATCCACGAAGAACTCGATCGAGTTCTTCGTGTTCTCAAGGTCCCATCTTAACTGGTTCTGGAAATCTTCTTTCAGGATGTTTTGCAGCCAGAAGTAGCTTACGGTTATCACGATGAAGAGCGGGAACAGAGAAAGAGGGGCAATCATCAGGATCAGTCTTATTCTTAAACGCCGGTCCCGGGCTTTGCCCGAATAGCTGAAGGTATCACAGGGCCGGAAGACAAGGAGGTCTTTTACGTAATGAATGATCTTATGCATGGGTTCTTTCCATGCCCATTTTCCGGAATATCCGAATCAAACGGGGCAATATGTTGAAGGGGATACGTCCTTTCCGGTCATTGAATCGCTGGATGAATATATATCATATTCTGGGGGAGTATAATAAAAAAAAGGCATGGATTCAAGCATTAATGAACAGCATTAATGAAACAGCACTAAAGTTTATTGACAATGAAAATAAAACATATTAGTATATGCCAATTTTTGATTTGTAATGTTCGTGTTACAACGTTCAACAAGAAAAAGTGACTGTATACTGTATAAGGAGGCCATTGAAATGGGTGGTTGGAGACGGGGTCCTTTATTGTCTGTTGTGGCCGCAGTGATCGAGTTGAGCCTGTCCGCGGTCGCCTTTGGCGGGGAACATGCCATGGAGGCCGTAACGCAGCAATCAAGCCTCCCTTGGTGGGCATGGCCGTTGATCCTGTTTGTTGTCACTTTCGTCCTCGGGATACTGGCCGTTCTCGGCGGGGTTGGAGGGGGCGTACTCTTTGTTCCGATCGTCGGAGGCTTTTTCCCGTTTCACCTCGATTTTGTCAGGGGGGCCGGGCTTCTGGTCGCACTGGCAGGCGCCCTTGCAGCGGGTCCGGGTCTCCTGAAAAAGGGGCTTGCGGATCTGAGACTGGCCATCCCCGTGGCGGTGATTGCCTCTGCCTGCGCCATTGTAGGCGCCATGATCGGTCTTGCACTTCCGACGAACGTCGTTCAAACCGCGCTGGGAGCCACCATTCTCGGGATCGTGGTTATCATGCTGATGGCCAGGAAATCCGAGTTCCCGGAGGTAAAAAAGGCGGATGCCCTTTCCGCTGCCCTGCATATCAACGGGATCTATTATGAGGCCTCATCCGATCAGGAAATCGATTGGAAGATACACAGGACCCCCCAGGCCCTTGCAACATTTATTATCATCGGCGTGATGGCAGGGATGTTTGGTCTGGGCGCCGGCTGGGCCAATGTGCCGGTCCTGAACCTGATGATGGGGGCACCGCTCAAGGTCTCGGTCGCGACCAGCAAATTCCTGCTCTCCATCACCGACACGTCAGCGGCATGGATCTATGTTAACAACGGGGCCGTGCTCCCCATGATCGTGATTCCTTCCATCATCGGGATCATGCTCGGTTCCATCGTGGGGGTTCAGATCCTGGCCAAAACCAAACCTGCCTCGGTCAGGTATATCGTGATTGTCATGCTGGTCTTTGCAGGCCTCCGGGCACTGCTAAAAGGCCTGGGCATCTGGAATTGATTTTTCAGCAAGGAATTCTTCAGCGAAGGAGGAGGGTATGAAAAAACTAAAAGCCACCGAAGAGCAGCTTGCCTATGCCGGTATTCTGGATAGCGGGATGAAGGCCGGGTTGCTATTGATTATTGCTACCTTTGCGGTTTACGTATTCCATATCCTTCCACCCTATATCCCGGTCAATGATCTCCCGAACTACTGGAGCCTGCCGGTCCATGAGTATCTTGCAAAAACAGGGATCCCTCATGGGTGGTCCTGGGTGCGATTGATCGGTCATGGGGATATCCTGAATTTTGTGGGCATTGTATTTCTTGCAGGTGTGACCATCGTCTGCTACATCAGGGTTATCCCGATATTCTTCAGGAAGAAGGATCCTGTTTATGCGGTGATCGCCATCATCGAGGTGCTGGTGCTGGCCCTGGCAGCCTCCGGTGTCCTGAAGACCGGGGGGCACTAAAAAGGGGAGGGGGCGAGGCATGGCCCCGGGGTCGTCGAAGAGGCACTCTGGCGGGAATCCCGTATCTCCTGCCTGACGGGGGATCGTCCTTGGACATGGTATCGTTTTATTTAGGTTCTTCTCCCATTTAGTGGGTAAAAAGGGTTCGAGGATTCCAGGGTTCAAGGGGTCAAGTGTTTGTTTTCCAGTGATTTGATCAGAGCCTTGAGCATCCGCTCAACCTCCTCAGAGAATCTTTTTGCTATTTTCTAAATCTCCAAGCATCATTGATAAGACTTCTGCCAAACCTTTAACTCCTTGTAGTTTTTGATCACTTCACTTGACCCCTGGAATCCTTGACCCCTTGACCACTGATGTTTTCACCCACTTTTTTGGAGATGATCCTTTATTTATAAGTTTGAGTTCCCAATGGCCTGAGGAAGTGCCCGTTCCTCACGGTCAAATCATGGATTCATTCCTCAGAATTAATCATCTGTAATCCCAAAATGATAATGTCCTATTTGGCCAAAGTAGAAATGTCCTATT
>CAKKPE010000119.1 GCA_919901565.1 bacterium
AGCGGAAACCTTAACAGGATTGTTGAGCGGAACGATGAACGCTTTGACCGTGTCCTCGCAAATATCGACGAACTGGCGGCAAATCTGAACCAGACGGTAAAACAAAACAGAGACGACTTCCGCAAAACCGTAAGCCATGCCCGGACGGCGACCGAATCGATCGACAGCATCTTCAGGAAAGTGGACGAGGGCAAAGGGACACTGGGACGCCTGGTCAACGAGGACGACCTCTCGGAGAATCTGAACAATGCCCTGCTCTCGGCTAATGACGTCCTGGGTGTCAAGAAAAAATACAATACCTTTGTCTCGCTTCGCAATGAGGATCTCGTTGAAGCCAAGGATTCCAAGGGGTACGTCTCCCTCAAGCTGCAGCCTCGAAAAGACAAGTTCTACCTTTTTGAGATGGTCAGCCCTGAAGGGACCAAGGGTGACTTTTCCCAGACCTTGAAGACCTCTCATATCACCAATACCGGAACCGGGGCCGGATCGGCCTACTATCCGACAGACGTAACCCAGACCGTTCTTGAGCAGAAGACCTCGGATAAACTGATGTACACGGCCATGTTCGGAAGGAGTTTCGGCCAGACATCCTTTCGAATCGGTCTCGAGGAGAGCACTGGCGGTCTCGGGATCGACCATACCTTCTTCGGCAATCAGACAGCGATTCATCTGGATGTATGGGACCTGAAAGGAGAAAACAGTTTCGGGGGGAGCGCCCATTCCAAGGTCCGTGCCGATTACAATTTCCTGAAATTTTTCTATCTGACCGCCGGATATGACAACTTCCTGAACACCGAGGACTCTTCCCTGTTCTACGGGGCGGGGATCCAGTTCGAGGACGAGGACATCAAGGATCTCTTGAGTATTCTGCCGGTCAAGAACTGATACGGAGGACGGTTCCTTTTTACAAATTTTGATTTCCAATTTCTGCGCGGTCCAACTTAAACGCGGAAAAGAGTAAAAACCCATCATGACCAAGACAAAGAGCTTTTTCGCCTGCCAGTCCTGCGGATACCAGACGTACAAATGGATCGGCCGGTGCCCGGACTGCGGGGAATGGAACAGTTTTGCAGAGGAGCGTGAGGCCTCCGGTACTTTTTCAAAAAAT
>CAKKPE010000120.1 GCA_919901565.1 bacterium
CTCCTTAAGCCATATTAATCAGGATGGAGCGCATACGCTCCTTCTGTTACTGGACTTCCCGTGTCAGACGTGTGACCTCGGTAACATCCTTTATGGTCTCGATGATACGTTCTACACGGCCATCCAGAATCGAAAGTGGCGTTGTGGTAATATCAACGATAATCTCTTTCCCGTCTTTATGGCAATGCCGGTGATTGTATCTGACGGTATCCCCTTTTGAGAAGGAGAGTTCCATGGGGCATCCAGTACAGGCCTCCGAAACCCGATGAAAGATCTGATAGCAATGCGAGCCGACCAACTCGCTCTCCGAATATCCGAACATCTCCTGAAGGGTCCGGTTGACAGACTCGATCCTGTGATCCCGTCCGATTACGCATATGCCGGTATCTGTAGAATGGATGATGCTGCCCAGATAGTCGTGAGCCTCTTTCAACTCCTGATTTTTCTCTTCCAGAACCTCTCTGACCTCGGTCAGTTCCCTTGCGGCGGTTTCCAATTCCTGGTTGGAGACATTCAGTTCCTCGTTGGTTGATTCAAGCTCCTCACTGGAGATCTGAAGCTCTTCATTGGTTGACCCCAGTTCTTCATTGCTCAGCTGGAACTTTTCATTGGTCTCTTCCAGTTCTTCAATCACATTCTTGAGTTCCAGGTTCTTATCGACCAGGGCCTTCTCCCTTTGTTTCAGGGCATTCAACATAAAATTGAAGGTCCTGTTCAAGGTACCGAACTCATCTTTCCTCTTTTCATCCAGCAATTGAGAAAAATCCCCCTGACCTATCCGTTGGGCTGCTTTCATGAGAAGAATCAAAGGACGGGCGATGATCCGCGGGAAATAGAAAAGACTGGACAGCAGCGAAAGGATCAAGAGGAAAAACATGAAATAGATGGCTGAAAAAAGATGATCTCGCATCATTGAACTTCTACGCTGGTTATCCTCCCGTCCTGTTTCCAGTTCTTTGACCATCCCATTCAGGATCGTTTCGGCGTTCTGTGCCGTAGCCCCCACTTCACGCATGATCCTTTCAGCACCAGGATTCCCTACAGGCTCACCGATCTCGAAAAGTCCGCCGGCCAGTTCCCGGATCTTATCGAGTTGGCCATTGAGTTTCACAATGCCTATCGGATCATACATTTTGATTTTTGTCTGGTCCAGGGCATGGATCTGCTGGGAGATGGACTGATAGGTCTGCAAAAATTTCTTCTTCTCTACAGGATCCCCATAGATAATGTAGTTATCCAGAGCAAGGGTAAGACCGGAGATGGCTTGCTTCAAGTTCAGGTGCTGGTCCAACTGGATCTGATTCTCTCGATGGATCTGCTCAATAGCGGTTCCATCCTGATAATTTTTAATAACCCATATGTTTCCAAAAACAAGGATACCCCCCATTAAAAACAGCGCCAGTAAAACCTTGGTCCGGATCTTCATCCTATGCTCCTTTTCGAAACCCCGTCCTCGCCTGCTCCGTGGGCATTGACTTTTTGAAAGACCCTGTTTTGACGGCATAAAGAGACAAATCCCTTATTGCAATATTTCTTGGTGAGCGATTCTGCGCGCCCCAGTACCATAACCCCGCCGGAATTTAAAGAATCATACATCATCTCACAGATCCTCTCCTGGGCCTCCCGTTCCAGAAAAATCAGGATATTTCTGCAGAAGATCATGTCAAGATGACGGATGAAAGGGTCTCTTAACAAATCGTGCTGTCCAAAGGTAATCTGCCGGCGCAATTCCGGAATCACCCGGTACTTCTCTCCCGCAAGGAAATACTTCTGGATGAGATCCGGACCCAAATGATTCAGATCAGCCAATTCATATTCCCCTCGTCTTGCATGATGCACGACAATCTCATCCAGGTCCGTTGCAAAGATTCGGACCTTATCCGCAGAAAAACCGGACCGCACGCTCTCATGAAGCGCCATGCCCACGGAATAGGCCTCCTCACCCGTAGAGCAGCCCATAATCCAGATGCGGAATTCATGGCCCCTCTGGCTCTGATGCCGATTCCATAATAAGGGGAAAATATGCTCCATCAATAATTCAAAGAGCGGCGGGTCGCGAAAGAATTGGGTGACATTCACGGTCATCCCGTTGATTAATGCCTCGGCCGTCCATTTGCCGGACAAAAGCAGTTTTTCATATTCCTCAACAACATTCAGACAGTGCTTGACAACCTGACGGCGTATCTGCCTCTGCACGAAGTTTCTCTTATACTGGTGGAAATCCACTGAGGTCAGGCGGGAGATCCCATCGATGACATTCGTAACCATGGCCTCGCTGAACACCATGCTCGATCTTGGCGCACGGACAGAGATTATGGCTTGTACCTGTTCACCCATGGTCTAACCACTATAAGTTATAAGATCTATCCTGTAACTTGATCCATAGGGCCCCCGGCAACATATAATTCTTCGGAGGCAATCCTTGCGATATTTCCGTCCGCAAAACAAGGTTCCAGACCTGTCGGATCAGGCTTCAACGAAGAAGATAGCAGAAATTTTGCTGAATTTCAATAATTAACACGAATAATTGACAAACACATCGAATTTCTTTATTGTAGGCCCAGCAATGTTGCGGAATTTTCCACAGTTCCATACACCTTACTGTTTTCTAAGGTCCCCGTAAAAAAGATGCATAAAGAGACTCTGGACAGGATCGAGGCGCTATGCCGGGAGTATGGAACCGGCAAGGAATGCGAAACACTCCTTGCCTATGCGCTCCCCCCTGAGGATATTCTGACCACGCTGCAGAGGATTCATGACTGGCATCTCGGATCGGCAAAGAGGAAGTGGAATCTTTACCGGGAGGTTGTTAACACCATCCGCCATGAGTCTGTCTTTTCCAGCCAATTTACCTCCGCAGACACAGAACAGCGGAAAAAGTGCCTGGAGAGCATCAGGTTTCTCTACGAAATCCATGCCCTTAACTACCGGGACCGCCTGATCCTGCTGACAAAATATATCCTGGCCCAGATCAATCCGCTCGGCAATCCGGAGATCCGGGAGCAGGCCGTCCGCATGATCCGTGAATTTATCCGTCACAAAAATCCGGAGGTGAGAAATGCCACTTTTCGCGGGATTACCTTCGAGGTGGCACGGTTGCTCCAAAAGGGGGGGAAAAGGTTTGTCCAACCCCTTATTGACATGCTCGTTGATGCACTCAGGGAAGACCCTGCTACCCGGGAGTATATCAGGACTGAATCCATGGAAGTCTACTATACACAGGAGCAGAGAGATGTGGTCGATGACATCCTGGTTGCCGTAACCCTGAGCCTGTCATCAAAGTGGGAAAGGCCGCCCGGGAGGCCGGGACCAAAAGGGTCGTGCTGACCCATTTCTACCCTGAATGCTAAGGGGTGGATCTGGCAGCCCAATGCCGACGGTTTTTTAAAGGAGAGGTGCTAACTGCGAAGGATATGATGACCTTGGATATATAATTGACACATATAATCAAATAGTCATATAATTATCATATGAAAGACCCGGTGATCATCTATACAACGAAGACATGCCCCTATTGTATCCGGGCAAAACAGCTTCTGAACCACAAAGGAATCCCGTTCAAGGAGATCGACATCTCAGATGACCAGGAGCGTGAGGAGGAGATGACCCGGCTAACCGGGAGGAAGACCGTTCCGCAGATCCTGATCCATGGAAAACCTGTAGGCGGATGTGATGACCTCCACGATCTTGACCGCTGTGGGGAGTTGGACCGCCTGCTGCATACCTGATCATTTACTGATTGGCCACGAAAGAAAAAAATGGATAAAACGCAATATTGCCTCTGTTGTGGAGAAAACGTCCCAACCGACACCGTCTATCATGACGGCAACATGGAGATCACCTGCCTTTACTGCGGTTTTGTCCTTGGACTCAAGGGAAACGAGACGCAAAATACTGCCGACTGCATCCTGACAGCCGATGATTCAAGCACAATCCGCAACCTCATGACACAAATTCTCAAGGAAAAAAGGCTGGCCAGGGAGGTCCTCGCCTTTGAGAACGGCATGACATTCCTTGCGGAGTTCAACAAACGGATATCTTCAACACAAGCAATAAATATCGTCATTCTCGACCTGCAGATGCCGGTCATGGACGGCCTCAAAGCTGCCATGACCATGCGGGCCATTGAAAAGAAAACGTGCCTTTCAAAGAAGACACCCATCATTTTCTTCTCGGCCAGGAAATGTGATGAACCCCTGAAAAAACTGCTTTCCCAATGTACGCCTGCCGTCTATTTCAACAAAGGGGAAGCCCCGGACCCGACGGCAATCGCGGATCGGATCAATCAACTGGTCTCATACATCCTGTCCAAGCAGCGGGAATAAGGGTATTAAACATCCAGGAAATACGCCTATTGATCCTGGACCAAGGCCGACCTGAGAATTCCGGGCAGAGAATTCCGGGCAGATTGAAATTTTCCTGTCTCCATGGTAAACTATAATAAGAAGTTTTACAAAGAAAGGTCCTGTTTTATGCGTGCCTTTACACAGGCTCTTATTTATCTCACCACGCTTTCTTTTCTCGTTACCGCCTGCAGCCCACTCCAACAGGCCAGAATTCAACAAGAGGTGACAATTGATACCCACTTCGAAGAACACGCCGGGATCAACAACCAAACCACGGTCATGGTTATCACCTTGGCGAGGGAGGAAAAAACGCTCTCCAAAACCACGCTGACCGCCAATGAGGCGACAGCGGATATCCTCTCCCTTGAATTCCTCAATAAAGGATTCCGGGTGATCGACAGGGCCGTGATTAATGATTTTGTGAGCGGGAACAAAACCGACCTTTACTCCACCCGCCTGTTGGATATGTTGGAAATGGGCCGGACCCTCCATGCCGACTTCCTGGTCCTGACCAACCTCTTTGAAAACCTTCAGGCCTCCAATGCCATTGCTTTTCTCCCCGGGGAGGTCTTGACATCCATTGATACCTCGGCAAGTATCGGGGTCAGCTCGAGAATAATCGATCTTAAAAACGGAGAAGTCATCTGGATCGGGATTGCCACAACACAGGATCAAAACTTCCAGAAAGCGGTTCAGCGTATTTCAAAGGAACTGATCTTGTCTTTGGAGAGCAGGACCAGCAAATGAACATTCGCATAAACAGAAAATTCATATTCTTTACGGCATGGATTGCTCTGCTCCTGATTCTTGCGACAGGATGTGGATACCTGCGCACAGCAAGGATCCGCAAGGCGGTTACCATCAACACCTTCCGGGAGCCGGGTATACTGATCAAGCCGAGAAGTGTCATAGCGGTCATACCGCTGATCCATAAGGAAGAAGGCCTCAGCGGGATTTCTTCTTCTGCCAATGAAGCGGCCGCTGAAATGCTTTCCGTCAAATTGTGGAACGCGGGGTTCCGGATCATCGATAAAATATTTATCAAGGAAGCCATTCTGGAACACAAGATCGAATTCACGAATTACTCAGTGAACCAGGCTGTTGAGGTGGGAGATGCGCTGGGGGCGGACTTTGTGATGATTACGTCCATCACAGAGCTTGAGGAAGATACGCGGTCCGTTGACTTTCTTCCGGGTCAGGTCATCAATACGGTGGACACGTCGGTCCTTGTGGGGCTGAACTGCAAACTGGTGGATGTCCTCGGCAACCGGGTTATCTGGTCAGGTGTTGCAACAACCCAGGACAAGAACCTGCAACTCAGCCTTCGGAGGATCTCCCTGCAGTTGATCTATACGCTTCAAGACGGCAAAGACAGGCCCAAAGACCGGTCGGTTCCACTAATCGGGGTCCATTACTAAGATCTCGTGTTAACCTCCCTCAATGGGGCCACCCTCTTCCCAGAGGAACCACTCACCGCTTTTTTCAAGGTAGGTTAATGCATTCTCCAGAATTTCGTGATGCCGGCTCTCTTCACGTGCCAGTTTCTCGAACAGGGCTTTTTCACCTGCGTCACTGGCGCTCGCAGCAGAATCCCGGTAAAATTCATATCCCTTGTCCTCCATGCGGCAGGCAAATTTCAGGGCCTCCACATCGCTGGGGTCTGAACCCAGCCTGGCATCTATATCCTTCTTCGCCTTTTCGAAGATCGTCCGGATCCGCTCGGCCGGGCCGGCCTTCTTGAGTTCCTTCCCGATATTCAGGCCATTCGCCAGGGCCTCGATCATGCCATAGTGCCTCTTTTCATCTTCCACGAAAGAGAGAAACATTTTTTTCCCAAGCTGGTTTTTTATATTCTTGCTCGTTTCCTCATAGAAGGCCATGCCGTCCTTCTCCATTTTCAATGCCGTGCTCAATGCCCTGGTCATCCCCTTTTTCTTGTCCTCCATTATGCCTGTCCTCCCTATCCGATATCTCTATCAAATCATGGCCATCAATATTCCATATCGCCGTACAGAAAATTTCCGGAAAAAATGGTACCCCCGAGAGGATTCGAACCTCCGACACCAGGAACCGGAATCCTGTGCTCTATCCAGCTGAGCTACGGGGGCGTATTTTCAATGCCTGAAATGACGCATCCGGGTAAAAACCATGGTCATGTTGTATTCATTGGCCGCAGCGATGACTTCGTCATCCTTGACAGACCCTCCAGGCTGGACAATAGCCGTGGCCCCGGATTTGGCCGCCTCGTCTATCCCGTCCCGGAAAGGGAAAAAAGCGTCTGAGGCCAGGGCGCAGCCTTGGGTAGAGCTTTCTGCCTTGGCAATGGCGAGACGGGTGGAATCCACACGGCTCATCTGACCGGCACCGACCCCTACAGTCCGGTTCGGCCTCGCAAGGATGATCGCGTTCGACTTGACATGTTTGGCCACCTTCCAGGCGAAAGACATGGCCTTGATCTCTTCCTCTGCAGGCCTTCGCTTAGTGACGATCTCCATATTCCGGATATCCACACTCCCCAGATCCCTGTCCTGATAAATCAGTCCGCCGACGACCTTCTTCAGGTCCATATCCGCGGCATGGTCCCTTCCCCAGATTTCCACCTCCAGAATGCGGATGTTCTCTTTAGTACTGAAAATACTTAAAACACCCGGATTGTATCCAGGAGCAATGACCACCTCGACAAAGGTGGAAACGATCTCTTTCGCGGTTTCTTCGTCCACGGAACGGTTGAACGCGACCACACCCCCGAAGGCCGATACCGGATCCGCCTCCCGAGCCAACACGTAAGCCTCCCGGAGTTCGCTGGACGTTGCCACACCACAGGGGTTGTTGTGCTTTATGATGACCGCAATCGGCTCTTCAAATTCCATGGCCAGTTCCAGGGCCGAATTGGCATCCAGATAGTTATTGAAGGACATGGCCTTGCCCTGGTGGATAACCGCATTGGAGACACAGGGCTCATTGATGCGGATCTCTTTGTAGAAGGCCCCCCTCTGGTGAGGGTTCTCCCCATACCGGAGCTCCGTGACCTTCTCAAACTGAAGGTTCAACATTTCGGGAAAACGTGGGACGATGCCCTCATTGCTGAGATATGAGGATATCATGCTGTCATACCGGGCCGTATGGGCGAAGACCTTGCATGCCAGGGCGTACCGGGTTTTCATGGAGAGAAGGCCGTCGTTTTCCTCCATTTCGCGAATCACCCAATCGTAGTCGAGCGGATCAACGATCACGACGACATCCGGATAGTTTTTTGCCGCAGACCGGATCATGGCCGGACCTCCGATATCGATGTTTTCTATGGCATCCTCCAGGCTGCACCCTGGCTTGGAGATGGTCTGCTCGAACGGGTAGAGATTCACGGCCACCAGGTCTATGGGTTCGATCCCCTGCTCAGTCATCTGATCCACATGATAAGGCAGACTCCTCTTCCCCAGCAGCCCGCCATGAATCTTAGGGTGAAGGGTCTTGACCCTCCCGTCCAGCATCTCCGGGAACCCTGTGAAGTCCGAGACCGATCTTGCCGCGACTCCCTTTTCTTTTAGAAGTTTGGCTGTCCCTCCCGTAGAGATGATCTCATACTCCATGATCTTCAATTTTTTAGCAAATTCCGTAATCCCCGTTTTGTCCGAAACGCTGATCAAAGCTCTTTTCATGGATTAGCCCTTTAATTCTTTCTTTGAAGACGATCCTTATTTTTTTTCATAGCATGGGAAAAATCCAGCCCTGGATCCTCTTAAATCCGCCCTTTAAAGTTAGTCCCGACCGTAAAAAAATTCCCAAAATGAGACCCACACTCTACATGCTTTGCACCGGGTTGTCAATACCCGGAATTGGTCTTACATCTTGACAAGCAGGGATCAATGCTCTACTATCACAATACTTTTTATTATAAGGAAAATATATGGAAATTGGGGAAGTCTGGAAAAGTTTAGAGAAGGATCTGGCGGATGTCGAATCGTGCATCATCGCGAATCTGGAATCCAAAGCCCCGTTGATCACGGAAGTGGGATTTCATCTTCTCAAGGGAGGGGGTAAACGGATCCGGCCCTTGCTGCTCCTCCTTTCGGCCAAGGCCTGCGGGTACCAGGGCAACAGGCATTACCTGCTTGCAAGCATCATCGAATATATACATACCGCCTCCCTGCTCCATGATGACGTGGTCGACGAGGCCAACATCCGCAGGGGCCAAAAATCGGCTAACCGGGTCTGGGGGAACCAGGCCAGCATTCTGGTGGGAGATTTTCTCTACTCCAAGGCCCTTTTCCTCGCTGTACGTGAGCATAACCAGCAGATCATGGATGTCCTCTCGGATGCAACCACGACCATGTCCGAAGGCGAAGTCATGCAGCTCGCCCACATCGGCAACCTCGGTATTACGGAAAAAGAGTACATGGATGTCATTACCTATAAAACAGCGGCCCTGATATCCGCAGCCTGCCATCTTGGGTCTATCATTGCAGGAGCTCACCAGGAGGTCCTGGACGCCATGAAAACTTTCGGGATGAATATCGGCATCGCATTCCAGCTGATCGATGACGCACTTGATTATTCCGCAGAGGAACGCAAACTCGGGAAACAGGTAGGCAAGGATCTTCTTGAAGGGAAGATCACCCTGCCGCTGATCCATACCCTGATGAAATCCGGCAGTGAGGAATCTCAAAGGCTGAGTCAGATTTTCAGAAACGGGCAGCCCAAAGGTGATGAAATTGAATTTGTCTTCCAGTGTATCGAGAACTGCAAGGGGGTGGAATATACTCTGGAGAAAACCCGGAAGTATATCACAAAAGCCAAGACGTCCCTGGAATTTTTTGAGCCTTCTCCTGAAAAGACCGCCCTTCTTGCCGTCTCTGATTTTATTTACAAGCGGGAGCTATAACCTCCTTAACCCTTTGCAGATTTTTCAGAATGAAACCTTTTCGATCCCTGGTCATCTTCGTTCTCCTGCTGCTGACAGGCGCAGCGGGATGCAACCCCTCAGGCTCACCAGTAACCGTCAGGGAGCAGATGCTCATGGGGACACTGGTGGACATTTCCATCTCCGGAACCAGCCCTGAGCAGGCCAACCGGGCCGCAGACCTTGCCTTTCATGAAATCCGCCGGATAGAACAGATCATGAGCACCTATATCCCTGAAAGCGATATCTCCTTGATCAACCGTTCCGCCGGCAAGGAGTGGAGATCCGTCAACCCTGAACTGCTCTTTGTGATTCAGGAATCCCTCCGGTACAGCCGCCTTTCAAACGGCGCCTTTGACATTTCTTTCAAACCCCTCTCGGCCCTCTGGCATTTTGAGCCGGACAGCCGTCCGCCGTCCGCGGAAGAGATCCGGAAGGTTCTTCCCCTGATTGACTATCGGAATATCCTGATAGACGATCAGAAAAGGATCTTGCTGAAAAAACCGGGAATGGGCATCGGGCTCGGGGCCATTGCAAAGGGGTATGCCGTGGACCGGGCCATGGCCGTACTCAAGGCGCAGGGAATCAGGAACGCGATCGTCAATGCCGGCGGAGACCTCCTGGTGATCGGAAGACGTTCCGACAAACAGCCATGGGAGATCGGGATACAGGATCCGAGAGACCGGAACACCATGATAAAAAAGATGCCTGTTACGAACTGTGCCATAGCCACGTCCGGAGACTACGAACGGTTCTTCATCTTTAACGGTATCCGGTATCATCACATCATGGACGTGAAGACCGGCTTTCCGGCCCGGGAATGCCGGAGCGTCACCATTGTCAGTCCTACGGCCATGATGGCTGATGCCATCGCCACTGTTGTCTTTGTCCTCGGGCCTGAAGCCGGTATGGCGTTGATCGAGAAACTCCCCGACGTGCAGGGGCTGATTGTGGACAAAGATGGAGAGATCCATTCCTCCAGCGGGTTTGACAAGGAGAGCGCCCAATGAAACGGCCGTTAAAAGGGAAAACCGTCTCCGAGTCCATGGTGGAGAGCACTGAATTGGTCCAGCCTAATGACGCCAACCATCTGGGCAATGTATTCGGAGGAAAGGTCTTGTCCATGATCGATCTGGCCGGCGCAATGGCCGCAATGCGCCATTGCCGCAAGATCGTGGTCACGGCATCCATGGACCGCGTGGATTTCAAGCATCCCATCAAAGTCGGTCACTTTTCCATCATCAGGGCGCGTCTCAATGCGGCATTCAAAACCTCGGTAGAGGTGGAAGTGGAGATCTTCTCAGAGCACCCGATCAGCGGCGAACGAAGGAAGACCTGCTCCGCTCTCGTCACCTACGTGGCATTGGATGGAAAGGGGCACCCAACCACCGTCACCCCCTTGATCTGCATGAACCGGGACGAGGAGGAGCGGCAAAGGCTCGCCGAGGCACGAAAGCGGTCCCGGGATAAGGCCCGTCACCGTGATCTCGGGCCCTATGAACCGTGAGCACTCTTCCATGGTTTCTGAGCCGCTGCATTCATATTCACTCAAACTCCAAGTGGCCCTGTTCGTAAATAGTGACACGAACCTATCCTGATCCTCCCGGATCTTTCTTGACTTTTCATGACAAGGTATATTAAAGTTCTAAAAACATGTTTGCAGAACACGTTATGGCAAAAGAACCCAAATTTCTTAAGGGATAACCCATATGGAAAGTACCGTCGTAACCCTCGGGGACCACGGGATCCTGTCCCTGGTCATGCACGCAGGATGGGTGGTCAAGTTCGTGCTTATTATTCTACTTATATTCTCCGTATCCTGCTGGGCCATTATTATTTATAAGTATCGCGTCATCCGTGCGGCGCGTATCCAATCAAACAGTTTTCTCAAGATCTTCTGGATGGATCATCCTCTGAACACCCTGATCCGTACGGCCAAACAATCTTCGGCTAGTCCCATTTCCAAGCTCTTTGAGGCCGCCTACGAGGAACTGAACAAGATCATCCAGCGGGAGACTGTACTGAAGAAAAAGGCCCAGAATACGCAAGAAATCGGGGAAATCATGGGTGTAGTCGAGACCATGGGGATTGAGCGCATCAAACGGGCATTAAACCGGGCCACCCTTTCCGAGGTCACACGGCTCGAACGCTCCATCACCTTTCTGGCCACAACCGGCAGCACTGCACCGTTTATCGGACTCTTCGGTACGGTATGGGGGATCATGGACGCATTCCGGGGGATCGGCGCCAGAGGCTCGGCCAGCCTGGCCGTGGTTGCTCCAGGGATTTCGGAGGCCCTGGTGGCTACGGCCGCAGGGCTCGCAGCGGCCATCCCTGCAGTGATGGCCTACAACCATTTTGTCCGGAAAGTCCGGGTCCTGTCCAATGAGATGGAAAATTTTTCATCGGAATTTATAAGTATCGCGGAAAAATACCTGCAATAGAACGTTTTTTAATCCGAAAAGGTTTCCCCATGGGACCGACAGGAAACAGTAAAGAATTTGGAAGCATGTCCGAAATCAACGTCACCCCCCTCGTGGATGTGATGCTGGTGCTGCTCATCATCTTTATGGTGACCGCCCCCATGCTCCAGCAGGGTGTGGATGTGGATCTGCCCAAGACCAAGTCTTCTCCCATCAAGATCGAGGAGGAGCGACTGGTTGTGACCGTAACCAAAAGCAAGAATATCTATATCAACAAAACCGCATTTACCGTGGAGGAACTGCAGAAGAAGCTGAAAAAGATTCTGGAAGAAAACCCGGATAAAGAGGTCTTTCTTCGGGCCGACAAGAACGTCTCATATGGTTTCGTGGTTCAGGTCATGGCGGCCATCAAGGACTCGGGCATCCGAAAACTGGGCATGGTCACCGAGGTATCGGAGATCGCGGACTGATGGTGATCAGGTTTCGCCCTTTTGAAGAGACCGAGTTCGACAGGGATTTCTGGCACATGTTCTGGGTCTCTCTGGCCCTTCACCTTGCCGTGATCTTTTTCATTGCCCTTGCCAGGAAGATCGTACCGCTTCCCATTTATTATGCCCCGCCATCGGCTACGACCGTGGACCTGGTGGCCATGGGAGGACCGGCGCCCCAAAAAACCGAGGCCCTCGCAAAACCCAAGGAAAAGCCTTTGCCTGCCCCTCCGAAGCCCAAGGTTGAAGAGAAGATCCCCATACCGGATGTGAAGAAGGAGAAGGAGAAGGAGAAAAAGGCGCCCGAGACGGCCAAGAAGACCGCTCCGGTCAAGGAAAAGCCGGCAGCCAAGGACTACAGCAACAAAGACATCCAGTCTGCCATTGAGAACCTGAAGAAAAAGATGTCCGCGAAAGAGGAAGAAAAGGCGGGTCAGGAGCAGCAGGCCATTGCCGGCCGGGGAACCATCTCGAACAGGATCATGGAGATCCGATACAAGACCTACTACAGCACGATCTGGGAGATCATACGGGACGCATGGATCATTCCTCAAGGCATCCCTATAGAACACGACATGGAGACTATTTTAGGTATCGTAATAGAAAAACAAGGAAGAATTACAGATATCGCCATCGAGAAAAGTTCAGGAAACCAGGCATTTGATGATTCTGCAGTCCGGGCCATTGAAAAAAGCAGCCCCCTTCCACCGATCCCCGGCGAGGAAGAAAAACTTCCGGTGGGTATTCGCTTTACTCCAGAGGACTATCAATGAAAAAATATCGCATACCGTGTCTTAAAAACATTTGTGCCCCGATCATGATTTTTTTGTTTTTTCTTTTTTTATCGGATGCATCGGCCGATCCCAAGATATACCTGGACATCAATGCACCGGCCATTAAAAAACTTCCTGTGGCCATCCAGATCTTCAAGAACCTGAAATCAGCCCCGGAAGACCTTCCCATCGGCAATGAGGCTCATGAGACCTTAAGCGACGATCTCTCCTTCTCCGGACTGCTCCAGGTCCTCGATCCCACCAGCTTTATCGAGGATACTGCAGCTTCGGATACCGATCCTTCCAAGATCCGGTTTGAAGACTGGAGGATTGTGGGGGCCGATGTCCTGATCAAGGGAACCTACATGAAAAGCGGAGACCAGTTGCAGGCTACTTTCTTCCTCTACGACGTCATCCTGCAGAAGCAGATATCGGGAAAGAGGTATTACGGCAGGGCCGGCGATGTCCGAAGAATGGCGCACCGGTTTGCAAACGATGTCATAAAGCAGATTACCGGTGAGGAAGGGGTCTTCGATACCCGGGTCTCCTATCTCTCGGTTTCGGACGGGTTTTATGAGATTCACGTCATGGACTACGACGGCCATAATGACCGGGTCATTCTGAAGGAAAAGACCATTATCGTCTCGCCGAAATGGTCTACGGACGGCGAAAAGATCATTTTCACCTCTTACAGGGAGAAAAACCCCGATCTATACCAGATTGTCATCCAGACAGGAGAGATCCAGAAAATATCCGGGGAACCGGGCATCAATACCGGCGGCGTTTACTCACCCGGAGGCGGAAGGCTGGCCTATGTCATGAGCAAGGACGGCAATCCGGAGATCTATATCCTCGACAAGTATTCCAAGAAGCCGAAGATGCTGACCAAGAATTTTGCAACCGATGTCTCTCCTTCCTGGTCCCCCGACGGCAAGCAGATCACCTTCATGTCGGATCGCGCAGGAAACCCGCAGATCTACATCACGGACTACCAGGGGGAGAATGTCTCCCGTGTCACTATGCAGGGGAAATACAATGCCACGCCGGCCTGGTCTCCCCGGGGAGACCGGATCGCCTTCGCCAGCTTGACCAACGGACACTTCCAGATTGCAACCATCAAACCCGATGGGACTCAGATGGTCATCCTGACGGCCAATTCCGGAAACAATGAGTTTCCATCGTGGTCACCGGACGGCCGTTTCCTCTGTTTCAGTTCCACCATGAACGGAAAAGCGGATATTTATATCATCAATGCCAATGGAACCAATATTCGGAGAATCACCTCAAATCCGGCTAAAAATTCAGCACCGAACTGGTCACCTAACATTTTTATTGAATAATACGGAACAAAATTCTCAAAAATACCGGACAATATTCTTAAAAATACTATTTTACAAAAGAAATTTTTTGTATTATACTTTCGCAAATTCAAATTTAGTGTATCCTATGCAAAACTAAAACCACATGGGACAAAGAGATGGTCTTTTTGTATCGTTGTGGTAATTTTTATTCAAGAGAAAGAGGAGGAGCGTATGAAGAAGAACGGATGGATGGCTTTAAGTACAATGGCCCTGTTGGCCGCACTCTTATTCGCATTTGCCGGTTGCGCGAAGAAAGTGGACACGACCAAATCAACCGCAGAGATGGGAGAAGGGGCAGGCATGAAAGGAAGTGGTATGGGCGCTGAAGAGCTTCAGCCGATCCAGCCAAAGGAACTCAAGAATATCTTTTTTGACTACGATCGTTTTGACCTCTCTCCCGAGGCACGTGCCACCCTTGCCGACAATGCTGCATGGCTTGAAAGCAACACCAGTGTAAAAGTGGTTGTTGAAGGGCATTGCGACGATCGGGGCACCAATGAATACAACATCGCCCTCGGAGACAGAAGGGCAAAAAGTGCGTATAATTATCTGATCAATTTGGGCATCGACGCCAGCCGTCTCTCCACCATCAGTTACGGAGAGGAAAAACCCGAGTGCACGGAACAAACAGATGCATGCTGGTCGAAAAACAGACGGGCGCAATTTGTCGCAAAATAACTGACCTGTCTGATGATGAGATTTGAATCCATCTAAGTCCATAGACAATCATCGAGGGGGATCGCCTTGACGAGAGTGAGCCGGACAGGTCAAATGTTGATCCTGTGCATGACTTTGGGCCTATTCTGCGGCTGCACGGCCATGAACCAGGATGCACGAATCAACTTCCTTGAAGGGCAGATGAAGGATGTCCTGCAAAAATCCGCTGAATGGGATGTGACATCCAAAGATGTTCGCAGGAAGATGGCGGACTTCGCCTCTCAGTCTGACACGATTCAAAACCAGGTCCAGCAGCTCTCCGGACGTATTGATGAGATTCAAGACAGGCCCGTTGCCCGCGAAAATCCGCTTTTCTCCCAGCAGGGGATCTCGGAGGATATCCGAACCATGAAGGAACAGCTTTCATTTTTAGAGGCAAGAGTGGCCGAACTGGAAAAAAACTTTTCTCCCACAAAGCCGACTGATTTGGAGACTCCTTCATCAACCGGGCACTCCGAGTCCCCTCTGGTGATTTCGGCTCCACCTGAAACAGCGGCATTGCCGGGACTGCCGGCTGAAGAAGTACGCAAAGAGGCCCCGGCCCCTGAGGACCAGCAGGCATATAATGAAGCCATGGACGCCATGAAACAGAAGCAATACGATAAGGCAATCCGGCTGTTTCGCAGTTTCATCAAGAAATATCCGGGCAGTGACCTCAATGACAATGCCCAGTACTGGATAGGAGAATCCTACTTTGCCCAGAAAAAATATGAGGAAGCCATCATCGAGTTCGAAGAAGTGATCACGCAGTACCCCAAAGGCGAAAAGGTCCCGGCAGCCTTGCTCAAGGAGGGACTTTCATTCCAGGAACTCAAAGACACCAACATGGCTCGCCAGCTCCTTAAAAAACTGGTAGACCAGTATCCTGCTTCCGAAGAAGCCAAGGTTGCCCAGCAGAAATTAAAGCAGATATAGGCTTCTGCCCAGGAATCCCCGCAAGAGCCGCTCAATCCATTTTATACGCAGGAGACTGTTGTAGAACATTTCTTTGCGGTTTCGACGCAGGAATTTTTTCAAAAGGGCGAGATCCGTCTCCGAAATCTTCTTGATTCGGACACCCACCTTGTATCGATAAAGAGCCCCTGATTCAGCGAGGTTGTACCAGCACGCTGCGCCATGAATCAGGATTTCATTCTGATCAGGGAACCGGATCCTGACCTCCAGGGTATTGTCCGCCCCCCCGGAACTGCCGGCCATGACATGAAGGTCTTCCACCATGGTCATATCCGTGGCCAGGCAAAACCCGGTGACAGACAGGTTCTTGATGGACACAGGAATGGATTTGGTCTGTCTTGAGGTCCTGCCGCAGATAATACGGAAACTGACCTCCAGGTTGGCCTCTAACCGACGGACCGACCGTCTCTCTTTGGAAACCCCATTTTGATCTTTGGAGGAAGTCTCCATGCGCCCTCACTTTTTTTTTACAATAGAGGATTTAAAACATAAACTCAACCTATTTTTTCTCCCGCAGCCGATTCTTCACTTGTACCCGAACCATTTTATGTGTAACATAACCCAGGTACGGGAATAATAACCAACCCGGGTTCATAACATCCGCTCATCTCGTTCGAAGGAGTCTTATGGGAAAACAGTACAACAAAACAGAAAAGAGAAAACGGAGAAAAGCGAGAATCAAACGACTTAAGCAAAAGAAAAAAGAGGGAGCTAAATAACCCTGCGGCCTCGATTGGGCAAGACGTGCTGCTTGCATCCCCATAGAATGCCATTTCCTTGAGAAGAAGTCTTTCGGTCATAAATTTGCTTCTGTCACGGGAGGATTCTAATCGGATGCACCTTGATCGGGAAGAAGTTCAATAAAATAAACAATCGAAGGGAATTCCGGAGATTTTCGGATGGGGGCCTGTGTGCTCGGACGAGCGACAAAAACAAGATACCGGATTCCGGCTTCCCTCGCAGAACGGAGATTGGCTTCGCTGTCTTCGGCCAGAAGCACACGGTCCCGGTCGAAGCCGAGCCTGGATGCCAAAGCCGTCCAGAACCGGGTATCCTCCTTTGGAATTCCGAGATCATGGGCGGAGATGATTTCATGGAAAAAAGGCCCGAGACGGGTCTTTTTCATCTTTAAATCCAGGGTCTTTCCATGTGCATTGGTCACAAGGCAGACCTTCTTGCTGGAATCCTTCAGGAATTTTAGAAACCGTTCCACATAAGGGTGCACCTGAATAAGGTGGTCAACCTGGGTCTTGAGAAAAGGGATGTCAAGGCCCAGTTCCCCGGACCAGAAGTCAAGATCCGTCCAATTCAGCGTCCCTTCCTCTTTCTTGTACCGGGACATCAGCTCCTCCACGGCCTTTTCCGTTGAAATTCCGTTGGACCTGGCGTACTCCCTGGGAACAAAGACCTCCCAGAAATAGTCATCAAAGTACCGGTCGAGCAGGGTCCCGTCCATATCCAGGAGCACGGTATCAATCTGATCCCAAGGCAGCTGCATGAAATCATCCTTTCCGCTCTTTTCGGTGTCATGAGGTAAAGGGTGGTTCCGACGACTCATTTTTGCATACGGATCAGATTGATGAGCCCGCCGGCAATAAGCGAGGAGCTCTCCCTCTTTGAAACCGAAATTCTGGTCATGATTTTTTTTTCTCCGACCAGAACCGGAATGTCGTTCCCGCCCTTCTCAAGAATTTTCTTTACATCCTGTATCCGGATACGGTCGCCCTGCGATATCTTTCCGTAATCCGAAGGGTCGGCAAACTCCAGCGGGAGGATCCCGAAATTGATGAGGTTGGCCTTGTGTATCCTGGCAAAACTCTTTGCGATCTTGGCCTTGATACCCAGATAACGGGGCGCCAGGGCCGCATGCTCCCGCGAGGAACCCTGGCCGTAGTTATCCCCTCCAACCACGATCCCTCCACCCTTTTCCCGGGCCCTTGTGGAAAAACTCTTGTCCACGGCATGAAATACGAACTCGCTGATTGCGGGGATATTGCTTCTGTAAGGGAGGACCTGGCTGCCTGCAGGCATGATGTGGTCGGTGGTGATGTTGTCACCCACCTTCAGAAGGACCTCTCCCTCAATCTCGTCAGAAAGCGGCGGCAGGTCCGGAAAAGGACGGATATTGGGACCCCGTACGATTTCTGCCCGGGAAGGGTCCTGGACCGGCGGGATGATCATCTCATCGTTCACCACAAACCGCTCCGGCAGTCCCACAGCGGGGTATTCGCCGAGCTTGCGGGGATCCGTGATCTCACCGAAGACCGCTGCAGCCACGGCCGTCTCAGGACTGCAGAGATAGACCTGGTCCCCCTCGGTGCCGCTCCTGCCCGGGAAATTCCTTGGAAAGGTCCTCAGGGAAACCATATTGGTTCCCGGCGCCTGCCCCATGCCGATGCATCCGAGGCAGCCCGACTGGTGGATCCGGGCCCCGGCATGAATGAGATGGATCAGGCCTCCGTTGACCGCGACGTTTTCCAGGGCCTGCCGGCTTCCCGGATTGATCTCAAGGCTGACATCCGGATGAACCGTCCGCCCCTTCATGGCAAGAGCCGTGACCATCAGATCTCTGTAGGAAGAGTTGACAGAGGACCCGATGATGACCTGATGCACAGGCGTACCGGCCGCATCCGAGACCTTTTTGACGTTGTCAGGCGAACTTGGGCATGCGATCAGGGGCTCAAGTGAACAAAGATCGAGTTCCGTAATCTCGTCGTATTCCGCATCCGGATCCGATGAGATTTCCCGCCACTGATTGCCCCTCCCCTGGGCTTCAAGAAACCTGCGTGTATTTTCATCCGACGGAAAAACCGTGCAGGTGGCACCGAGTTCTGCGCCCATATTGGCGATGGTTCCCCGGTCCGGAACCTGGAGCGTGGATACGCCGGGACCGAAATATTCAATAATTTTCCCTACACCCCCTCTGACCGAAAAACGCCTGAGCATCTCCAGAATCACATCCTTGGCCGAAACCCAGGGGCGCAGTTTTCCGGTAAGACGAACACCCCATATCTTCGGGGTCTTCAGATAGAATGGATGACCGGCCATGGCCATGGCCACGTCCAGTCCTCCGGCCCCGATCGCAATCATACCGATCCCGCCGCCCGTGGGTGTATGGCTGTCCGAACCGAGAAGGGTTTTCCCGGGAACCCCGAAGCGTTCCAGATGCACCTGATGGGAGATCCCGTTTCCGGGCCTGGAGAAATAAACCCCATATCTCGCTGCCACCGACTGAAGGTAACGGTGATCATCCGCGTTCCTGAAATCGGTCTGGAGCAGGTTGTGGTCCACGTAACTGGCCGAAAGCTCGGTCCTCACCCTCGGAATGCCCAGAGATTCGAACTCCAGGAAAGTTAGGGTCCCCGTGGCATCCTGGGTCAGAGTCTGATCGATCCGGATGGCAATCTCTTGTCCCGGAATCAGGTCCCCTTCGACCAGGTGCTGCTCAAGGATTTTCAGGGATAGGGCCTTTTTATTCCTCATGGGACTTGTGACCTTGAGAAGGGGATCGGAATCTACAAAGTCCCCAGGATATCCGCCTCACGGACCATGACCAGCTCCTCACCGTCCGCCTTGAACTCATCCACGCCGAATCTTCGGAAAAGGATTTTATTGCCGGTCTTCACCTCGGTTTCAACAAATTTCTTCTCTCCTGTCGGATCTCCTTTCTTGTCCCTCTGCTCTTCGTAATGCCCCCGCCCCACGGCCAGAACAACCCCCCGGGTAGGCTTTTCTTTTGCCGAATCCGGGATGACGATCCCGCCTAGAGATTTTCCCTCATCAGGTTCGGGCCGGATGAGTACCCAATCGTTCAAAGGACGTATTTTCATAGCTTAAATCCTCCTTTTGTGAGCGAATAAACACGATTTATGAATAGTATATGATTATTCATAGCAAATAAGCCGCCAAAAGGCAAGCTGGTATTCAACCTTCCTGCTTTATTTTGTATTGACAAGAAAACAAGGATTTTATATATTGACCACTTCTTTACTTAAGAGAGATTTTAAAGGCTTCCGGTCGGAAGAGGATTCCCTTCCTTTTTTTTGTAAAAACGGGGAAGGGCATTTTTGATAACCTCCTGGAAGGCATTTAATCACAAACGTTGGGCCGTTAGCTCAGTTGGTAGAGCACCGCCCTTTTAAGGCGGGTGTCGTTGGTTCGAGCCCAACACGGCTCACCAAAGAAAAACAGGGGGAAGAGCATTCGGGAAGTCTACAAAACCGTAAAGACTTTTCCCTCTGAGAATGTAAATATGCTGTCCCCATCGTCTAGCCTGGCCCAGGACACCGCCCTTTCACGGCGGCGACGGGGGTTCAAATCCCCCTGGGGACGCCAAACTAAAATTTCAAATCTTGAAGGATAGGGCGGGTAGCTCAGTTGGGAGAGCATCCCGGTTACGACCGGGAGGGTCACAAGCCCCTGAACAGCATGTTCTCGCAGAAAGAACGGGCGGGTAGCTCAGTTGGGAGAGCATCCCGGTTACGACCGGGAGGGTCACAAGCCCTTGAACAGCATGTTCTCACAGAAAGAACGGGCGGGTAGCTCAGTTGGGAGAGCACCGGCCTTACAAGCCGGGGGTCACAGGTTCAATCCCTGTTCCGCCTACCATACAAAATAGAAGGATCTCAAATTTCAAATTTGAGATTTCAAATCTTATTTAGAGCAGAGTATCTGGAGGGGCGGCAGTTCAGTTGGTTAGAACGTCCCGGTTCTACCGGGAAGGTCGCAAAATCTAAATAGTTTATTACTTGAGCAGAGTATCTGAGGGGGCGGTAGTTCAGTTGGTTAGAACGCCGGCCTGTCACGCCGGAGGTCGCGGGTTCGACCCCCGTCCGCCCCGCCAGATGCCCTGCTCTTTTTATCTATACCATTCTACCTCGTCTTCATTGATGCACTGATTAGAACGTACCGGTTCTGACCGGGAAGGTCGCTAACTCTAAATAGTTTATTACTAGAGCAGAGTATCTGGAGGGGCGGTAGTTCAGTTGGTTAGAACGTCCCGGTAGCACCGGGAAGATCGCAACTTCGACCCCCGTCCGCCCCGCCAGATATTCTGCTCTTTTTTTGCCTATGCCATTCTACCTCTACATCCTGAAAAGCAACTCAACAGACCGATATTACATTGGCCACACGCAAAATATTCTGCAACGCCTCCAGAGACACAACGCCAACAGAGTCCCGTCTACCAGAGGAAAAGGCCCCTGGACGCTGGTTTATCAGGAGGAGTTTAAGAACCGAAGGTGCGCAGCAGAAAGAGAAAGGTATTTGAAAAAACTGAAGGACCGGCATATCCTGACTATGTTGGTTAGATCGTCCCGGTCATAACCGGGAAGGTCGTCCCGGCTGGCCGGGATCCGCCCCGCCAGATGTGCTGCTCTCTCTCATGAAGGACAATTTCACCATCAAATGGTTAAATTGTAACCGTGATTAAACGCCATCTTTTTTCGGACATCGTTGACTCGCTGAAACTTCTTCCTTTTGTCCTCCTCACGGGAGCAAGACAGGTCGGCAAATCCACCCTGGCACAGGAATCACCTCTTTAATGTTGCAAATTTGCGACGTTAAGTGTTAATATTTGCTATGGGTCAACTCAATAAAGGAAACAATCATGAATCAGTCCGCTGCTGTTAAAAAAGAACTCTCTTCTCTCCTATCTCCTGAAAGGGAGGCCGTACAGGAATTTGCAAGGCTTCTTAGAGAGAGGTTCGGCCGGATGGTCAAGGAGATCATTCTTTTCGGCTCAAGGGCAAGGGGCCAGGGCGGCAGAGAATCGGATATTGATATTCTGATAGTGATGACAAACCTCTCATGGGAGATAAAAAAGAACATTTCTGAACTCGCAGCAGTTGAGAATATGAAACATGGGGTGCTCATTTCTACTGTGCGATACAATTCAGCCACGTGGGAAAATCCGGTTATAAAGGCATCCCCTTTCGGCACTACGGTGCGGGAGCAAGGGATATGGCTGTAACTCCTGAGCAGAAGGCTCTCTTACTCCACCGATTTGAGCGTGCAGAATCAACTCTCGCAGAGGCGGTGGAGGAACTTTCCAGGGGCAATTTCAGCCTAACAGTTAACAGATCGTATTATGCGGTTTTCTACGCCATGCGGGCGTTTCTTGCCGTTGCAGGTAAGGATTCATCAAAACATTCCGGCGTTGCAATTCTGTTTAACCAACATTTCATTAAGACAGGCATGGTCTCCGAAGTCAGCATGAAATCCATTCAGTCTCTTATGGATTTGCGGCATGAGGGGGACTATCAGGACTTCACTGAGATAACCGAAGATGAAGCAAAGGGCGCTTTGGAATCAGCCCAAGCCATAATCAGCACGTTGAGGATGGTGCTCAAGAAGGTATTAGGCTGAGAGTCGAGGGACAGGCCCCTCTGGCCTTTTCCATGTTGGTTAGATCATCCCGGTAGCACCGGAAAGGTCGTCCCGGCTGGCCGGTATCCGCCCCGCCATTCTTTACCGTTCATTTTACGCCTAAGAATTAATTTTTCTTGCTTTTTTCCTGCCTGTTGGCTAATAATCGAGAAATGTTCAAAATTACCTCTCAAGCCGCCCATAAAGAACTCGTCAAGCTGGTACAAGGAGGGGTCATTGAGGCGAGCGGGAAAGGGAGAAGCCTGGTTTATCAGGTGAAACTGAGTTGATGATTAGGTTGATGGTTAATGGGGACAAAAAGGGAACCGGCTGGTTTTCAGGTGCAGCCCCTCAAAGGTTCAGAAGCAGCCGGCCGAAAAAATCGTCTGCATGGGATTCACAGAAAAAGAAAAAAGCAGAACCATCCCGGAGTTGCACTTGATTGGTCGTTTGCCGATGGCTCGTAGAGGAGAAGGGTTTGTCAAGATGAAAGATTTTACCCTCAACGTTCTCTATGAAGGACAATAATAATTTTGATTATTAATGGCGACTCAGGAAAAAGTCTATAGAATATGAATAATATTATTAGTACGTTTACTGTTAATAATGATAAAGATTTGCGACAAGGGCTGATGCGGTTTTATTACCAAGTCGTTTATGAGGAAGCTTTTTCAAAACCAATTCAGATAAAACTTCCTATAGATAAATGGATAAGTTCTAATGGGCTTAATATGTTGCTTACTTTTATTGCGGCGCTTCGTGGGACAAAGGATGATTTCAAAATATATTTGGACCTTTTTGATGACGAAACTGTTATGCAAATTGTCAATAAACAATTTGACTTCAATAAAAACAAAGAACTAACAGAAAATATCATAAAGAAAATTATATTTTACGAATCTATGGAACTGCTGCCATTGCTCCGGAAAAGCAATGTTATTATACAACCAGGTAAAACCACATATGAAAATCTGAAAGAAATCTTAGAAGCTCATAAGACAAAAAGATATTTTGAATATTCTTCGAGGATGCTTGCGTTAAATCAGTTAATAGAAAATGAGGGAGTCAATCCCATTCTTAGTTGAAATTCCGTAGCGGCTCCCATCTTCATTAGGC
>CAKKPE010000121.1 GCA_919901565.1 bacterium
GCTCATCAAGGTTAATCCCACTGGCCCATAACCCGACCAGAACGATCACGTTGCAAAGAATCATCATGGCAAGAGATACGCCGACGGTGAATCGACGGACTTTCCCCGCCCGACGCTGATCGTCTGACAATGGTTGATCCATCCCCACACCCGATCGTTTTGTCTCACTCAATAGGCAGTCTGGATGAGTCCCCTATTGCGCGAGCACGGGGGACTCACCGGATCACCTATTCTCTACCCTCCCCTTGTACCACAATCTGTGAAAAGTCCGCGAATAACAAGAACAACTCATCAATATCTTTTAGCAGCGAAAGCCGATTGCTACGGACAGAGGGATCATCCGCATTCACCATGACAGCAGTAAAAAAATCATCAATGGCGGGCTTCATGCGAACAAGTGATTCTAAAGCTTTTGGGTATTTTCGTTCAACGAGCAGCTGTCCGACTAATTGATTGTTTTTTTCCCAAGCCTCTCGCAGCTTAAACTCATGTGGATGCTGAAAGAGTGCCGGGTTCACCGGTTGGCGAACCCACTCATTTTTTTCTTTTTCTACTAGTCTTTGTGCCCGCTTGAAACCGACGATCAAGGGATCAAATTCCGGTTTGACGGTCACAGCCTGAAGGGCTTTCATTTGATCAAGAAGATCTACTAAATCAAGCGGCGTGCGTTTATCTGCGGTCTCGCAAACGGCAGACATTACATCATCCCGCTGTACATGAAGCGCTCCCGTGTAGAAACGAAAACGCTCGAATATGAAACGGAGGGGATCATTGAGCATTGATGAACTGTTATTAATATGCTCCCCGACAATCCCGTCCGATTTCTCCACTAGTTCATCCAAGTTTAGTTTCAGTTTTCCCTCTATGATTATACGAACAATGGAAAGAGCATGACGTCTCAGAGAGTATGGATCTTCTGAGCCTCGCGGGATAATCCCTGCCCGAAAGAAGGCAACGATTGTGTCAAGCCTATCCGCGAGAGAAAGAACTTTCCCTTCTACGGTCTCAGGCAAGCGTTCATCCATGCCGCGAGGGAGATACTGATCCCGTATGGCTTTCCATACTTTTTCCGATTCACCGTCATGTTTCGCGTACTCGCCCCCCATGATGCCCTGCAGTTCCGGAAACTCACCGACCACACCAGTGAGAAGGT
>CAKKPE010000122.1 GCA_919901565.1 bacterium
TTTCTATTTTGGTAAGAATAGGACATTTCTATTTTGGCTTTACAGCGTAAATAAAATGCTTGACAAAGCGATTAAATAGGAGTAATTTACTCCTTAATTATGCAGGTCACACGAGAGACAGACTACGCCATCCGGTGCATATTGTTTCTGTCTCAGAAACTCAAACAGAATATTTCGGCAGCAGCGTTTTCCAAGGAACTGAAGATCTCACAGGCCTTCATCTCCAAGATCATTCAGAAACTGGTAAAAGCGGGACTGCTTCAGTCCGTAAGGGGTGTCGGCGGCGGAGTTCAGCTGAAGAAATCCCCCGGAGATATCAGCCTTTTCGATATAGTGGATGCCATACAAGGGCCGCTCGGTGTCAATATCTGTGTGGTCGACAAGAAATCCTGTGACCGGAGTTCATCCTGTGCGGTACATCCAGCTTGGATGGAGATCCAGGCGATGATAGAAAGAAAGCTGAAAAGCTACAGCATCAAGAAGCTGATGGAGAGGGCCGGCAGGGGCTCTTGAAATCCCGGCAAAACCATGAGAAGAATCCGTTGGCGCTCAGAAGGTTTCTGAAATATTCGTGAAGGGTTGATGAGATTCTGGATGTAAGAGGCCCGTGGCCTTCCTACAGATATTCATCATTCGTCAACCAACCTGGGAAGAAATGGTTATGGATTTAGATGTTGTTCTGCTTTCGCGTTTGCAGTTTGCGATGACGGTCGGCTTCCATTTTATTTTTCCTCCCATAAGCATTGGTCTGGCCTGGCTGCTCGTAATCGCGGAGTTCCTCGGCTGGCAAAAAGGGGATGAGGATTATGTTCGGATCGGCAAGTTTTTCGGCAAACTGTTTTCCCTCACCTTTGCCGTTGGAGTAGCCACCGGTATCGTGATGGAGTTCCAATTTGGAATGAACTGGGCCGAATACTCTAAATTTGTCGGTGACATCTTTGGGGCTCCACTTGCTGCGGAGGGGGTTTTTGCGTTCTTTCTGGAATCCAGTTTCCTCGGACTTTATCTTTTCGGCCGCAACAGGGTCTCCAAAGGAGTGCACTGGTTCTCAGCGCTCATGGTTGCGGTAGGGGCAACCACCTCCGCGTTCTGGATTATCGTGGCCAATTCCTGGCAGCAAACACCAGCCGGATATGTGGTCCGAAACGGTCGTGCGGAGTTGACCAGTTTTTCAGAGGCTGTCTTCAACCCCTCGACCCTGCTTCGCTTTTTCCACACGGTGGACGCCGCTCTTATTACAGGTGCTTTTTTCATGGCCGGTGTCGCCGCCTATCTGCTGCTTAAAAACAGGGAGGTCCCGGTTGCGAAGAAGGCCATGAAATTGGCTGTCATCTTTGGACTGATTGTGTCCCTGCTTGAGCTTTTCCCCATTGGGCATGAGCATGCCAGACAGGTTGCCCATACACAACCGGAGAAATTCGCGGCTTTTGAAGGGCTCTATATCAGCCAATCAGGGGCGCCTCTGGTGTTGTTTGCTTTTCCTCAGGAAAGACCCCCGGATCTGAAGGCTACTGTAGAGATTCCCGGACTGTTGAGCTGGCTCGCCTTCGGTGATGTGAACGCCCGAATCCAGGGGATCGACGAGTTCCCTGCCGACGAAATTCCGCCTCTGTTTCTGACCTTTGTCTCCTTTCATAATATGGCGGCGCTGGGGATCTATTTTATCTTAATCATGGCATGGGGTGCGGTACAGCTCGTTCGGAACAAACTCTGGGGCTCGAAAAAACTCTTAAGACTGTTTGTCTGGTCCATTCCGCTTCCGGTGATTGCCTGTCAGTTCGGATGGATCGCCGCCGAAGTGGGCCGCCAGCCCTGGATCGTATACGGACTTTTGAAGACTAGAGATGCCTATTCGTTTACCGTGACTGGAGGAGAAGTTTTATTTTCCATAGTACTATTCAGCTTGATCTACCTCTTGTTGGGCTCACTCTATCTCTTTTTGTTGGTGAGAGAGATTAAACATGGACCTCAAACAATTCGTGCAGAGGGGGTATCGGCATGATGGACTTAAACGCTATCTGGTTTCTACTGGTAGGCGTGCTGATCACGGGCTACGCCGTATTGGACGGATTTGATCTTGGTGTCGGGGTGCTGCACCTCTTCACGCGCAGTGAGACCGAGCGGAGAATCCACATCAACGCCATCGGCCCCGTATGGGATGGAAACGAAGTCTGGCTTCTGACCGGAGGAGGGGCGCTCTTTGCGGCTTTCCCCATGGTTTATGCCACGATTTTCAGTAGTTTTTACCTCGCGCTGATGCTGGTCCTGACGGCCCTGATTTTCCGTGCCGTGGCCATGGAGTTTCGGGGGAAGCTTGATTCTCCCGGATGGAGGCGTCTATGGGATTGGTCCTTCGGCTTGGGTAGTCTGCTCCCTGCCATATTGTTTGGTGTGGCGGTGGGCAATATACTCAGAGGCATCCCCATTGACAAGGACAAGGTGTTTACCGGTTCGTTTATCGGTTTACTCAATCCTTATGCCATTCTTATAGGTCTCCTCAGTTTTGTGCTCTTCACCATGCACGGAGCCATTTATATGAGTTTAAAAACCGATGGTGCCTTGCGAGAACGTATGCGGAAATGGGTTTTCGGAACATGGATGGCCTTTGTCATTCTTTATTTGATTTCCACCCTGGCGACGTTCTTCGTCGCTCGCTATCTTTTTGAAAGTGCCCTGGAGAGGCCCGTCACGTGGATTCTTTTTCTTCTTTTGCCGGCGGCCGTTCTTTACATCCCGGTGGCCACCAAGGGAGAAAAGTATGTCCGGGCCTTTCTGGCCTCCTCCGCAACAATTGTGAGTATCATCGGGCTGGCTGCGGCCGGGATGTTTCCTCGACTGGTACCATCAATAACGGATCTGAACTACAGTCTCACGATTTACAATGCCTCCTCCACGCCGAGAACGCTGACAGTCATGCTCATTGTGGCTCTCCTCGGAATGCCCATTGTGATTGCTTACACGGCCTATATTTACAGGGTGTTCAAAGGGAAAGTGGTGCTCGGCGAAGAGAGCTACCATTGATGAACTCATAAAAAGATCACAAATTATTTAAATTCATCCGCCTCTTCTTCAGAACCGAAACAGTTCGAATAATCCGTACAGGCTTCACAGTTCGGGGACTTGCAAAGGTTGAGGCCCTCCCGCTCACAGAGTTGTTTGTAAAAAAACTTCTTCCACTTCATGTCACCGGTGTTCTTCTCATAAAGGGTCCGAAAGTAGCGGGCCAGGAGATCGGAGAGGACCGTTCGGTTCGGGAGCCCCATATCCTGCCAGAGGTGGTTCCCGCCCATGCACGCGGCCGCGACGGCATGGGCCAGCCACAGGGTCTCCTCATTCCGGGCAGTCCCGTGTTCAGAAAGCAGGGAGACAAGGTCCCTGTGCTCTTGAGGGATTCGGGGCAAC
>CAKKPE010000123.1 GCA_919901565.1 bacterium
GGCATCCAGTAAAACTATGAAAGACCTGGATTCCCGCCTACGCGGGAATGAGTGCGCCTGGGAGTGTGCGAGGTCAGAGGGGTGGGAGTCCCCTTCAGGCATACGCTCTCCGGCCTGTAACCGAACGTAACTGCGTCACCGTGAGGTGGGGTGGGGAGCAACGGGAGGTGAACAGCCAGTCCGTAGGATAACGAACTCGATTCGGCCCAGTGTTACGACGAGTCTGCTCATTCAAGACGAAGTCCAGACCTTTTCCTGAGAGAGGAGAGGAAGCCTGACGAGCTGAGGGGTAGCGTGCAAAAGCGACATCAGGGAGCACAGGGTGGTTGGAGACGGAATGGTTGGAAGGCAGAGCACATGAACCAGGGATACCTGTACAGGTGCGTGGCCGTGCAGAGTACAGAGCCTCCGTAGTAGTGAGGAAACATCGTAACGGATGCGGAGCGAAGGGAGGCAGGGAGGTGAATGTGTGAAGGACATATCGAAGGAAGAAAGACCGGCGGCAGTGGCAGGGATGCCTAAACAAGCAGGAGAGGCCCGAACTCGTGAGAGGTTGAAATGGGTGGAACCTTCAGTATGGACGGAACGCATGTTGACGGCGCTTGAAGAAGGCGTGAAAGGAGGCAAGTGGTTCAGTCTGATGGACAAGGTCTATCTCGGCAGGAACCTTGCGGCGGCTTGGGAGAAAGTGAAAGCCAATAAGGGGTCAGCGGGGATAGACAAGCAGAGCATCGAAGCATTTCAAGCCAAAGAGGAAAGGTATCTGGAAGAACTGGAGAGTAAACTGAGAGAAGGCCGATACGAGGCCAAGCCGGTCAAGAGGGTATGGATACCGAAGGCTGGAAGCAAAGGAAAAAGGCCGCTGGGGATACCCGTGGTCAAGGATCGGGTCGTGCAGACAGCGTTAAGGAACGTGCTGGAGCCGATATACGAGAAGACCTTTGCCGAGCACAGCTATGGATTCAGGCCCGGACGCGGATGCAAAGATGCCCTCAGACGGGTTGAAGCAGGGTTTTTGGCCGGCAAGACCTGGGTGGTAGACGCCGATATCGAGAGCTACTTTGACAGTATTCCGCATGATAAGCTGATGGAAGAGATCAAAGAGCAGGTGGCGGACGGACGGGTACTGAGGATGATAGAAGGCTACCTCAAACAGGGGGTAATGGACGGATTGGAACACTGGGAGCCCGAGAAAGGGACGCCCCAGGGAGCAGTCATCAGTCCATTGCTGGCCAACATCTATCTGAACAGGATTGACCATGAAATGAGCCGGAATGGCTATGAGATGGTCAGATACGCGGACGACTTTGTCATCCTGTGCTCCACAGAAGAAGAGGCAAGAGAAGCCCTGACGGAAGTGAGCGCAAGGATAGAGGAGAGAGGGTTAAAGCTTCACCCTGAAAAGACGAGGATAGTGGACGTAAAGGCAGGGGGTGGATTTGACTTTCTGGGCTACCACTTTGAGGGAGACACGCGATGGCCGCGTAAGAAGAGTATGGACAGACTCAAAGATACAATCCGGGGAAAGACGAAACGCACATCAGGGAAGAGCATGAAGTGCATCATCGAAGACGTCAACCAGAGCCTGAGAGGATGGTTTGAATACTTTCGACACAGCAACAAAAGGACTTTCCGGAGAACAGACGGATGGATACGCATGAGACTCAGGAGTATCTTAAGAAAACGTCAACATCGGAAAGGGATCGGTTGCGGCTATGACCATCGGCGATGGCCGAATGCCTACTTTGCCGGACTTGGGTTGTTCACGCTAACCACAGCCCATGAACTGGCCTGTCAATTCCGAAGAGGAAAACACTGACTGGAGAGCCGGATGCGGGAGAACCGCCTGTCCGGTTCGGAGGGAGGGGAGGCGAAAGCCTTCCCTACCCCTATCG
>CAKKPE010000124.1 GCA_919901565.1 bacterium
TTGGGAAAACAGGGCATGCGCTTGACGGTTCTACCCATAAATTTGTCGCACACCCCAATACAACACATTAATGTTATAATTTTCATAAAGGGTATAGACTATGACGAAACCTTCTTTAAATCAAAAATCATATCTTGATGAGATTCAGGAGATGTTCAGGGCAATAGAGGTTTGCCTCAGGATATTCGCTCTCTATGCGCAGGGGCATCCGGCAAGAAACCCTGCATTGGGACGGGCGTATAAAAAAGTGGATGATCTTTTAAAAAATCGGGGATACCTTTACCTGGGGGTTGCCGAGGAAGAACTCATCGTTTTTACCGATGATGAACAAGAGCATCGGCTGGTTACGGACATTGCAAAGAGGTTTCATCAGCTTGGAATCCTTACTCTTAAGATCAATTCAGGCTTTACGCAGCAGGATCTGGATGTTTTTTTAGGGTATTTGTCCAGGACCCAGGAGAGTATTGAAGGGAATAAGACCATCAAGCAGTGCCTGCAGGAGTCCGGCATCGCGAGCCTGTCTCTTTCCATGGTAGATTACCGGCAGATTCTGGAACAAGAACCCTCTGCTGCGCCGGATCAGGAGCCCGCGGACTTCTGGACGGCCCTGATCAAACAGGGACGGGAAGGGAACGAGACCGCTTTGCGAAAAATGGCGGAATCCTTTCAAGAGCCCTCCCGGTACAGGGAACTTAGAGAGCAGATACAGAAAAGTCTTGAAGATCCATCTGGGAAAGAGGGGTCCGATGTGACGGGCATGATGTCTGAAATTCAACAAAAAATATTTAGTGGACTGCCATCATCTGAAAAGGAGGCGTTCTCAAAAAACATTGCCCGCCTGGCCCTTTCAGGAGAACCCGCATCTCCGGGTACCCATGGCGACATGGACATGGCCTTGATGAACTGCCCGGACGAAATGCTCCTCCATGTCATGGCCAGCGCTGTTGTTCTTCAGGGAAAGATGGACAATAGGATTTCCACGACCTTTAAAGCTCTTTTGACGGATCAAACCAGAGAGCGGTCTCTTCTCGGGATTACTGATAAATACTCCACAGAAAAATCCTCTGCCGGGTATCCACGGGAGGTTTGGGATCAAATCAGAACGTTTATTCTTTCCGGATCCGAAGATCAATTCATGTCCAGGGAATATCATCAGGTCCTCGATAATCTCCATAAGTATCATCTTGGAGAGTTGAGGGAGAGCATCAATATGGACTATCTGCATCAGGTCCAGTCCTCCCTCCATTCCGGCGTCCTTCAACAGATCCGGAGAGATCGGGTATGCGAGCTGATCCTTGCGGAAACCCGGGAGGAGTTTCTCGAAGGGCACCTTGCCGAGTTGGTGTCTCATCTGTCAGAGTATGCCCGACAACGTGACATGGGCAGGATTCTGCAGGCCCTTGGATCTCTTTTTCCTCCGGATGTTCAGATCCAGCCTTTAAAAAAGAAAAAGATTGATGAGGCACTTTCTCACGCCGAAGAAGGCGCCTGGATTACTCCCCTGATTTGCGAGATCGGGAGCATGGGCAAAGACGATCTGGTACTCCTCAAAAAAATATTTTCCGGCTGCAGACATGGACTGCCGGACCTCCTGATTCGGCACATGGGAGAAGAACGGAGCATTGCGGGAAGGAAAAGGCTTTCATCCCTGCTTATTGATATCGGATCTGATGCCATTCATTCCATTGTTAAATCTCTGAGCGATGATCGTTGGTTTCTGGTGCGCAACCTGGTAATGGTCCTTGGTAAAATCGGGAACCCATTCTGCATGGAATATCTCCTGCCCCTTTTATCAGGCGATAACTACCGGGTCCAGCGTGAGGTCGTTTATACATTATCTTTAATCGGCGGCGATCAGGCTGTTCATCCTATACGCAAGATTCTCCTGAATCGGAGTAACCAGTCAACACCCGGCCTTAGGGAGGTTGCTGCGCTTGCACTAAAACGGATCGGTACGCCGAGGTCGAGAAAGGTCCTGCAGGAAGGGCTTGAAGACAGGGATAAAAAAGTGCAGGAGATATGCTGTCAGGTACTTAAGGGATTGACATGAACCAGACGAATCATAACACTGAAACCCAGGGCGCAGGGGTTGACGCATGTCAAAACACAACAGGGTCGGATACTTTTTCTGTAGAGCCTGCGGAGGATCTGGGGAAGGTTTTCTCATCGCTCTATCGTTACTTTTCGCAGTATCCGCCCAACCATCCCCTGATCAGGGAAGGGTTAGACAGACTCTTTGAGATCCTGAGGGGGTTTTTTCAAGAGTCCGATCGAGTGACCATCGGTTTTCTGGGAAACGACCTGATGGTTCTTGGCAAACATCTCCACCACATGAAAGGTTCGATCCCCGGGCTGAACCGATTGTTTCAGGAACAGGGGATTGAAAAGGTCCTTTTCTTCTCCGGAGTTGCCGAGGACGAAATGGTTCAGTTCTTTTCAGCGCTTTCTGCCGGCAGGGAGAAGGCGGGAGAGCAAGGCCCGGAGTGCCGGTTCCAGAGCGGGGAATGGCCTCATATCTTAACGGGAAGATTCAGGTTAGAGAGTTCGGCGGGGGATTTTAAGCCAGGCGGTACACCGGCACCCCTCAGCATCGATGAGGTCGATGCGGCTAAAGATTTCCTGGCATCCTCGCAGGCACTGGTTTCACAAGTCCGCGAGAAGAACCTCATCGAGTTCAATCTGGCCAAGGAGATCATTGAAAATATTCTGAGTGGAATGGTCCTGGAGAATGATGCAGTCCCTATTGTTGCCCAGATAAAGCAGCACGACGAATATACCTATACACATATTCTGAATGTCTCCACCCTGACCCTGGCCATGGGGCGGATACTCGGATTTACGCCGCCGCAGCTCAGAGAACTGGGATTAGCCTCCCTGCTTCATGATACAGGCAAGCTGTTGGTCCCTCTCGAGATCCTGCAGAAAGAAGGAGCGCTGACAGAAGAAGAGTTTGCATTGGTCAAGATGCATCCGGTCCATGGCGCCAGCATGCTGATGAGGATCAAAGGAATGCCGGATCTGGCTCCTATTGTGGCCTTCGAGCATCACATGAGGTCTAACGGCGGAGGATATCCAGACTCTCGAAAAGGGGGTATGCCCCACCTCTGTTCAAGAATGACTTCTATAGCCGATATTTTTGACGCCCTACGAACGAACCGGGCCTACAGGACAGAAATCTCAAAAGAAGAAGCCATGTGCCGGATGTCGGAGATGCAGATGGACCCCTTATTGTTTAACATATTTGCAAGGATCGTCAACATCTACCCTGTAGGGGAATATGTCAGACTCAGTACAGATGAGATTGGGGTGGTTCACGAGATCGATCCCAGGAACGCGCTTAGACCCAAGGTCAAAATCCTCTATGATAAAAAGGGGAACAGGGTTGCCACAGAAAGGATTTTAAGCCTGACGAATTACGATAGGAATGAAAAGAGGTTTATCTACTCCATCACGTCAAATCTCTCAGAACAAGAGATTGCCAAACTTGCCTGAACATCATTTATCTGTGCTCAAAACATTCTAATGATTCAGGACTGAAAAACTGCCAGAAAAGAAATTCCTGTTTATGTTCAAAAAGGATCTTTGGCGGCGCTTTTTTGCGCATTCATTAAAGCGCTAATTTTTCAACAGGTTATGGCAATGGAAAAGGGCGGCATCTGCAGAAGGGAGGAAAATGAGCAGAAACCTTGCTGTCGTGACGGGCTGTCAAAATGATATTTGCCTTAGAAATCAACAGGATATAAGTATTTTTGTTTTTGGCACAATGTTTGCAATATAAAATAATACAAGACATCCTTTATTGAGTCTTCATACCACGGGCTTAATAAAGTTCTGTCCTCCTTTCTTGAAGTGACTGGTCTTACAGGCCAGTCACTTTTTTTATTCTGCCTTTTCATCCGATACGCCCAAAAAACCCGGCCCTTAGTGGTCCTGTTCGTAAATATGGTAACGTATCGAGAGGGTCGTAGGGTGGTCTCATCAAGGCGCGCGACTGAGGCGTACCCCTCTGGTACACCACAAGGAGCGGACGCTGAGGAGGCCGCCCTACGGCACTCGAATTCAACCGTATTTACGAATAGGGCCACTCAACCTCGCATGAATAGATCACGGTCCGTCGAATATTTTCTTATCATATGATGAAAAGGATCCGGTAAGGTCAACGGGATGAAAGTGAATCCAATGATCGGGACGAATCTGATGTTGATTTAAAAGGCGACATTGATTATAATCCCCATCTATTTAATTTTAATCAGAAGAAAATGCAGGATCTGGAGAAAAGGATGGTTAAAAAAGTCACTCTCTTGCTTGCGATCCACAACCATCAGCCCGTGGGCAACTTCTCCCATGTACTCGAAAGCGCATACCGGAAATCCTATCTTCCTTTCCTCATGACATTGAGGGAGCACCCGTCCATAAAGGTGACCCTGCACTATTCAGGTTTTTTGCTGGAGTGGATCGCAGTGACCCATCCGGAATTTATCTCCATGGTCAGGGACATGGTGATGTCCGGCCGCCTGGAGATGATGTCCGGCGGATTTTATGAGCCGATTCTGACCACCCTCTATGATTCTGACAAGCTCGGTCAGATCCGAAAACTCAATTCCTTCGTCCGGGAGACCTTCGATACAAAGGCCCGGGGCGTATGGCTTGCAGAGCGCGTCTGGGAGCCTCACCTGGCCGAGTCTCTTTACAATGCCGGGGCGGAATATATCGTCATTGATGACCACCACTTCATCATGGCCGGCCTGAGGGGTAAGGCGCTTTTCGGATATTACATCACCGAAGAGAAAGGGAAGGTCCTGAAGGTTTTTCCCGGAAGCGAGAAGCTCCGTTACCTGATTCCTTTCAGGCCGGTGGAGGAGACCCTGGACTACTTGCGCCTGGTCCGGGAAAGCGGTGATGCCCCGCTTGCCATCATGGGGGATGACGGTGAAAAATTTGGTACCTGGCCGGGCACCTATCACAGTGTCTACGAAGAAAGGTGGCTCCATGGGTTTTTTGAGGCCATTGAGCAGAACAGTGACTGGATCGAAACCCGGCTATTCTCCGAGGTTATAGACACCCACCCCCCGCTGGGCCGGATTTATCTTCCAACGTCCTCTTATATGGAGATGGGCGAATGGTCGCTCATCTACGATGCCTCAGAGGAGTTCCGGATTCTGAAACAGAAGCTCAAGGATTCCGGGCTGGAAGAACCGTCGCGTCCTTTCTTGAGCGGAGGGTTCTGGCGGAACTTTTTTTCCAAGTATCCGGAAAGCAATCTGATGCACAAGAAGATGCTCTACATCAGTGAAAAGATCCATCACATGCCCAAAGGAAAGCAAAGGGCACTGGCCCTCGAGGAATTGTGGAAAGGCCAGTGCAATGATGCCTATTGGCATGGCGTGTTCGGGGGGATCTATCTTCCCCACCTGAGATCCAGTATCTACGAGCACCTGATCCGGGCGGAAGATATTGCAGACCAGGCCATGAACCCCGGCAAGAAAAACTGGATCCAGGTCATCAGCTTAGACATCGACAAAGACGGCATCCGCGAGGATATCATGAACACCGAGAGTTATACCCTTATTCTCGACACACATCTGGGGGGAATGCTGATCGGTCTGGACTTCAGGCCCAGGTCCTTTAATATTCAGGACACATTCACCAGGATCCCCGAATTCTACCACAGGGAGATCGTAAACGCCCCTGCAGAAGAACAGAGGCAGGAAGGGGCAAAATCCATCCACGACCGGATCATTTGCAAGGAGGAGGGCCTGGCCGGCCAGATTGTGTACGATCCCTATCCGAGAAGGTCCCTGATCGACCACTTTATGAGCCTGGATGAGTGCCTGGAATCTTTCAAGTCCGGGGAATACACAGAACTGGGCGACTTCGTGCAGGGGATTTATCGCTCAACCAGGAGAGCATCTGATTCCGAGGCCTCTAT
>CAKKPE010000125.1 GCA_919901565.1 bacterium
GAGGAGCGACTCGTTATCTCTTCAGCACGTCGGTGAAAAGGACTAAACTGTTACGTAGATTTCACCCCGGTGGACCGAAACCGAGGAGTGCGCTTCAATGCCGACCCGCACCTGCTTGCCCTTGATTTCCTTGATCACGATGCGTATCTCATCATCAATAAAGATTTCTTCTCCGAGTTTTCTGGTTAAAACCAGCATAGTATACCTTTCAGGATATCGGAACGCTTTTGCATGGTCTCAGCAACCCCACGGTATCACGACTTCTTCATGACCTATATGCCGTATCGGCAGGATACCTTTAAAACTTTACAATGGACAATCATTTTAAAATGTGTCATTTTCAATTCATGAGCCATGATAAATTGAACAGATTGCGGGTGATCCTCAAGGAGATGGGCTCTGTCCTGATCGCTTTTTCCGGAGGAGTGGACAGCACCTTTCTTTTGCGTGTGGCCCGTGATACGCTCGGCGGGAATGCAGTGGCCCTGACCGCTCTGTCGCCCACTTACAGCGATCATGAACTGAATGAGGCAAAAAACACGGCATCGGCATTCGGGGTCCGGCACATCCTGGTGGAATCGAACGAACTCAAGATCAAGAACTTCGCCCGGAACGATCCCATGCGCTGCTACTACTGCAAAAGCGAACTCTTCGGGATCCTTCGCCGTTATGCCGACTCCCTGAACATCGCCCATATCTGTGACGGGTCCAATCTCGATGATACCGGCGACTACCGGCCGGGACTGAAAGCGGCGGCAGAAAAAGGTGTCCGCCATCCTCTGATCGAGGCCGGACTTTCCAAGCCTGAAATCCGTGAGCTGAGCCGTGAGCTGGGGCTCCCCGCATTTCAGAAGGGGTCCATGGCCTGTCTTTCATCCCGGTTCCCCTACGGGACAGAAATCACCGAAGAAAGGGTCCGGCAGGTGGCCCGGTGTGAAGAGGTCCTTCGTTCCATGGGATTAGACCCGTACCGGGTCCGCTATCACGGGGAGATTGCCCGGATCGAGGTCGCAAGGGAGGCCTTTCAGCATATTCTGAAAGAAGACCTGCTGGACACCCTTGTCAGAAGTTTCAAAGAGGCTGGTTTTGTTTATGTGACGCTGGACCTGGAGGGATTCAGGAGCGGGAGCATGAACGAGGTCCTATCCCTCGAAGAGAGAGCCAATGGCTCGTAAAGAGGCCCCTGTCATGATACTTGAAACACTGGTTGTCGGTCCCCTGGAGGTGAACTGTTATCTGATTTCTGAGGGCCCGGGTTATGATGCGTTGGTGATCGATCCCGGGGATGACGGTGGAACCATATTGGAGCGGATCCGTGCGAACCGCCTAACCCTGAAGTATATCCTCAACACCCATGGCCATTTCGACCATGTTGGCGCCAACCGGACACTCAAAGAGGCCACAGGCGCCAAAATCCTGATCCATGAAAAGGATGCCCCGCTCCTTGCCATGGCCGGCGAACATGCCCGGTCCTTCGGCCTTATGGCTGATCCCTCTCCCCCTGCAGATCTCTTTCTCAAGCAACAGGACCGGATTGAGGTCGGAGGGCTTTCTCTTCAGGTTCTTGCCACCCCTGGCCATTCCGATGGAGGGGTCTGCCTGCTCATGGACAAGATCCTGTTCAGCGGCGACACCCTTTTTGCCGGATCCATCGGAAGGACCGATCTTCCCGGGGGGTCTTTCCGCCGGATCATGATCTCGATCCAGGAGGTGGTCCTCCCCCTGGATCCATCCATTTTAATCTATCCGGGACACGGGCCTCACACCACCATTGGCAAGGAAAAACGGACAAATCCCTTCCTTCTTGAACTGTGCAAAGGATTTATCTGAACAGCACACACATCAATTAAACCTTATATTATATTTACTTTTTGACCAATGTTTAATATAATGGATTAAAGATAGAGCTTTAATTCCAGGTCGTGAATCTTCTCCTCAATGGCGGATCCCTACCCGGAGGTATGGTCAATGACTCTCAAAAGTGTCCGTGTACCCAAAGATATGGAGCCCTTGTTTGAGAAGGCTGAAAAATTCGTTGAGGACTACTTCAAGGGGTTCAGCCATAACATGGGCCAGGGTGTCCTGAACATCGGCGGTGAAAGGTATATCCTGGTCCGGGCCTCCTCCATGTCCGTTGAGTTCTTTGAATACATCAAGGGGATGTATCCCGGTCTGAACGAGATCGAAGCGGCCGAGGCCTCAGCCAGCATCCTCTTTGATATGGCTCATGCCATAGGCAAGGCCGATGCCATGGATTTTCACCGGAGAATGGGCGTCACCGATCCGGTGGCCAAACTCTCATCCGGACCGATCCACTTCGCCTACACGGGATGGGCGCTTGTGGATATTTTTCCGGAAAGCAGGCCGAGCCCCGATGAAAATTATTATCTGATATACGATCATCCCAATTCCTTTGAGGCGGACTCCTGGATCAAAAAGAACACCCCTCCCGGAGAAAACAAAGATCCCGTGCTCAGAACCGACATCCCGGTCTGTTTCATGAATGCCGGATACTCCTCCGGATGGTGCGAACAGAGCTTCGACGTAGAGCTCAAGGCAGAGGAGATCCTTTGCAGGGCCCAAGGGGATGACTGCTGCCGCTTCATCATGGGACACCCGAAACGCCTGCAAGGCTATATCCAGGAGTATAAGAAAGCGCATCCGGAATTATTCAGGAAAGCGGATGATTTTTAATGACCCGTTCCCGACGTCATCATTGATGAACTCGTAAAAGTTCACAATTGAGACGGCACAGTAAAAAGCTCCGGATGCAAGGCGCGCTAGTCCTGAGGAATGAAGCGTACTGAGAAGTACGCTGCAATGACGAAGGATGAAGCGCAACGCCGCAGACGGACTTTTTACGAAGCCGTCATCATTGAGATCCCATGGGCAAAGAAATCTTCGACAGCATCACGTCCAAACTGGCGACCCAGGTCCCCCTGTTCGCCAAGTCCCTGGTCACCCAGGGGCTGAAACACGTGGGCACCGACCCTTATTCCGTGACCCCTTCACTTATGATGAAGGCCTTGAATGAATACATCCTCCCCCGTATTCATTCATACGGCAAAGGGGCCGAACCCATGGACCTCATCGGAGAAGGGATTATCCGGACGACTCCCATGGGTGATATCCTGGAGATCAGCCCTGTTATCCTCAGCATGCTGAACCTGCATGGGCTTGGCAAATCAAATCATGATGGAATCCGGGATTCGCTGATCAAACAGGGAATACTCTACCCTTCCGGGGAGGCCTGGAACCCCCGCAGAAAATGCATCAGCCAGAAGGTTGAAATCCAGTCTCCGAACCGCAGGACCATTGAAGTCCTGATCACGCCGGCACTGAACCAGGCCCAGGAGGTTGTGGAGTTCAGCTACATTCTCCGTGACATCACCCTGTCGGAAGGCCTGTTTCAGGAAATTCTGGACCTCTACGAAAATCTCGAAAAGAAGATCCATGAAGGTTCCGAAGAGCTCCGGGAGACGGAACATCTCGGAACCCTGCTGGTCCAGGAACTCGACCGGCAGCATGTCCTGAACCTGATCACGGAAAAGGCCGCCCATCTGGTCGGAGCGGAAACCGTCTTTCTCATCATGATCTCTCCGGACGCAAAATCATACACGTACCCTGCGGCATACGGCATAGACGCCGAACAGATCATCGGCGGGGAACTCCCCATGGAGATCGGCCCCTGCGGCCAGGTGCTCAAGAACAAGAAACCTTTAATCATCAACAATCTGCAAAAAGACGGGCAAATGGTGGCGGGCGGAGCGCTTAAACGGCCTGTCAAGGCAGCGATCTATCTCCCCATCTTCCAGAAGGGTGACATCATCGGCGGCATCGCCGCCATCGGCAAGAAGAACGCCCCGGCGTTTTCAGAACAGGATTTCAAACTCCTGAACATCTTTGCCAACTATGCAAGCATCGCCATCGAAAACGCCTCCCTCTACAGCAACATCAATAAAACCAAGGAATTTCTAGAGACCATCTTCAACGGTGTGGGCGTGGGGATCGTGGTCCTAAGTCCGGAATTGAGGATTCTTTCCGCAAACAGGGCCATCAGATCCATGTCGGGACACAAAGAAGAGGATCTGATCGGATCTCATTGTTTTGAACGCTTTCATGGATCCCCCTCGCCTTGTGCTGACTGTCCGGCGGTTAGAACTTTTTCCAAGGGCCAGGCGGCACAAAAGGATTCCACCAGCAGAAACACCAAGGGAGAGACCGTTCATCTGGAACTTAATACCTATCCCTTGTTCAACAAATCAGGAGAGGTTATTCAGGTCATCGAGACGTCGAAAGACATCACCCAGTTAAAAAAACTGGAAGAGGAGCGCATAGTAAAAACTGAACAACTCAGGAAATTGAGTTTTGAGCTGGAACAAAAAGTCAGGGAAAGGACCCTGGAACTGGATCTGAAGAATCAGGCATTGGAAAAAGCCAACCTGACACTCAGGGATCTGGACTGCAAAAAAACCGAGTTCCTGAATATTGTAGCCCACGACCTCAGAACCCCCCTGACCTCCATCATCTCTTATGCCGACCTCCTGCTCCGGTATAAAAACGAATCCGAACAGACCCGGGAAGAATTCCTGAACATCATCAAGACCGAAGGATTCCGCCTCGGGAACCTGGTCAATGACTATCTGGACCTGAGCAAGATCGAGTCCGGGAACATGAATTTCAGAAAAGGACTTCTGGACCTCAATGAGCTGATCAAACATTGCTTGTCACTTTTTGAAGGCCAATCAAAAATCATGAAAATCCAGCTACAACAAGAATTTGATCATAAAGAGCGATTCATGATCATGGGTGACCGTGATAAGCTGCTCCAGGTCTTTATCAACATCCTCAGCAACGCCTTTAAATTTACGCCCAGAGGAGGGACGATCACGATTCGGCAACAGATGGTTTCTCCGGAAGATTCCCTCTCCCTGGGTCTTCCGGAATATGCCGCCCCGCTCACCCTGAAACAGCAGATGGTGATGATCCGGCTGACCGATACCGGCCCGGGTATCGCTGAAGAGCACCACAAAGGGATTTTTGAAAAATTCTATCATATTCAGGATGTCCCGAACCAAATCCCTTCGGGGACGGGCCTAGGCCTTTCCATTTCCAAAAACATCATAGAACTCCACGAAGGCCGCATCTGGGTGGAAAGCAGTATCGGAAGCGGAGCGACCTTTATCATCATCCTCCCCGCTTCCAGCAAGACGTCCCAGGTCCCCATTAGTGGGTAAAATTTGAGCACTTCATTCTACCCCTGGAATCCTTGACCCCTTGACCCCTGTTGTTTTTACCCACTATTTTGGAGATGATCTAAATAAATTAACAATATGTTCTTTTAAACTTGACATTTTTTATTAAATTTTCTATAAATACTAATTCTGATTCTGCTCATTACTAAGGAGTTTTACATGAAAACCTACATGGCAAAAAAAGAAGAACAGGAACAGGCCCGCAAATGGTACATTGTCGACTTGCAGGAAGCCGTTTTGGGCCGGATCGCGACACGGATTGCTATGATCCTGAGCGGGAAAAACAAGCCGATTTACTCTCCCCACGTGGACACCGGGGATTTTGTGATTCTCATCAATGCAGACAAGGTCCGTCTGACCGGCGATAAATTGAAGAAAAAGATCTACTACCATTACACAGGATACCAGAGCGGATTGAAGCGGTTCACGGCCGCCAGGCTTCTGGAAACCCATCCGGAACGTGTCATCACCCATGCCGTGCGCGGGATGCTTCCCAAAAACCGCCTGGGACGCGCCATGATCAAAAAGATGAAGGTCTATGCCGGCCCCAATCATCCGCATGAGGCGCAGAAACCGGAACAGATTACGCTGACATCATAGGGGAGGTTTTGTTTTATGGATCAAGAACGTATTTATGCAACCGGAAGAAGAAAGAACGCCTCGGCCAGGGTTTACCTGTCAGAAGGTTCCGGCAATGTGGTCATCAACCGCATGGATATGAAGGAATACCTCGGAGGACGCGAAACCCTGAGCATGATGGTTCAGCAGCCTTTCGAATTGACAGAAACCATTGGGAAATTCGACATTCTGGTCAATGTTGAAGGAGGCGGGGCTTCCGGACAGGCCGGAGCCATCCGTCACGGCATCTCCAAGGCCCTCTCCACGCTGGACGCCAAGTACAAGGCTGTCCTGAAGAAGGCAGGCCTCCTGACACGCGATCCCAGAAAGAAAGAACGTAAAAAACCAGGGCAGCCCAAAGCGAGAAAGAAGTCCCAATACTCCAAACGTTAAAAACACATGATCAACATAGCCATCGCCGGGGCGACTGGATATACGGGTTCTGAGCTTTTGAGGCTCCTTTACCTGCACCCTGAGGCCAGGGTCATCAGAATCACCTCTGAACAGCATAGCGGAGCGCATCTCTCAGAGGTCTTTCCGCAGTTCGGAGAACTCATGGATCTCACCTATGAGTCCCTGGATGCGGAAGCCCTGGTCAAAGACGCGGACCTGGTCTTTCTGGCCCTTCCTCACACCCTGTCCATGGAGATTGTCCCGAGGATTCTGGAGCATGGGGTCCGGCTTGTGGATCTGAGCGCGGATTTCAGGCTTAAGAATGTCTCGCAGTACAGGACATGGTACAAGGTCGACCACACGGTCCCTGAACTCCTGAAACAGTCTGTCTATGGACTCCCGGAACTCTATCGGAATGAGATCACAGAGGCCCGGCTCCTTGCCAATCCCGGGTGCTACCCCACGTGTGCCCTGCTCGGGCTCGCGCCTCTCATCAAGGGCGGGTTCATCCAGACACAAGGGATCGTCATTGACGCAAAGTCCGGGATATCCGGCGCAGGAAAGACGCCCAAGCCTCACCTGCATTTTCCCGAGGCCAACGAGGCCCTGGCCGCGTACCGGATCGGGGAACACCAGCATACGCCCGAGATCGAGCAGGAGATCTCGCGCATTGCGGAGCAGAAGATCACGCTCAATTTCACCCCCCATCTGATCCCCATGAACCGGGGGCTTCTCTGCACCTCCTACGGCATCCTGAACAGGAAGGCCTCCACCGGAGACCTGGTCGATGCCTATAAGACCTTTTACGCAGACGAACCCTTCATCCGGGTCCATGCCCAAGGCTCCCTGCCCAATACACGGGATGTGCGGGGTACCAACCGGTGTGATATCGGACTGAAGGTGGATGAACGGACCGGCAGGGTCATTGTGGTCTCCGTCATCGACAACCTGGTCAAAGGGGCTTCAGGACAGGCGGTTCAGAACATGAATCTCATGATGGGTATCAAGGAAACAACAGGACTGGATCTCCCTCCACTCACCCCTTGAAGAGAGGCGCCATGTCACCCCGGAAACGACCTCCCCTTGCCCGTTTGATTACACCGGTCCGCGGCGGGATCACTGCACCCCTGGGGTTCCTCGCCGGCGCTGTTGCCTGCAGGATCAAGAAGGCTGACAAACTGGATCTCTGCCTGATCTTCTCTGAAGTCCCGGCTTCGGCTGCAGGGGTCTTCACGCGTAACCTGGCCGTGGCCGCTCCGGTCCTCTGGACACGGAAGATCCTGCAGAGGCCCGTCCTCAGGGCCGTCATCGCAAACAGCGGGAACGCCAACGCCTGTACCGGCAAAGCAGGACTCCATGACGCTGAAGAGATGGCCCTCCGTGCAGCCTCCTCCCTGTCTGTACGCAAGCAGGAGATCGCCGTGGCCTCAACAGGTGTGATCGGCCTCCCCCTTCCCATGGACCGGATCCTCCCGGAGATCCCGGGCCTTGCCCGAAGACTCTCAAGATCCGGAGGTTCGCTCGCCGCCCGCGCCATCATGACCACGGATACACGGCCGAAAACCGCTGCCCTGGAGTGGACCACGGGCGGGAAAAAGGTGCGGATCGGAGGCATGGCCAAGGGCTCAGGCATGATCCATCCGGACATGGCCACCATGCTGGCCTTCGTGACCACTGATGCATCCCTGGACCCCGAAACGCTCCATTCCGCACTGAAGCAGGCCGTGGACGAATCCTTCCACCGGATCACGGTGGATGGGGATATGAGCACCAACGACATGGTCCTGGCCATGGCCAACGGGCTCTCCCGTGCCCGTATCCATAAGAAGAATCTCCTCTCATCAGGTTTCCAGCATGCACTCAATCAGATCTGCCTGAACCTGGCGCTTGCCATCGTAAAAGACGGAGAGGGGGCGACCAAATTCGTAACCATCAGGGTCATCCATGGAAGCAACAAAAAGGATTGCCTCACCATCGCCAAGAAGATCGCCTGTTCGAACCTGGTCAAGACCGCCCTCTTCGGACAGGACGCCAACTGGGGAAGGATCATGGCCGCAGCGGGCGCATCAGGCGTTCCCATCCGGCAGGACAGGATCGATATCTTTTTCGATGAGATCCCCATGGTCAAACAGGGTGTGGGCCTGGGGAGCAGGCAGGAAAAGATCGCAGGCCGGGCCCTGCGGAAAAAAAACTTCGTGATCACCGTGGACCTTCACATGGGAACCTCTTCGGCCGAGATCTACACCACGGATCTTTCCCTCGATTACGTAAAGATCAACGCGGATTATCGCTCGTAGATGGGCGTTCGGGCCAAAACACCCTTCTCATTCTCAATAACCTCGAAAAACAGATATGGCCCCGCTCAGCAGCAACACGGATAAACCTAAAGCAAAATTTACCTTAACCAAGTTGAGGGATAATTTTTGTAAGGCTGCCTTTTCGGCCGCAGATTCTTTTCGCATAATCTTGGGAGCTAAGATCAAGCCCCTATAGAAATGAATCGAGACCATGCTGAAAACCAAAATCAGCTTCAGGGTCAGAGTCGTAGTCCAATTATTTTCAAGAACCCTAATCCCTGAAAATTCCTTGTTCAGCCCTGCTAAAAAAACTCCGGTGACGACCAGGAGTATTATGCTGTAGTTTGCCAATGGCGTGAATCTTTTTGAAATCTCCCCCATAAGTTTACCGGCCTCTGCCCCCAGAACTTGTTTGGATGACGGTATTGCGATGATAAGTATAAAAATGATCCCTCCAACCCATATCACCGTAGCCATGAGATGTATCCAATAGCAAGCTGTCAATATGAGTTCTTTCATCTTACCCTCCTTGAAATTTAAATATAGGTGGCGGATTGAATACAACCCGCCACCTATATTTTGCCTATTTTGTCTTAATAGCATGCGGGATACACCCGCAACCACAGGAACTCTTCTTCTGGATCTTGATTTCAGGCTTCTTCTCTTCGGGCTTTTCTTTTTGTTTCTTGGTGTCTTTCGCCATTGTTATCACCTCCCTTCCTTCTCGTTATCTGTTTAAGTTAATGCGTATAAACTTATATGATAAGGCAAAAAAAATATTAACCTTTCGGCGCTTTCAATTTTTTCTCCGCCCTCGAATGCTGACCTAAACAACCACAGGTGCAGATGCGGTTAAGTCTTTCACGGCATTTCTCAAGGGTATCTCGATTTAATGAATAGTATATCCAATATCCCTGCCTTTGGTCTTTGACAAGACCGGCGCCCTTCAGCACTCGCAGATGTTGGGATACAGCAGACTGGGTTATCTTCAATGCCTCAGCTAAAGCATTGACGCTCATAGGCTCCTTTTTTAGGAATTCAACAATTTCTATCCGTTTATCAACAGAGAGTATTTTAAATAGTTCCGCTTCTCTTCTCATGATCGGCCTCGCCTTGACTTATAAGTATATGACAATATACTTTAACAATTTCGATCTGTCAAGCACAATAAAATGTCCACATCAGATTCCTTAATTGTCTGGATTCCCCGATCCAGTCGGGAAATGACGCTCTCAGAGAAATATTTACCCATAAATTTGTCGCACACCCGGCATCTGATGCGGGGTTTACATCACTTATGAAATCTGTTATGATGCGACAAATTATTTGTTTCAATGGAGTCCAATGGAGTCGGATATGGGTCAAATGGCAACCCCGCATTGCGTAGGCATCGTACCCTCCGCAGGCAAAGGCATCCGGATGGGCTCTTCAGTCAAGAAGCAGTTCCTCTCCCTCTGCGGAGAACCGGTCCTGGTCCATACACTCAGGGTCATGCAGACCTGCCCGGAAATTGATGAGATCATCCTGGTGGTCCCTGACGAAGACAGGGCCTTCTGCCGGGAGCAGATCGTAGAAAAACATGGCTTTGACAAGATCTTATCCATTATTTCCGGCGGCAGGGAGAGGCAGGATTCGGTCTATGCCGGGCTTTTGTCCATGGTTTCACCGCCGGACCTGGTGGTGGTCCATGACGGGGTCCGTCCCTTTCTAACCGGAGACATGATCCGTGAAAGTTTGCAGCTTGCCTCTCAAGGAGTTTCCGCTGTCGTCGGGGTTCCGGTTCGAGACACCATCAAATCCGTGGATAGCTCTCTCATGGTGACAAAGACCCTCTCACGCGATACCCTCTGGTCCATCCAGACCCCCCAGGTCTTTTGCTACCGGGACCTCATCCGGGCCTATGAGTCCGCGTACCGGGACGGGTTCCTGGGGACGGATGACGCCTCTCTAATTGAGCGGCTCGGCCTTCCGGTGCAGATTATAAAGGGAAGCAACGAAAACATCAAGATCACTTCGCCGTCGGACTTGGTTCTCGGAGAGGCGATCCTTAAACAGAGGCTGGAACATGCGGATCGGACACGGATATGACGCGCACCGCCTGGTGCAGGGCAGACCGCTGATCCTGGGCGGAGTGACCATTCCTTTTGACACGGGGCTCCTGGGCCACTCGGATGCCGATGTCCTGGCCCATGCGGTCTGCGATGCCCTTCTCGGAGCGGCCGCTCTCGGTGATATCGGGGTCCATTTCCCGGACACCAACGTAACATACCGGGGCATCAGCAGTCTGAAACTCCTCACGCTTGTGGGAGAGATGATCTCCAGGGAAGGGTACCGGATCGCCAATATCGATGCCACCATTGTGGCGGAACGTCCGAAACTCAGAGATTTTATCATGTCCATGAGAGAGAACCTTGCAGCCTCCCTCGGCATGAATTCGTCACAGGTCAGTGTCAAGGCCACCACCACCGAAGGAATGGGGTTCACCGGCACGGGTCAGGGCATTGCGGCTTGGGCCACGGCCCTGATCCTGAACAGGAGCAAGTATGACAAAAACGCTTGAAATGATCAGATCCGATTTCCGGGCGGTTTTCGAGATGGACCCCGCAGCAACCAGCAAACTGGAGGTGATCCTAACCTATGCCGGCTTTCATGCCATCCTTGCCTACCGCTTCTCCCACTGCCTGCACAACCATCATGTCCCATTCTTTCCCCGGCTGATCTCCCAGCTTGCCAGGTTTCTGACCGGCGTGGAGATCCACCCCGCGGCCAAAATCGGCAGGGGATTCTTCATCGACCACGGCATGGGGGTGGTGATCGGCGAAACTTCGGAGATAGGCGACAACGTCACCCTCTATCAGGGAGTCACTCTCGGCGGGACCGGCAAGGAACACACCAAACGCCACCCGACCCTGGGGAACAACGTGGTCGTGGGCGCCGGGGCCAAGATCCTCGGGAGCATGATGATCGGAGACAATGTCAAGATCGGCGCCAATGCCGTGGTCTTGACCCCCGTCCCTGCCAATTCCACGGTAGTCGGCGTGCCAGGAAGAATAGTCAAAGTGGAAGGCGAAAAGGTGCGGAGCAGCCTGGACCATATCCATCTGCCGGACCCTATCATGGAACGCCTCGATAACATGGAGCATGAGATTGAGGACCTGAAGAGACAACTCCGGGACAAAGGCTCCCCTGACCATTCGGGATAGTAAAAATCCACGCTCAAAAAACATGGCTTTGGTTTGCCCCCTGGAAGGGGGGCTGCTGTTGCTTTCAAGTCCCCCTTTGCAAAAGGGGGATGGAGGGGGATTTCTGGTAGTGCATGTGAAAGAATCCCCCCTCCACCCCTTTTTTTAAAGGGGGGAAAACATCCATAGATCTAAACTAACAAATTTCTTTTCTTCTTCTCCCCTAAATCTTTTTAGTCAGCGTGACACCCAGCAGATGGAAGTCACTCTTGTAGGAGGCATTGAAGTTCTGGTAATTGGTATCGGTGCTTCGGTTCTCAAAATGTGAATAGATGTACGCGGCGTCCAAGGTCCAGTCCCCCCGAGTGTACCCGCACCCCAGAGAAAAGTTGTGCCGGTCCGAATCAGGAAGGATGGCCCCCAGGGTCCGGTCCGGGATAGGGTTCTTGTCATAGAAATACCCCGCCCTGGCCGCAAAGTTGTCAGTATATTTGTACTCGGTCCCCAGATGGAAACCCCATACATTCTCCCAGTCTTCCTGTAAAACCAATTTATTGGACCGGGCTCCGGTGTTTAATGCAAGGCCCGGCTCCATCTTCACTACAATATCGTCAAAATGGTTCCAGGTCGTGTATTGGACATCGAACTCCATGTTCCACTTATCGAACATGGTCGTGGAGACCCCGGCAAGATAAATTCCGGGAAGCCCGAGTTTGGTATATCCGTAAGTGTGTGTCGAAACAAGCTGGATCGGCACGGGAGCAAATACATTGCCGCTGGGGCGCCAATCAACTGTACTTTCACTTCTTGAAACCTCGACCTTCATATCGCTTCGGTAGGAAAATCCGGCTTTCCAGAACTCGTTGATCTTGTAGAGAAGCCCCAGGTTGTAGGCCCATCCGCCGCCCCTCGCGTCCAGTTTCAAACGGCCGAGTTGTTCCGCACTCTGGCCGGTAGCAGCGAAGGTTTCATAGCTTACCACCGGGGTATATAAGTCCGGTCGGAAATCCGCAAGCCCTACGTTTCGGATGATCTGTGTTTTTAACCGGAGATAATGGACACCCACGGCTACGGATAGTTTTGGATTCACCTTGTAGGCCAGGTTGGGATTAAAGTCGTAGGTCTTGATATGGGCCTCATTGGCCACGGAATTTCCCACGGAGCTGTCGGCCCAGTCCGTGCCGATGCCGAATGGGGTGTAATACCCGAAACCTAAGGTTAATTTATCGTTCATTTGATGTGTCATGTATAGATGGGGAAGAAAAAAAGTCCTCGATGCCATCTCTTCGTGATAGACGAGCCCTGGTGTGGATGCACTGTCCACATCATATTTCTGATCGTTCCGGACAAAGGTGTTCCCGATGCTCACATGGGTCCCGGAGAGCTGGGTGATGCCGGCAGGATTATTAAAGATAGCGGAAGGATCATCGGCCGTGGCCGTAAAAGCACCGGCCATGCCCATGGCCTTGGACCCCTGTTCAAAAATCAGGAACCCTGCCCCTGAAACCGGAAGAACTGATGAACACCACACCACTGAAATAAGGAACAGGAATAAAGTTGCTCTCTTCATGGCTCTGCCCTCCCTGATAGATTTCCCCATATATATCGGCATAAATAATATTTGTCAAGCTTACAGTTAGTCCATAAGATCTGCCCGTTTATTGCGATTCATACTTCCTCAAGATTGACGGCTTCCTAAAAAGTCCGTCTGCGTCGTTATGCTGCGTACTTCGTCACTACAGCGTACCTGATGGAGCGGTAAAAGGGCATTCCCCCTTTGCTAACAAATAGTGCTTTCTCTTCTGAGGTCTGCGTAGTGCCGTGAGGCATTTCGGATAAAACGTGTTGGACTGAACGCTCTACTCTACGAGCCGTAGGCCCTACGGGTCAGCGACTCATTATGCGACAGGGCGATTATCATTCAGTGTGAGTAGGTGTTCGTCTTTTCGAGGGAATAATCGCAATTAATGATCTGAGCGCTTTGTTGACTGATTCCGAGTTTGAAAAATATTTTCTAACGTCCGGCTCCAACATGACTGCTCCTTCCTCGATCTTGAAATATTGGACTGAAGTAGTGCCGTCTGCTTTATGAATCTTCACTTTGTGTCCGGCACGATATGCTTTATAGTATTTCCCCCGCACCGCCCCCTTCATCTCGGAGAAATCATATTCTGATTCCATGTCTTCTTTTCCCGATATTTTTTTACAAACCGCCCTCTTCATAAAATCTCCTTTCGCGCATTGCAGCCTTCCTGCAACTGATAATGCGTATTTTATCGTGTCTTTCAGTATGAGTCAAAACCAAAATCCGCCCATTAATAGAAAGTCCGATATTTATATAACGTTCCTCGTTCATAGAATGCTTATTATCCGGAAATGTAAATAGAAAGGGGTCATTGAAAATTGTTTTACCCTCATCGAAGCTCACTTTATGCTTCTTGAGATTGGCTTCGGCTTTGACTTCATCCCATTCAAATGTGAGTTTCATCTAACCCTTTTTAGAGTTCACTATAATAATTTATCCTATCTTTTTGCCGTAGGATGTATTGTACTGAACCGCTCTACTCTACGAGCCGTAGACCTGGAAATAATCGTTAAGTATCCATTTATCAATTTCTATGGGATTTGTAAAGGAAATTGTGTGGGTAGGCATACAAGTACAATTGGTCCAGATTCTCCTTCTCCATCTCTTCGTCTTCCTCCTCTTCCCGGTCTATTTTGTTCGCTCCGCCCCTGCGGCGGAAATAAAAAGACTATAGCCTACCTCTCATGAATTTACAAGTGAATATCCTGCGATGGGTCTGCGACAAAAATGTTGGTACACATCAGGATTACATATGGTCGTCATTGTCCGGTCCCCCGATCAGGCCTGTCCTCCGACTTGATCGGGGGATCGGATGACAGGCCCGACCGGACAATCCACCCTTCGACAGGCTCAGGGTGACAATTGTCATGGTGAGCTTGTCGAACCATGGATTCCCCGATCAAGCATGCCCTCGACTACGATTGGGGGTCGGGGAATGACGCTCTTAGAGAAATGTTTTACCCATAAATTTGTCGCACACCATCGGGACTCTCAATCCTTTTCCTTCTTCCATCTCCTGACTTCTGACTCCTCACTTCTGACTCTCCGCCGAAGGCGGAGCCATGCCGGCTCCGCAGTCCGAAGTCAAGAGTCAGAAGTCAGAAGTTAAAATCGAAATCATAAATCAAATGGTTCTATACAACACCTTTCTTTTATCTCTTGTTTTTCCCTTCTCACTCCTGACTTCTCACTTCTGACTCTCCGCTGAAAGCGGAGCCTGTCGCAATCCTTTATTCATCAAGTCTATGTCTCTCACTGTTTATAGAATGAGGCACGAATTTGTTTGGAAAACTTTGTCGCAATCCTTTATTCATCAAGTCTATGTCTCTCACTGATGTGATTGGTACGATTCGTGATCATCTACCATGTCGCAATCCTTTATTCATCAAGTCTATGTCTCTCACGTTACTGCCCGAGACCCGAAAGGCTTCAAATTCATTTGTCGCAATCCTTTATTCATCAAGTCTATGTCTCTCACGACGACAGTGTTCAGCTCACGATCGAAGACCTCAAGTCGCAATCCTTTATTCATCAAGTCTATGTCTCTCACGGCGGCCGCAACACGACCTACCAATGAGCGATAAAGAGTCGCAATCCTTTATTCATCAAGTCTATGTCTCTCACGTGGAACTTGGTATCGGTCCGGAGTGTGGTGGTCACGTCGCAATCCTTTATTCATCAAGTCTATGTCTCTCACACGAACAAAGAAGCCAAAAGGGAAAATGGTCAGAACGAAGTCGCAATCCTTTATTCATCAAGTCTATGTCTCTCACATAAAAGTTCTTCCCCATTTGTGTTGTGATAAGTTGTCCGTCGCAATCCTTTATTCATCAAGTCTATGTCTCTCACGATGCCGTTTCCAGAGGGAAAGGGGATCGTCCGGTGTTCGGTCGCAATCCTTTATTCATCAAGTCTATGTCTCTCACTCAGTTCCTGCTCCTCCCTGTCTCTACGGGAGAGCACGTCGCAATCCTTTATTCATCAAGTCTATGTCTCTCACAGATGGCGGCAGACG
>CAKKPE010000126.1 GCA_919901565.1 bacterium
TGGGAAAACAGGGCATGCGCTTGACGGTTCTACCCATAAATTTGTCGCACACCCTCCAGATCCTGTTTTCTTGACACATCCCTTGAAACATGATACATAATGATCTCTTTTCGGCTGCGAAATCTTCACGCCCCCGTAGCTCAGGCGGATAGAGCACCGGTTTCCTAAACCGGGTGCCGGGTGTTCGAGTCACCCCGGGGGCACCATTAAAATATTTCACTTTTTCAAAATATTCTGATTCCTACTGTTTTGCTTCCTTGAGTATGATTTTATGGCCATATACGCTGCCATTTCCATATTAACAACGATTTGACAAATAAAGAATTCTGAGGCATAGTTCATGCGGAAGATAAAAGAGATCGTTCTTAGCCTTATAAGACGTGATAAATGTTGTACATGTTCCGGGGTGTTTGAACGTACGGTAGTAAAATGGACAAGAAAAATACAAAAAACACATGGGTTTACAATCAGATGAAGGAAGAGAAAAAAGAGATGATCAACTGCTTGGAGGACCTGGATGAATTGGAAAGGTTCCATGAGGCGGATCTTGCGCCGGTCCAGTCGTCCGAACACTTCAAAAATGTCCTCAGGGAGAAGTTGTGGAAGATCCTGAGGGGGAAATCCGAGCCCTTGTGATTCCGTTTTGATGAGTAGGGAAACAAACAGGGGCGGTCCTGCGATATCAGAACAAGAAAAAGCTCCGCGGCTGACCGCGGAGCTTTTGGTTTATCATGTATGCTGCTCCTGATATTACAACTTGGAGACTTTTACAGCCTGAGGCCCTTTGTTTCCCTGGGTTACATCGAAACTGACCCTCTGGCCTTCTGCAAGGCTCTTGAAACCTTCATCCTGAATCTCAGAGAAATGCACGAACACATCCGGGCCACCGTCCTGAGCGATAAAGCCGAAACCCTTGCCATCGTTGAACCATTTTACTGTACCTTCTACCATTTTGTTACTCCTTATGTTTCACCTTGAAACAATTGTTTGAACGTGCAGCTTAACCAGGTTTCAGATATAAAAAAACCGCTCAGATCTAATAGTCTGTGCGGTTTGTTTTTTACTCTTTTGTCATGATCATCTGCACACCCTATACTTACATTTGCATTAAACCATATGCATTTTTGAATGTCAAGATCTATTTACCCCGGATCTATTTACCCCGGCAGTTGAAAAATATGGGGTTTTACGATAAATTTATCGATAGGAGTTCTCTTTTTATTAAGGTCTTGAAAATGCGTAAGATATTTATTTAAAAGGTTTTATTGGAAACAGCCGAATGGAGATGGAGGTCATGCCTATGGAAATACCTTTGCAGATCACTTTCCGTAACGTCGATCCGTCAGAGACCGTGGAGGCCAAGATACGGGAGCGGGCCAAAAAGCTTGAGCGGTTCAACAATGATATTATCAACTGCAGGGTGGTTGTTGAAGCGCCGCACAAGAGCCAACACAAGGGTATCCTCTACAACGTCAAGATTGACATGACCCTGCGGGATGGAGAACTCGTGATCAACCGGCTGCCGGAGAAGAACCGGGCCCGGGAGGATGTCTATGTGGCCATGAAGGAATCGTTTGACGCTGCCTGCCGCAAACTGGAGGATTACGCCAGGCGGCGCAGAGGGGAGGTGAAGGCGCACGAGACAGGTCCCTTCGGCTGGGTCTCGGTGCTCTTCCCTGTGGATGACTATGGGAGGATCGAGACGCCGGACGGCAGGGATATATATTTCCACCGAAACAGTGTCCTGAACGCGGATTTCGACAAACTGGAGGTCGGTGACAAGGTCCGGTTTGAAGAGGAACCCGGGGAGTCAGGCCCCCAGGCGACCACGGTACGGGTTTGATTATTTGTCAGATGTGCGGGCGCGTGACCTCAAACCGGACCTTGTCTATTCCACCGTGAGTTTGGCATCTTCAATGATGACGTCATACTGATAACCGGCGCCGAAGTCTTTATTAACGGCCAGGACACCGCTGACCAGAACCGTGTCGCCTATTTTGGCTGTCCCGTCGGTGGTGATGGTCATGTCAAGGGTCCCCTGGTCTCCGGTTCCGTCCTGCAGGTGCAGCCAGTTCTTGCCCATAATTGCCGGGGTGAACTTGACCACTTTGCCGCGTACCGTCACGTTCTTGCCTGAGAGGCTGTTTTTCTCGGCATAGATTTCAGCGACGGTCTTGCCTCCCTCGGCCTTTTTAAGCCCGGGAAAATCCACTACCGACGGAGCATGGGAAGAGGGTGCAGTATGGCCCTGGCTGACATCCGGGTGTCCTTCGGGGGTCTGTACCGCGGTTTTGTCTGCGCCTGCCACGGTAATGGCGGAAACAAAGTAGATCGTGTCAAATGTGCGGTTCAGGGTCTTGCTGTGAAAATTTTCCATGGGAAGACCCTGAGGAACCATGACCTGATCACCCGCTTTGACTTCAAACTGGTTGGCGGCCGCCCAGATCTTACCGCTGCCCGTGTCGACCTGCACATAGGTGTAGCCGCCGCTATTGATGACATCCACCACCGTGCCCCGGTATCCGGCTGTGGTTGGTTCAGCCTGCGTGGGCTGGGCGGCTGCAGGCGGCTGGCTCTTCTGGGTCTGGGGTGTTTCAGTCTTGCAGCCGGCGATGAGGGCAAAGGCCGAAATTAAGATCCATATGGAGTCGAGTATTTTTTTCATGGGTTTTCCTCCAAAAAGTTTTAATAAAATAGCTTATCACCAGGGAACAACCATGGGTCCGAACCATAGATATTCCAATATCCGCGCAGATCAGTTCACCCCGGATCCGGATCTCTGCCGCTGATGGGGATTCATGATGTTCTTCTCCGAGCAAGAAGCGGATTGGCCATCATGGTCATGAAATCTACCAGTCTATAAGCAATTAATCAAGCAGTTCTTGACAACAACCCGATATTTAGTGTAATTTATACCATAACTGCCGGGCCTTTTGAGGCCTGTTTTTTTGTGTCTGTGAAGAGGTTATGCGAAACGCAGTGATAACCATGAAAAAACATTATCAGAATGAGGTAGACCGGCGGCGCACCTTCGGGATCATCAGCCATCCCGATGCAGGGAAGACAACCCTTACGGAAAAGCTCCTCCTTTTCGGCGGAGCGATCCAGCTTGCCGGAGCGGTCAAATCAAAAAAGGCTGCCCGTCACGCCACCAGTGACTGGATGGCTATCGAAAAGGAGCGCGGGATCTCGGTTACCACATCGGTCATGAAGTTCAACTACCGGGATTTTGAGATCAACCTGCTTGATACGCCGGGCCATCAGGATTTCTCCGAAGACACCTACCGGGTGCTCACCGCGGTGGATAGCGCCCTGATGGTGATCGACAGCGGCAAGGGTGTTGAACCGCAGACCGAGAGGCTGATGGAGGTCTGCCGCATGCGGAACACTCCGATCATGACCTTTATCAACAAGCTCGACCGGGATGGTCTGCCGTCCCTGGACCTGCTACACGATATCGAGGATAAGCTGCAGATCGAGTGCGCGCCCATGACGTGGCCGATCGGGATGGGCAAGACCTTCAAGGGGGTCTACAACCTGGTCCGTCAGGAACTGCTGCTCTTTACTCCGGGCAGGGAGACCAGAACCAAGGACGGGGTTCTTATCACCGATCTGTACGACCCCAGACTGGACGCCATTCTGGGGAGTCAGGCCGACGAACTGCGCGAGGATGTTGCGCTGCTCCAGCAGGCGGCCAACCCCTTTGAGTGCCGGCACTATCTCAAAGGGAACCAGACGCCCGTCTTCTTCGGGAGCGCCATCAACAACTTCGGTGTTCAGGAACTGCTCGATTCATTCGTAGAGATGGCCCCTCCACCCGGTCCCATGCGTTCCGTATTCCGGGAGGTCTCGCCCTATGAGGAGTTCTTTTCCGGGTTTACCTTCAAGATACAGGCCAATATGGATCCGGCCCACCGGGACCGCATCGCATTTATCCGCATCTGCTCCGGCAAGTTCACACGCGGGATGAAAGTCCGACACCACCGGACCGGCAAGGAGATGACCCTCTCCAACGCCACCATCTTCATGGCACAGGACAGGACCCATGTGGATGAAGCCTATGCAGGGGATATCATCGGCATCCACAATCACGGGACCATCAAGATCGGCGATACCTTTACAGACAGGGAACTGCTCAAATTTACCGGCATACCCAATTTTGCACCGGAATATTTCAGGCGGGCTGTTCTAAAAAACCCCATCAAGACCAAGCAGCTTCAGAAGGGGCTGACCCAACTGGCCGAGGAGGGGGCAGTGCAGGTCTTTCGGCCTCTCATGGGAAACGACTATATCCTCGGAGCCGTGGGTGTCCTGCAGTTCGATGTGACCATGGCCCGTCTTAAGAGCGAATACGGAGTTGATGCCGCCTATGTCCAGGCAGACATCACCATGGCCCGGTGGATACTGTGTGATGAGAGGAAGATGCTCGAAGAATTTGTTGCAAAGAATCAGGCCAATCTCAGTTACGATGCGGAAGGACATCTGGCGTATCTTGCCCAGAGCAAATGGAGCCTCGAGTATGTCATGGAAAAGTGGCCTGACGTCACCTTCAACAAGGTGCGGGAACATAATTAGACGCTGCCTCCGTTTCAAGACCAGCAGAGCCAAGGTGGGGATAAAGAGGATGAGTCCATCCGGACTGCCGGTCTGGTTTTGTGAAACCCGGCATCCGCCGCCTCCTCCTCCTGAACTGACTGCAGGACTGGCTGCGGGGTCTGGCACTTTCGTGCTCACTGCGATCACCGATGTGGGCGGGCTGTTGACTGCAGGATCAACCGCCGTAATCTCATTCGAATACCCGCTTTCATTCAAACTCGTATCATAGGCGGTTAACGCTATATAATATGTTGCCCCTGCGGTCAATCCGGAAAGAACCAATTCAGGATTGGATGGATCCGCAATCGATGACAACGGCACAGTTACTGGAGAAGCGCCCTGGGCCAGGCCGGTGCCGTTGTAAGGCGAACCGGAACGGTCGGCAGCATAATAAATTTTGTAGCCTGCAAGATCAGTACACAGGCTTCCATCCGCGCTCAATGGCGGCGGCTGCCAGGAAATGGTGATGGAAGCCTCCGCCCCATTCGCTGCAGCGCAGATGAAAAGTAAAAGTGTAAAGAATCCTTTAACCAACCGATATCTTAAAGCAGTCTGCTCCATAGATGTTTCCCCTGAAATAAAAAAGCCGCCAAGAAGGATGATTCCTTTGGCGGCCCGGCTGACATGAAAAACAGCGTGAGTGATCAGTGGTTAGTGATCGTAAAGACACTCATCCGCTGAAACTGCTTTTTTAGTCCCGTAACTCTGCGTCCCACGGTTTCCCATGGTTTGCTCTGAGCAAAGGTTATATTCTAAAACATGTTATATATCAGAATCCTCCTGTCATTATTAACTCGGCAGCCATGGCCGTGAAACTTACCGCAACCGGCCAGGTTTAACTCGGATCTGTTTAGAGGCTGAAGCGGTGGCCCCGCTGTTGTCCGTCACGGTCAGTTTCGCCGTGTACGCTCCGGCGGAACTATAGGTGTGTGACGGGTTATTGCTTGAAGATGTTGCGCCGTCACCAAAATTCCAGAGATAGGACACGATGGTCCCGTCGCTGTCTGTGGCCGCAGCTGTGAAGTTTACTGCCAGCGGCGCCGTGCCGCTTGCAGGAATTGCAGAGATGGACGCCGTGGGGGGCACGTTCGGAGCCAAAACCGAGATCTGTTTCGCGGCTGAAGCGGTGGCCCCGCTGTTGTCCGTCACGGTTAGCATTACCGTGTAGGCGCCCGGTGTAATATAGGTATGTACAGGGTTTTGTGCATTTGCACCTGACCCGTCTCCCAATTCCCATAAATAGTTCGTAACCGTTCCATCCGTATCGGTGCCGGTGCCGGCGAAACTGACCGACAGGGGTGCAATTCCTTCGGTCGGCGAGGCACTGATTGCCGCCGCGGGCGGACTGTTGACTGCAGGATCAACCGCTATGATCTCATTTGAATACCCGCTTTCATTCGAACTCGTATCATAGGCGGTTACCGCTATATAATATGTCGCCCCTGCGGTCAATCCGGAGATAACAAATTCAGGATTGGATGGATCAGCAATTGATGACAACGGCAGGGTTACTGGAGAATCGCCCTGGGCCAGCCCGGTACCGCTGTAAGGCGAACCGGAACGGTCGGCAACATAATAAATTCTGTAGCCTGCAAGATCGGTGCACAGGCTTCCATCCGCGCTCAATGGCGGCGGCTGCCAGGAAATGGTGATGGAAGCCTCTGTGTGATTCACTGCAATACACATGAACATGAAAAGGAAAAATGCCAGGAATCCTTTTGACAACCAATTTATTGATGCGAGATGCTTCATAAAACTGCTCCTTAAAATAAAAAACCCATCACACCGCTAAAGGCATGATGGGTAAAAGATTCCAGGGCGGATTGACGCCCAATTTCTTTACCACTTCGGGTGGTTATGACCGGCCTCATTTTGAGGTCTCACAACTCTGCGACCCTGCACTTCCGAACAGGGCTGCCTTTATCGGTGGCCTTATTTATAAGTTAACGCTACTTCGTTATTTTTGTCAATGCTCTTTTTTACGCATGTAAAGCCAAAATAGAAATGTCCTATTCTTACCAAAATAGAAATGTCCGGTT